>JAUIED010000341.1 GCA_030428905.1 Gammaproteobacteria bacterium
TGCCGAGCGGCTGGCAGAACTCGCGCCAGACGGCGTGAACGTCTATTTCGACAACGTCGGGGGTGAGCTCCTCGATGTGGTGCTCGATAAGATCGCCAGCGGTGCGCGCGTGGTGATCTGTGGCGCCATCTCGCAGTACAACGATATGAGTACCGTGCGAGGGCCGGCTCTGTATCTGCGCGTTGCAGAACGCAATGCGAGCATGCGCGGCTTCACGGTGGATCGCTACGCGGCTGAGTTTCCGAAGATGGAGGCGGACATCTCCAAGTGGCTAGCGGAAGGCAAGCTCGAGATGCCGGAGACTGTCGTCGATGGCATTGAACAATTCCCCAAGGCGCTCGGCATGCTGATGTCCGGCGGCAACACCGGCAAGCTGCTGGTCGCGCCCTGAGGCTCAGCAGCCTGTTAGCGCTTGACCTTGCCGATGAGGTCGATCAGCTCATCGAATTTGCGCCGCTGATCGGCCTCGTTGCCTGACGCGATGGCGCGGTCAACACAGGTTGCCGCGTGGTCTTTGAGAATTGCGTCCTCTACCTTCGCCAGCGCGCTCTTGATGGCCTGCATCTGCTGCAGAATATCGATGCAGTAGCGCTCTTCGTCGATCATGCGGCTGATGCCGCGCACCTGGCCTTCGATTCTGTTCAGACGTTTGATGGTGGCGTCTTTCTGCAGCTTCATGACGTTTGCGTTCCCATGATTGCAATATACTGGGTAGGGGTATAGTGTATGCCCATGTTCAGGCTGCAACTATAGCCCAAACTGCACGCAAATCATCAAGTGACCACATCATGAGCAGTTGCCACGCAGAAGAGGTCCCACCCTGCCACGCGCCCAAACGCAGCGTCGACTGGCTGTTGTGGGGCTCGGCTGCCATCGTCGCTGCGGCCTACGCGGGGCAACTCGCCCTGGGCGGCATGCACGTGCACGGCGACGGCTGGTGGGCTGGCTTCACCCACTCCGTGTTCGAGCTGGTCAACACCATGTGGTGGGGCGTGCTCATAGGCGTGCTCATGATCAGCTTGCTCAATCGGGTGCCGCGAGAGTTCGTCATGAGCGCCCTTGGTGCCCAGCCGGGTGGACGCGGTGTAATGCGGGCCGCGCTTGCGGGCGTGCTACTGGATCTGTGCAGCCACGGCGTGCTGATGGTGGGTACCAAGCTCTACGAACGGGGCGCCAGCACCGGCCAGGTGATTGCCTTTTTGGTGTCGAGCCCGTGGAACTCATTCTCCCTTGTGGTGCTGCTGGTGGCGCTCATCGGTGTTGGCTGGACGGCAGCGTTCGTGCTGCTGTCCATGGTGGTAGCAGTGATCACCGGGCTGATCTTCGACCGCCTGGTACGCGGGGGTGTGCTGCCAGCCAACCAGAACCGGCACGAGCTACCCCACGGATTTCGTTTCTGGCCAGAAGCAAAGACACAGCTTCGAGCCGTGCGTGTTACTCCGGCGACGATGGCCAGCATGCTGGCAGACGGCGTGCGCGAATCGCGCATGGTGGTGCGCTGGATTCTGTTCGGGGTGGTGCTTGCAAGCCTACTCCGCGCGTTGGTATCGCCGGATCAGTTCGAAGCGCTGTTCGGGCCGACGATGCTGGGTCTGGCCGTAACCATGGTGCTGGCGACGGTGCTCGAGGTCTGTTCGGAAGGCTCCACGCCCATCGCCGCGGACATTCTCACCCGCGCAGGCGCGCCGGGTAACAGCTTCGCTTTCCTCATGGGCGGCGTCGCCACAGACTACACCGAGGTGGTGGTGCTGAGAGAAGCCACGAGCTCCTGGCGGGTAGCGCTGTTCCTGCCGCTGATCACCCTGCCGCAGGTACTGCTGATCGCGGTTCTGATCAACCTGTGGACGGGCTGAAGCGCAGCGCCTCACATCCCGAACAGATCAGCCAGATCCAGTGCGTTTGCCATCAATCGGATGGTCGCCGCGTCGGCGAACTTACCGTCGATCATCACCGCACCTTCGCCTCTGGCTTCTGATTCCCGGTAGGCGGCGGTCATCTTGCGGGCATCGGCCACGACGTCTGGATCGGGTGTGAAGATCTCCTGGGCGTGCTCGATCTGCGTGGGATGCAGCGCCCACTTGCCGACCATACCCAGCGCCCGAGCCTGCAGGCACGACTCCCGGTAGCCCTCCAGGTGCTTGATGTTGCCGAAGGGGCCGTCGATGGCGTCGATACCGCGCGCCCGCGCTGCCATGGCGACGCGGAATTTTGCGTAGTGGAAGATGTCGCCGGGATACTTGTACTGTCCGTACAACACGCTCAGGTCGATGCCCTGGCTTGCCGAATAGTCGCCCAT
>JAUIED010000127.1 GCA_030428905.1 Gammaproteobacteria bacterium
CATGCTGTTCCCCTCTGTGGCTGTAGGTCGCCGTCACAGCGACGATATTTGTTATTGGGTAATGCGTCTCATTCTATGGCAAGTTGGCGTGGCAACGCAGCAGAATCACGAAAATAGGAGCATCTGGGAAAGGTAAGCAACAAAAAAAGCCGCCCGGAGGCGGCTTTTTCGGTATTTGGAGCGGGAAACCAGGTTCGAACTGGCGACCTCAACCTTGGCAAGGTTGCGCTCTACCAACTGAGCTATTCCCGCACAGGGCCCACAGCATGTGTGGGCTGCGAATTGTAGCCGCTTCTTCGCCGCGTGCAACCACTCTCGTGCATCCCGTCACAGACTGAGCAATTCACCGCCAAACCGACGCACTTTGCGTTGCAAAGCTCTTTGGTTGCAGGCTAAACTACCGCTGTTTCGAGCAACATGAGCCCAAGCCATGCTCATCGACCTGCACTCACGCGCTGAAGACGACCTGTCCTACATCCGCAAGGCCATGGCGCGCGCCGAAGGTCTTTCCACCGTCTCCGGCAAGTCCATCATGGTCATGGGCGGCATTGCGCTGATTGCTGGCGCGCTTGCCAACAGCGGCGAGACGCTCGGCGAGCAGATGCTCTACTGGCTGGCCGCAGCGCCTGTCGCCGCGCTGGCCGGAATCATCGGCAGCGTGTGGAAATCCCGTAGGCGGGACACCGGCCCCCTGCTCGACCCAGTTAATCGTTTCCTGCTGTGCCTGATTCCGCCGATCACCATCGCCGCCGTGGTCACACACTCTCTCTGGGCTACCGAACTCAGCAAGCTGCTGCCTTGCCTGTGGCTGTTGTGTTACGGCTGCGGTGTGCTGGCGGCGGGCACCTACGCAGCACGGCCGATCGCCATCATGGGGGCTGCATTTCTAGGTGCAGGGCTCATCAGCATGACGTTGCCAACGCACTGGCTGAACACATCCATGACCCTGTCGTTCGGCTTACTGCATCTGATCTTCGGCTGGCAGGTGATGAAGCACCATGGCGGCTAGCAAGGAAACCGACACCCGTTCCGAGGCGAATCTTCGCGCCATCTCGGGGTTGATCAGCGATCCGCAGGATCGCGCAGAACAACGGCTGCTCAACGACCGCGTGCGGTTAGGCATGCTTTCCTGCCTTGCGGTTGCCGAGAAGCTGTCGTTCCGCGAGTTGCAGTCCCTGCTCGATGCCACAGACGGTAACCTGAGCGTGCACGCACGCAAGCTGGAAGAAGCCGGCTTCATCGACCAGTCCAAGCGTTTCGATGGCCGCCAGCCCAAGACCGAGTATCGGCTGACGGCCTCCGGCCGTAAGGCACTCGAGCGCCACCTTGCGCACATGGAAGCGCTCATCAAAGCAACCAAGGCCTGACAACATGACCATCGACCCGCCTTCTTTGTCGCCCTCTTCTTCGCCTTTTTTTTCATCTGATAACTTTGCATTTAAAAGTACTTTGCACCTATCGAATGCGCCGAACCATGTAGCAATCATCATGGACGGCAACCGACGATGGGCGCGGGAGCGCCAACTGCCTGCAGCCGAAGGACACGCGCAGGGCCTGGAACGCGCCATAGAGACGGTGCAGTGGTTGCGCGAAACCCCTATCGAAAACCTCACCTTGTTTGCCTTCGCAAGTGCCAACTGGCGACGCAGCCAACAGGAGGTTGCGCAGCTGTTCCGGCTGGCCGGCACCGCACTGCGGCGACTTTTACCACTGTGCGGCGACGGCGCTGCCCGCGTGCGGGTGATCGGCCGCCGGGATCGGCTACCGGCTGCGCTGCGGGCCGCCATCGAGCAGCTCGAGCGGGAAACGGCCCATGGCACGCGCACTATCCACCTGGCACTCGACTACGACGCCAGAGCGGCCATAGCTGACGCCATCCGCAGCGTCGGCGCCAACGTGAACGTAGAGCGCATCACCGCCGCTCTGCAGACAGGAAGCGGCACGCCACCCGTCGACCTGCTCATCCGCACCGGCGGCGAGCAGCGCCTGTCGAACTTTCTGCTCTGGGAGTGTGCTGACGCTGAGCTCTACTTCAGCGACGTGCGCTGGCCCGACTTCACAACCGATCACCTGCACAAGGCGATTAACACCTACGCTGCGCGCGAGCGCAGATTCGGAGCATGACATGCAACAAAACGCTGACCGATCCACTACCCTGCGCTTTCTGATCATTGCCGGTCTGTCACTGGCCATGACCGTGCCGCTGTTGTTTGTGGGCAGTATCGTCTGGGACAGACAGAGCTACTACGACGATGCACGCAGGGAAGTTTCACAGTCCTGGGGCGGCCGGCAAACGCTCGCCGGCCCCTTTCTGGTCGTCGATGAGTTGTACCGGTGCCGGGTACGCGATGGCGACGACGAGCTGCAATGGAGCGACTGCCGTGCACGCCGCGTGTTTCTACCGACACAGCTCGATATACAGGGTGCGCTGCGCCACCAGTATCGCCAGCGCGCCATCTACGAGATACCGGTGTACCAATCCGAGCTGACGTTCCAGGGCATGTTCGAGCTGCCGGAAACCACCGATGCGCTGCGGTTGGACCTCGACCACGCCGAGGTCGTGTTCGGCATCACGCATACGCAGGCGCTGGCAACCAGGCCGGAACTTGCGCTGGCTGGTGAGCATGTGGCGCTGGAGGCGACGACTGGCGCAGCCTGGCTCGGCAGCGGCGTGCGCGCCAAAGCATCGGTTCCGCAAGACCGCAAGCTCCCCTTCCGTCTGGCAGTCTCCGCAAAAGGCAGCGATACGCTCGCGCTGTCACCCATCGGCGACGATACGCACATCGAGCTGCGTGCTACCTGGCCGCACCCTTCTTTCAGCGGCCGCTATCTGCCGCAGGAATACGACATCACCAGCGATGGGTTTGCTGCCGTATGGTCGGTGCACGCGTTGTCGCGCGAGCTGCCATCCCACTGGCGCGCCACCGAGCAAGGCATTGCTTTCGGCGGCGCGAAGGTAACACTGCACGAGCCCGTCACCGATTACCGCCTGGTAGATCGCGGCGTAAAGTACGGGGTTTTGTTCATCAGCCTGACGTTCCTCGCACTGCTGTGCTTCGAGTTGGGCAGCGGCATGCGTTTTCACTACGTGCAGTATGGTGTTACCGGCGCAGGCCTGTCGCTGTTCTATCTGGCTGCTTTGTCACTATCCGAACATCTGCCGTTCGTGGCCGCATACACGGTTGCAACGCTGCTCATCACCGGCCTGATCGGTTGGTACATCCATGCCATTACCAGGCGCACACGCGCCAGCCTGCTCATAGCGGCCATCATCGCCGCGCTCTACAGCACGCTGTACGTTCTGCTCACTCTGGAGGATTACGCGCTGCTGGCTGGCACCTTCGTACTGCTGGCAGGTCTCGCGGCGTTGATGTACGCCACCCGGCGCCTGCATCAACCGCCGGGTACTCAGCCAGGTGTGTAGCCGCCCAGCCGATCGGAGGCCTGCGCTTCAGCGGGCCGCTGCTCCGGGTCGCCGAGACCGCCGCCGCCCGGGGTGTGCAGAACCAGCACATCTCCGGCAGGAACGGTTTCCCGGCCTTTGCCCAGGAGCGGCTGCCCTGACTTCAGGTGCACCGAACCCGCCGCACCGTCACCGCCACCCTGGCGGCCTCGCGCCGGGTGATGCACGCGGTCGAACATCTTCGACACTTCGAACACACCACCATGCCTGTGGCCTACTTCCACCACCTGCCCCAGGCCGCCGCGATAGCGGCCCTCACCGCCGCTGCCCTCACGCAGTTCGCGCCGCCATATCACCAGGGGTGAGGTCAGCTCGTTTACCTCGGTGGAGGTAGTGCGAACGCCAGAGGGAAATGCGGTGGTGTTCAAGCCGTCGCTATCGGCTCGCGCGCCGGTGCCACCGTTGTAGATCGGATTGATCACAAAACCATCACCCAGGAACACCGGATTCCAGATGCATGACGCGCCTTCCGCGGGCACGCGATCCGGCAGCACCTGATCCAGGCAGCCAAGCACCACATCGGGCAGCATCTGGCCAACCGAATGGCGCGCCGAGACCGCGCAAGGCGGCAGCGCGTTGAGCACGCTGCCCTGTGGCGCGCGCACCTCGATGACCGAGAGCGATCCGGCATTGTTCGGCACGTCGCTGCCGACGATGCAGCGCACCGCAAACGAGGCATACGCCGTGGTGTACGCCATGGGCACGTTGATTCCGTAGGCAGAGGCCGCGGCGCTGCCGTCGAAATCGAGCACGATACCCGCCTCGGTCACACTCAAGCGGCAGCACAACGCCAGCGGCGCATCGTAGCCATCGATTGTCATGGCGTAGCGCCACGATCCGCGAGGCAGCGAATCGATCTCGGCCAGCATGGCGTCCTTCGAGGTGTCGATTATATAGCCACCAACGTCGTCGAGATCGAGCCCCGGAAAGTCGTCGTACAGCGCCAGGAGTGCCTGGGCGCCTGCGTAGTTGCAGGCTGCAAGCGAATACAGGTCCCCTTCCGCAGTCACAGGGTCACGCACGTTCGCACGCACGATCTGCATCAGCGTCTGGTCCACCTCGCCGGCGCGAAACAGATGCATGATGGGCAGGCGCAGACCCTCCTCATAAACCTCCCGCGCATCAGCGCCAAACCCCCTGCCGCCGACATCGGCGATGTGGCTGGTGGAGGCAAACACCGCAACACACACACCTTCACGGAACACAGGTGTGACGACAGTAAAGTCGTTGAGATGGCCGGTAGCGAGCCACGGGTCGTTGGTAACGAGCACATCCCCCGGCACCAGCGTGCGCAGCGGGTACGCATCAAGGAAATGCACCACCGCCTCTGCCATGGAGTTGACGTGACCGGGCGTACCGGTCACCGCCTGTGCGAGCATGCGCCCGCGGGTGTCGAACACTCCGGCACTCAGATCGCCTGCCTCTCGCACTACCGTAGAGAAAGCCGTGCGCATGAGCACCTGCGCCTGCTCCTCGACGATGGCGAGCAGGCGGTTCCATAACAAGGGATAACTGATGCGCCGATCAATCTCACCCATCGAACGCCCCATAGCCGGTAATGCGCGGCAGGTCGAGCGGCGTTTTTATTCCTGGTGGCGCCACGCATACAGGGGCAATGGCGTTCACTGCATGTACCGCCGTCGCCATCAGCCCATCGCTCACATAATCGGCGTCGAGATTCAGATGCATGGATGGTGCACCATCAATTCGGATGCTGTGCGCACCCACCGGCCACTCCGGCGCCACGCTTTCGTGCATGCGCCATACCGTCTCATGCACGATGCGATCCGCGCCGCCCGCCACGCCTGCCCACCGCCAGTGCTGACCGGCAACGGTACCGGCAGCCACCATACCGGCAGCCGTCTCCAGCGGCTCAGGCGCCAACGCCAGCTGCATATCGCGAGTGACATCTTCCAGTCGTAAGCCCACACCATCCGCCAGCAGCATGATGCTTTCGCGGAACAAGCCATCCAGCCAATCCGCACGGCGTTGACCTTGCTCGCGGAACACCGCCTCGGGCGAGCCGAAACCCATGGACTCGAACATGATCTCCGGCGATGGGTAGTACTGGAAGTTGGAGATTTCGAGCACGTGGATGCGCTCGATACGCCCGGATAGAGCGGTCATGGTCAGCGGCAGCAGATCCCCCATCCAGCCCGGATTGAGCCCGGTGCCGTGAAACGTAGACCCGCCTTCCAGGCAGGCATCGCGCAGCCGCTCCACCACCGTGTCTCCGTGCGCCTGCGGGTACAGATACCCCACCACCGTGATAACGTTCTTGCCACCAGCCAGCAAACGGCAAATGTCGTCGAGGTCCTGTTCCGGATTGTCGCCATACACCTTCGATGCCAGCGGCGCGTGCACCACCACATCGGCATCCGAGGCGATTATCGCCTCGATGTCGCCCGTCGCCCGCACGTCTCCCGCCGGCACGCCGATGATGTCTTCCACCCGCTCGCCGACTTTCGCCGCGCTCGTCACATGCAGGCCAACGAGCTCGTAAGGCTCGCGGGTAGCAACGAGTCGCGCTGCATGTGAACCCACCGTGCCGCTCGCCCACTGGAATACCTTGTACGTCATGAATGCACCTCCAAGATCAACTGCCCCCGCAGGTCTGCATGGAACTCCCATCCCACCGGCACGACCGTCGTGGTCTGCACCTCTTCCACCAGCGCCGGGCCGGAGTATCGGATGCCTGGCACGAGCAACGCGCGTTGATAAACCGGCGCTTCGCGTCGCTGCCGGCCGTCATAGATCCGCGTGCGGCCTGGCTCGCCGCCGCCTCCAGTGGGGGTGGACATCGCCTCCGCAGGTGTCGATGCTGCGGTGGCGAGGCTCAATGTCCAGCTCAACACCTCCACGGGTTGACCCGGAATGACCTGGCCATACAGCTTTCTGTAGACAGCCTCAAATGCGTCACGCAACGCGCCGGCGAGCCCCTCGCCAGACGCGGGAACATCCACCGCCACCTCGAAGCCCTGTCCCACATACCGCATATAGGCTCGGACACACTCCACGAGCGCAGCATCCCCTGCTGCATCTGCAACCACCGCACGCGCCTCCCGTCGCATGTGTTCGAGCAACACCGCCACATCATTGTCATGCAAACTTCGAAGATCGACGTGCTCAGAACGCACGACTTCGAAGCTGATCGGTGCTAACAGAAAGCCCACCGCGCTGCCCACACCCGCATGTGGGGGCACCACCACTCGAGACATTCGCAGCTTGCCGGCCAGATTCGCGGCATGCAGGGGTGCCGCGCCGCCAAAAGCGATCATGGTGCGGTTGTCCAAAGAGCGTCCCCATTCGCTGGCATGGGCGCGAGCCGCCAGCGCCATGTTCTCGTCCACCGTTTCGCTCACCCCCCATGCAGCGTCATCCGTGCTCAGGCCCAGCGGCTGTGCAACAGCACGGCGCACCGCCGACTCCGCCCGCTCCGCATCGAGCGTCATGGTGCCACCTGCAAACACCTCCGCCCGCAGTTTGCCAAGCAGAAGATCCGCGTCGGTCACCGCCGGGCGTTCGCCACCAAGCCCGTAGCACGCCGGCCCGGGCTCCGAGCCGGCACTCTCGGGACCCACAGCGATGCGATCGAGCCGATCTACCTGCGCGAGAGAGCCGCCCCCAGCACCGATCTCCACCATTTCCACAACGGGGATGCGAACCGGCAAACCGCTGCCCTTCTTAAACCGATAGACGCGATCGATTTCAAAGGACCGCGACAGCTGAGGCATACCATGATCAATGAGACAGATTTTTGCAGTGGTACCGCCCATGTCGAAAGACAACACGTGATCCCAGGCTTCGCGCCGCGCATGCGCCGCCGCAAGCTGCGCGCCTCCGGCAGGTCCGGATTCCACCAGACGAATGGGAAAGGCTTTGGCAGCCTCCAACGTTGTCAGCCCGCCACCGGAGCTCATGAGGAGTATGGGCGCACACATGCCAATGGACGTGAGCTGCGCCTGCAGGCTGTCCAGGTATCGGGACATGAGCGGCTTGACGTAGGCATTGGCCACGGCAGTAGAGAAACGCTCGTATTCACGCACTTCAGGACACACGGCGCTGGACGTCGTCACTGCAACCCCAGGCAGCCGCGCCGTGAGCAACTCAGCAACACGGTCTTCATGTACCGGATCAGCGTAAGCATGCAGAAAACCGACCGCCACGCTCTCCACCTGCGCCGCTTCGAGCTGCCGCGCGGCCTCGAGCACATCGCTTTCATCCAGCGGGACGAGTACGTCGCCATTGGCGGCCAGCCGTTCGCGAATGGGGATCCGCAAGTGACGGGGCACGAGCGGCTCGGGCCGGCGCACGTTCACATCGTACTGCTCGAAACGGTTCTCCAGCGCCATCTCCAGCACATCGCGATGACCGGATGTGGTGAGAAACGCGGTGTGGGCGCCACGGCGCTCGATCAGCGCATTGGTGGCCAGCGTCGTACCGTGCAGCATGAGGCGAACTTCCAGCGGCTGCACTCCAGCGGCATCCATCACCTGCGCCACACCCTGCATGACCCCGCGCGCCGGGTCGTCATAGGTCGTGAGTACCTTTGTGGTATGCAGTACTCCGCCAACATCGAGGACGACGTCGGTGAACGTACCGCCGATGTCCACCGCCAACCGGGTGCTCATACAGCCGCCTGAGTTTGCAGACGCCAGAGGTTGCCGAACAGGGCCATGGTGAGCACCACCACGGTCATCACCGAAGCAGCAACCATTAACGCCATCTGAGGACCGAATGCACCCACCATCAAACCCGCCACCGTCGCGCCGATGGGGCCTGCGCCCATGAACGTGAGCGCGTAAAAAGACATCACACGCGCGCGCTGCTGCGGCGGGGCGAGTTCCTGCATGATGGTGCGAGACATGGTCATAGCCATACCACCGCAAACGCCCCAGGCAAACGACACGAAGAGAAATGCCGGCAGCGTCGGGGCAATACCGCCACACAACAGCACCAGCGCGCCAATACCCTGAGCAAGCAGCAACGCGCGCCCCTGCCGCTGAATGTCACCAAACCGCAGCAGAATGGCGATGGTCAGCGACAGACCGAATGCGTTCACGGCGTTGACCGCGCTCAACTCGCCGGCAGAGCCGGAAAACACTTCTCGCACCAGCAGGGGCATGGTCACCATGAACGAGCCCATGAACAGGATACCCATAGCGATGTTCTGTATGCATATCGAACGCATCCCAGGCGAATCCAGCACCGTGCGCGCGCCCTCACGGATGCCTCCGATCAGGTTTTGCTGTTGTGATTGCAACACGTCGAGCGGCCGGAGCTGACTGAGTGCCAATGCACCCGTGGCAATGATCAGAGACTGAGCGAGCAGAACGATTGCACCGCCGACGCGATCCGCCAACCCGGCAAGAAGCACGCCGACGATCTGAAATCCGAACTGCATGAGGCTGGTGAGCATGACCGTACGCTGCACCCGCCCGCCGGCCACCTCGTTGAGCAGCCCATCGCGTGCTGGCGTGACAATTGCCTGCACACACCCCATGGCCACCGCGAACAACAGCATCGTGGAGAACGAGAGTGCCTCGGTGTACACCGCCCATGCCAGAAACAGCGGCGGCAACACGCCGAAACACTGCGCCACCGTCGCCACACGCGCCGGCCCGTAACGGTCGCCGAGGCCGCCACCAAGCAGCACGAGAAACAGGCCTGGCAGTAGAAAGATGGTCTGCGCTAAACCGACCTTCTCCGGTGTTTCGAACAGCACCATGGCCACCAGCCACGAGAACATGACCCCCTGAAGACCGGCGGACATGAACCAGCTGGCAGTGCCGGACAAATAGAGGTGAAGCGGATTCAAGCAGACTTCGCGGGGCAGTAAGGGCCGTAGATTGTGCCCTGCGCTGGTCCTGCGGCCAACCACAGTTCGGGCTACCGTCAACAGCCGGACCAGTTTTTTGCCTCCAGGCGTTGCCACCAGGGCATCGCCCAGCGACCCGACCGCGGAACAGCGCCCCAAAAACAGGCCTCGGTGGCTATTGCAATGCCGGCTCAGACGCTGCAGGCAGCTGCCGCAGCACCCGTAGGGTCAGGCAAGGGCCTGGTGGAGACATCTATGATCACAATGGCTGCGGAGAGCCTATACCATGACACGCACGGCAACCCTCCCACAGCCCCGCCTGGTTCAGGCCACGCGCTTCTTCTGCAGTCCATCGACGATCTCAGCGGCCGCCATTTCCAGCACCTGACGCGTGCCATCGATGCGGCGAACCAGCATTCGATCGGACTCGACAGCCTCGTCAATCACCAGATATGGCACATCGTTCTTACGGAAGATTTTGCCCATCAGGGCCATGGAACCTTGGCGCATGTGTCGTGACTCCCTCACAGCGAAAACTCTATCTTCCTATGAAGTGCGCCCCCGTTCTGTGTCGCCGGCGTATAAATATGTAATGGGAATATGTGGAGGGTGGCCTCGAATCGTCGAGCACCGGCAGGAGGGGAACGACACCCGCCTTATGCAGCAAAACGATCTGTCAGGAGGGCTTCCGCTTCGCGCACCAGGTCCGCAGCGCCAAATGGCTTTGCCAGGAAACGGGCGTTTCCGTGCGCGGCCTGGCGCCAGTCGTGAATGACGCGGTCGGCGTAGCCCGACATAAACAGCACGGCAACGTTGGGGTACCGCTCCCGCGCCGCCCGGGCCAGATCCGTGCCTCGCATTCCCGCCATGACGATGTCCGTAATGAGCAGGTCGGGACAGGTGTCCTGCAGCTCGACAAGCGCATCGTCCGCATTCTCCCTGCACACCACTGCAAAGCCGTGGTCATTCAGGGCCCGCTCCGCCCAGGCCCGAATCTCGTGATTATCCTCAACCAGCAGCACACGCGGTGTGTGGCCCAGCACAACCAGAGGCTCGGAATCCGCATCCTGACGCTGTTCCTGCACCGATTCGTCAGTGACCTCCGGCAGCCAGATCGTCACCTGGGTACCACGCTGCGAAACGCTGTCGATCTCGATGGCACCGCTGCGCTGCTGAACGATCCCGTAGACGCTGGCGAGGCCCAGCCCAGTGCCCTGCCCCACTTCTTTGGTGGTAAAGAACGGATCAAACGCTCGCTCACGAACCGCTCGGCTCATGCCAACACCAGTGTCTCGCACGCTGACCCGGATGAAGGGCCCTGGCACGACGCCGCGCACCCTAGCCATCTCATCGTCCAGCACATCCCGCGCCAGCTCCAGGTGCAGCGTGCCCCCCGAGGGCATGGCTTCTTTGGCATTAGTAACGAGGTTGAGCAGCACCTGATTGAGCTGACTGTCGCTCATGACCACTTTCGGCGACGAGATATCCAGGCACATCGACAGACGACAATCCTCACCGAGGACACTGACGAACATGGGCTGCCACTTTTCGATCGCCGCGCGCACATCCACCGCGTGGCCGGTTTGCGGTGCAACACGGCCAAAGTGCATCAGACTGGTGGTCAGCTCAGCCGCTTTGTCGGCGGCATTCAACACGTGCAAGCGCTCTTCGCTGTCCGGCATCAGCTCGGTAAAGCCACGGATCACCGTCAACAGGTTATTGAAATCATGCGCCACCCCGGCAGCCAGCAAGCCGACGCCTTCCAGTCGCTGGGCACGCTGCCAGTTATCTCGATATCGACGCTCATCGTCGATGTTACGTGCGGCAAACATCCACGGCACATCATCCGCACCCTCATTCGCATCACCCCGCAGAGGTACGCCGAACCCCTCCACCCAGATATAGGTGCCGTCACCACGCTGCAGCCGCACCTCCACCTTGAAGCCATGCGCTGCACCGGCCTGAAATTGCACCAGTGCCTGCGGTGCATCTTCAGGATGCAGCAGGTCGATCAGGCGCTTGCCGCAGAGGCTTTCGACACTCTCCCCGAGGAGCTCAGCAGCCTCTTCGCTGGCCCGGGTGATGCCAGTCTGGTCGGTGGCCAGGTGCGCCGGAAACGTGGTGTTGAGGAACTCCGCCATGGCTTCGTCGCGCAATCTCAGGCTCGTCGTCGCACTTGCCGCACGACGCATCGCTCCAGCCCGGTTCACTTCGATGGCTATTGCTGCCAAACCCACGGAAAAGGTCATGCAAGCAGCGCTCAGGCTGAGCGGCACCGAAAAGTCATCCGCCCGCACGAAGAAGGGCCCGAGCACGCCTGCCCAGGCCATTCCGATCGCCGTCCAGACCACGCCCCCTTTTACGCCAAGGAGCGCCGACGCGGCCAGTGGCAGCAGAATCGTAGCAAGCACGGAGTAGCTGCTCCCAGCGCCAAAATCCCAGGCCAGCTCCAAGAAGATCAACGAGAGGAAGACATGGCTAGCCAACCGCGTCGCACACGTCACAACCAGCAACGCATACACTCCGGTGTGCAGCGCAACCGTCCAGAGCACGAGCCCCGCAGTGTGCGGATGGCCGAGGTAAAGCAACATGCCGACGATCATCAGCGTCGACAGGTTGGCAACAAACACCGCCAGAACCACCAACCGGGCTCGGCGTTGCGTCTCAATATCGGCCTGATTCAGCTTATCGGGGAGAAGGGAAGCTAGATCCATCTACTTTGCCGACCAACCCTGAGCGGAGTTGGGTATCTAGTTTGAGGCATTTCGCCGCCGAGGTCATGCTCGGCGTGTCTTTACGACGAGGGCGCCCGATCAGTTACGATCAGTGTTGACCCAAGCTGTACAGGTTCATAGAATGCGCGCCTTTCCTGCTTGTCCCCTTCGTCTAGAGGCCTAGGACACCGGGTTTTCATCCCGGCAACAGGGGTTCGACTCCCCTAGGGGACGCCATTCTGTTCACCGTGTTCATACCCCACCCGCCTCGCGGGATGAAAACGCTGTCGCGCTTCTTCCAAATCGCGATGCACGCGATTTGGCGCGCACCACCGACCGCGCAGTGCGCGTTCGTATCCCGGCAACAGGGGTTCGACTCCCCTAGGGGACGCCATATACTTATCCAACCCCTTGATTTCAAAGGCCTTTTCCAAAATTCGCCGCCGACGCCCATACTCGGCGCCATACTAAGGCGCGCGCTCGCCTCAATATTGGGGTAGGCACCCACCAGCATCAGCAACCCCTGACCGCGCGACCACAATACTTGTGACAAGCAACCTCTACGATCGGTGTCACGGAGTAACCCGATCCCTCCTCGCCCAAAGTGCTTCAAGGCACTTATGCAAGTTCGTCCTGTGAATCTAGAATAGGTGCTCGCCAAGAGTCAGTAGCACAAATGAGGAAGCCAGCTTCGGTAAAGACCTTGGAGGCACTTGGTCGCGTGAGGTTATCCAAGTCGTTCTTCATGAGAGACTTTCTGTATTCGGAAATATCACAGATTGAAGGCATTCCGAATATTCCGGACTACCCGGACAAGGCGATCGAGGTAGGCACCCTCCTTTGTGAAGAAGTCCTTGAACCCATCCAGGAAGCCTTGGGCAGGATAAGCATACGATCAGCCTATCGAGCTCCTGCCGTCAACGCCATCGGAGCCGAAAACAACAATCAGTACAACTGCTCCAAAAATGAAGCGAACTACGCTGGCCACATCTGGGACTACGACCGCCCGGACGGAACCAGGGGCGCGACTGCTTGCATCGTCGTGAACTCGTTCAT
>JAUIED010000002.1 GCA_030428905.1 Gammaproteobacteria bacterium
TGCGCCCGCAGGTTGTGCGTGCGAACGACCTCGTTCCAGATCGCTTCGTGTTTCGGCATCTCCTCGGCAAGGCGCAAGGGCTGCGGATCGCCCACATCCACTCCCAGCGAGCTGCCCAACTCCGGCCAAAGGGAAGGCCAGTGGATAACATCACCGTTGGTCACGTTGTAGGTCTCACCGGCAGCTATCGGGTTGCGTCCGGCCCAGAGAACGGCCTCGGCGAGCAGGTCGGCGTCGGTCGCCTCGGTAACGAAGTCACCGCCGCCGGGAAAGGTGAACGGCAAACCCTGCGCCTGCTGCACGGCTGCCAGCACGCCGATGGCAGCCACGGTGTTCATGGGGCTGCCCTGGGCGACACCGCAGACGATCTGTGGGCGCAGAATGGAAAACGCCCAGCCACCGGCAGCTGCGCGCTCGCGCACCAGATCTTCCTGGTTCCAGTAGAAGTTGGCGCCTGCCGGCCGCGGCTGCCATTCCTTGCCCGGCAACGACATGGGCCGCAGGTGGGCGCCATAGGCCTTAGTGCCCTGCAGCAGGGTCAGGTGCCGCGCGGGTTGCAGATGATTGAGCACGTTCTCGAGCATCCGCGCGTTGGTCCGTATCTGTTCCTCATGGCGCCAGCCGCCGATGAGGTCGTCCCGCTCGTACAGCGCGCAGTAGACGATATTCGTTACGCCCTGGCATGCCTGCGAGCGGAAAGCGTCCGCGCAAGCGGCTCGATCCGTGAGATCCACCGACAGCCACCGCGCCTGGCCTGGCGTCTGCGGCGTTCGACGGCTCAGCGCCACCACGTCCACCCCATCACGTTCGAGCGCCGTCACCACCGCCCGGCCCACGAGGCCAAGGCCGCCAATCACAAGATATTTCTCCGCCATGGCATCATTGTGTCTCAACACTTCAGTGCTTGGAACTTATGCACCGTTTTCTGCTGTCCCTCATCACGTTGCTGCTCAGCGCCACTGTTGCGGCGGAGCTGCGCATCGGCCTCGGCGGCGAGCCGTCGACGCTGGACCCGCACCGCTACAACCTGCGCATAGAGGAAACCGTGCTCACGGATCTGTTCGAGGGGCTGGTGACCTTTGCGGCGGATGGCAGCGTCGCGCCGGGAGTGGCGGAGTCCTGGCAGACCTCCGACGACGGCCTGACCTGGCAGTTCAACCTGCGCCGGGATGCCCGCTGGTCAGACGGTCATCCGGTGACTGCGGAAGACTTCGTGTACGCCTTTCGCCGGCTGCTCAATCCCGCCACAGCCGCCAGCCTCGCCTATTTCATGTACCCGCTGGCGAACGCCCGCGAGATCGCCACTGGCGAGGCGGAGCCACACACGCTGGGCGTGCAGGCGGAGCAGCCGCACACCCTCGTCATCACGCTCGCAGCGCCTTATCCGTACCTGCCGGAGCGGCTGCTCTACCCCACCGGCTACCCGGTGCCGAGACACGTTGTGGAGCGCGTCGGCGACGACTGGGTGCGGCCCGAGCACTGGGTATCCAACGGTGCCTACACGCTGAAGGACTGGCGGCCGCAGGAAGCCATTGAGCTTGCGCGCAACAAGCACTTCCACACACCGGCTACGCTGGCCGGCGCCACCTACGTACCGGTAGCGAGCGCGCAGAACGCTTTCAACCGCTACCGCACCGGCGATCTGCAGGCCATCGCCGGTTTCCCCGCCGGAGAGCTCGAGCGCCTGCGTGCCGAGCGTCCGGCGGAACTGCGCGAGGCGCCCCTGCAGTCCGCCTTTTACCTGGCGTTCAACACCACGAAACCGCCCTTCAACGACGTGCGCATCCGCCGGGCATTGGCGCTGGCCGTCGAGCCCCGCGTGCTCACCCATCAGGTGCTGAAAACCGGCGACATCCCATCCGAGTCGCTGGTGCCGCCAATGGTGCCGCGCTACACGCCACCGGCCCTGCCCCACGCCAACCTGCCGCAGGCGGAACGCCTGCGCCTGGCGCGGGCACTGCTTGCGGATGCCGGTGTTGGCGAGCGTCTGGAAGTGACGCTCAAGCACGCCGCGGGCATTGCCAACAAGAAAGCGAGCCTGGCCATCGCCGGCATGTGGCGGCAGATCGGCGTGCGCACGCGCCTGCATCAGGCGGAACTGCGCGCTCACTACGCCGACTTGCGCCAGGGCAATTTCGAGGTCGGCCACGCGGCATGGCTTGGGGAAGCAAACCCCGAGCACTACCTGGCACTGCTCTACAGCGGCACCGGCGACACCAACTACGGCCGCTACGCGAACGCCGAATACGATGCGCTGTTCGAACAGGCGAAGCTGCAGGCTGATGTAGCGGCGCGCCACGCGCTGCTTGCCCAGGCGGAGGCGGTGGCATCGGCCGATTACCCGGTGATGCCGCTCTACGCCGCGGCATCCCAACGCCTGGTCAGCACGCGTATCCGAGGCTGGCGGGAGAACGCTCGCGACGTGCATCCGCTGCGCTACCTCGCCGTCGATCCATGAGCCTGGCCTGGCTGGCGCGCCGCCTGGCCGGTGTCGTGCTCACCTTTGCCGTGATCGTCGCGGCGGTGTTTGGCCTGCTGCGGCTGGCGCCGGGCGGGCCGTTCGACGGCGAGCGCGCCCTGCCGCCGGAAGTGGAGGCCAACCTGCGCGCCGCCTACCATCTCGACGAGCCGCTGCCATATCAATTCGCACGCTACGTGGCAGCCCTCGCTCAGGGCGATCTCGGCCCTTCGTTCAGGCAGAAAGATTTCACCGTGAACGACCTGGTGGCCCGCGGAATGCCAGTGAGCGCCACCCTCGGCGCCGGCGCGCTGGTATTGGCCGCTGGCGTCGGCCTGTGGATCGGCATTAGCGCCGGGTTGCGGCCCGGCAGCAGGCGAGATGCCCTGCTGATGAGTATCGCCAGCCTCGGCATCGCCCTGCCGCCGGTGGTCGCCGCACCTGTGCTCGTGATGGTGGTGGCGGTGTTCTGGCAGCTCCTGCCGGCGGGTGGCACCGGCGGGCCGGCGCACTACGTGCTGCCGGTGCTGGCCCTGGCGCTACCGTACACCGCTGCCGTGGCCCGTCTCACCCGCGGCTCTGTGGTTGAAACCCTCGCTGCACCCCACCTTCTCACGGCCGCCGCCAAAGGTTTGCCGCAACGTCGCGTGCTCCTCCGCCACATCCTGCCGCTAGCGCTGTTGCCGGTGCTCAGCTACCTCGGACCCATGGCCGCCGGTCTGCTGGCGGGCTCCGTAGTGGTGGAGCAGGTGTTCGACCTGCCGGGCATCGGCCGCTACTTCGTGCAGGGCGCCATCAACCGCGACTACACCCTGGTGATGGGCGTCACCCTGGTGTATGCCGCCCTCGTGCTCTTGTTCAACCTCGCCGTCGATCTGCTCTACGGCCGCCTCGATCCACGCATCCGGCTGGCCCGGTGAAACCATCTGTCAGACACACGTTGTTCGGCACCCCGGCCGCTGCAATCGCAAGCGTGCTGCTGGCCGCCGTGCTGCTCTACCTCGCCGTCGGCGCGAGCCTGTCCGGCTACGCGCTGGAAGATATCGACTGGGACGCCATGGAGGCGCCACCAACCGCCACGCATTGGTTCGGCACGGATCTCGCCGGACGGGACCTCTTCACCCGGGTGAGCAGCGGTGGCCGTGTGTCGCTGGGCGTGGCGGTCATCGCCACCCTGGTCAGCATCGCCATCGGCGTGCCCTACGGTGCCTTTGCCGGTTATCTGGGCGGCAGGGCGGATCATGTGATGATGCGCATCGTCGATACGCTCTACGCCTTACCCTTCGTGCTGGTGGTGATCCTTCTCGTGGTGGTCGTCGGGCGCAGCACCCTGCTGTTGTTCGCAGCCCTTGGCGCGGTGTTCTGGCTCGATATCGCCCGCATCGTGCGCGGCCAGACCCTGCGTGTTCGCCACGCCGCGTTCGTCGAAGCCTCACGCGGCCTCGGCGCAGGCACCGTTCATATCGTGCTGCGCCACGTGGTGCCGAACGTCGCCGGCCCGGCCCTGGTGTATGCCACCCTCACCGTCCCCGGCGTCATGCTCGCCGAAGCGTTTCTGAGCTTTCTCGGCCTCGGCGTACAGGAGCCCGACACGAGTTGGGGCGTGCTCATCGCCGACGGCACGGAGAACATGCAGGCGGCACCCTGGGCACTGGCAATCCCTGCCGGTTTTCTGGCTGCCACGGTCTGGTCGCTGAACATCCTCGGCGACCGCCTGCGCGATCGGCTCGATGCGGCAGTGCGATCCGGCTAGACTGACGCCATGGACATTCGCGGTATCTTCTTCGATCTGGGCGGCACGCTGTTTCACTACGACGGCAACCGCAAACGCACCGGCCGCGCGCTGATGCAGGCCATGAGCCAACTGGCCGGCTCGCGTCACCTCGCACCTGAGGACATCGGCCGCGCCTACCGCGCCGCCAACGATGAGATCGCACGCGAGTACGCACAGCTCGACTACTACTTGCATGCGGACATGTTCCGCGACACGTTCCGCCGTGCCACGCAAATTCTCGGCATCGGTTTCGACGATGACGTCTACGCCGTGTACCACCACGCGCAGCACACCGATATCGTCGAAGGGCTGGCGCTGAAAGAGGACTGCCTGCACACACTGGCGGCCCTGCGCGATGCCGGCCACTACCTGTCCATCGTGTCCAACATCGACGAAGACATGCTGCACCCGCTGGTGGAACGCGAGGGCCTGCACGACTACCTGCACCACTGGACCAGCTCAGAGGCGGCGCAGTCCTGCAAACCCCACGCCCGCTTTTTCGAGGTAAGCCTCGAAAAGTCCGGCCTCGCCGCGGAGCACGTGATGTTTGTGGGCGACTCCCCGGAGCACGACGTGAACGGCGCCGCACGGGCCGGCATGCGCACCGTGCTGATCAGGAACGGTGACAAGCCCGCACCATTGCAGAGCGGCGCACCAACGGTCGACCCGGACCACACGGTGGACAAGCTTTCGCAGATTCTGGACCTGGTGTAGTGGCGGCGCGGCGCTTCATCCCGGAAACCCCGGAAGCGCTCACCGCAGATTGGCTCAACGATGTGATGGCGCCGGCAGACCCGGTGCAGAGCCTCACGCAGACCGTGCTCGGCGAGGGTGAAGGCCTCATGGGCGACACCCTGCGCCTTGAGCTCAGCCGCGCCTCCGGCGCTACCGACAGCCTGGTGGCAAAGCTGCCCAAACTGGAAAACCGCACCGTCGGTGAGCTCCTCGGCGCCTACGAGCGGGAGATTCTGTTCTATCAGAACTTCGGCGACACGCTGCCCGTGCGCTGCCCGACGCTGCTCTTTGCCGACTTCGACCGCGATCGCGGCAGCGAGAACCAGGAGGTCATCCTACGCAAGGCCGACGCACTGCCGCGCTGGACCAACGCCATCACCACCCGCCTGGGGCGCTGGATCGCCGCGTCGAAAAAGCGTCGCTACATCCTGCTCATTGAGGACGTGGGCGGCGCCGAACCTGGCAACCAGGTGGCCGGTGCCAGCCGCAAGCGCTGCCGTGTGGTGCTCGAACAGGCAGCAAAGCTGCACGCTGCGTATTGGAACGATGATCGTCTGAAGGGTCAGTTCTGGCTGCTGCCCATGGACGTGGACATGCGCATGCGCCACAGCATGAGCGTGCAGGCAAGACCCGCGTTCGACGCCTTGTTTCCCGAGGCAGCGCCCAAGCTCGCCCCGTATCTGGACGACGGCAAAGCGCACGGCATCGAGCACACTCAGCAACTTGCGCAGGGGCCCACCACGCTGCTGCATTACGATCTGCGCCTGGACAATCTGATGTTCGACGTCCGGGGAGAAAGGGATCAGGTCATCTTCATCGACTGGCAGCTCGTGCGCCGCGGCCACCCCGCATACGACCTCGCCTACTTCCTGTCGAGTGCAGTCACCGATGATGGCAGCGCCGAGGAACTGATCGATCACTACCACCAGGCGCTGTGCGGCAACGGAGTTTCGGACTACAGCCGTGCGCAGCTGCAAACCGACTACGCGACAGCCCTGCGCGTGGTGGCCATGAGCCTCTCGAGCGTCGACCAGGTGGATGTGGGCGACGGCCGCGGTCGCGAGCTCTTAACCGGCTGGATGCAGCGGCTCGCCAACCGTCTGGCCGCCGACGGCTGACTTTACGGAGACCAATCTGATGAGCATTCGCGCCGGTATCGGCATCGCCAACTTCACCTTCGACGACGGTGCCGGGTTCTGGGAGTGGGTCAAACTCTGCGACGACGGCGCGGTGGATTCCATCTGGCAGAGCGACCGCATCATCGGCACCGACGCCAACCTCGAATGCATGAGCGTCATGGCCGCACTTGCCGGCGGCACGAAGAAGATCAAGTTCGGCATGAACGTGGCCAGCCTGGGTTTGCGCGACCCGGTGCTCATGGCCAAGGCCTGCGCCACCATCGACGTGCTGTCCAACGGTCGGCTGCTGCCCGCCTTCGGCGTGGGCAGCGCCTTGTCGCGCGACTACGGCGCCACCGGCACACCGACGAAGGGCCGTGGCGAGCGTAGCGCCGAAGGCCTGGAGATCATGGCGCGCCTGTGGACCGAAGATGAAGTGACCTTTTCCGGCAAACACTTCCAGCTCGACCGCGCCAGCATCGCGCCGAAACCCGTGCAGAACCCCATGCCGCTCTGGGTGGGCGGCTCGGCGCCCCAGGCGGTGGAACGCACCGCGCGCTGGGGCACCGGCTGGCAGGCGGGGGTGGAAAACGCCAGCGACATCGCGCCCGTGATCGAGGCGATCAAGGGCCGCGCCGAAGCACTCGGCCGGCCGATGGATCCTGACCACTTCGGCGCCGGCTTCGGCTTTCGCTTCGGCAGCGCCGATGAGCCCATCGTCGAGCGCTACACGAGCCTCTTGTCAAAGCGGCTCGGCCGCGACGCCAGCGGCTTCACGGCCGTGGGCGGAACCGACGAGATGGTGGCACTCGCGCGCGAGTTCATCGCCGCCGGCGCAAGAAAATTCATTCTGCGCCCCATCGCCTCGGGCACCGCCGACATGATCGAGCAGACCCGACGCATGTCCGAGGAGCTGCTGCCGGAGATCAACGCCCTGAATTCGTGATATTCATGGATATTCATCTTCGGAGTAGGCCAGGAATCTCCAAGAATCTCCTGCGAGCCAACAGGAGATAACCCCATGAACTTCGGTGACAAACTCAAGAGCCTGCGCGCAGACAAAGGCTGGACCCAACCCGACGCGGCCGAGACCATCGGCGTGGAGCAGTCCTACCTCTCAAAACTGGAGAACGGCCACTCCACCCCCTCGGGGGCTGTGTTCGAGCGAATCCTGGAAGCCTACGGCCTGAGCGTGGCCAACATGCTTGAAGGGCTGGATCACTCCGCCAAAGCGCAGCTGCGCCAGATTGCCGAGGTGGATCAGCACCTGTCCTCCCAAAATGATGCCCAGGCGCGGCAGCGACGCCGCTGGGCAGGCGCGCTCACCGTGTGCATGGCACTGGGTGCGGCGCTGATCTACGCAGGCCAGGTGCATCTGTTCTTTGCCGACACCGAGCACCGCTACGTGTCGCTGGGTGTCGTTCACGCCGGCGAACCGTCGGACCTGTTTCAACGGCCACCCGCCCACCTGCGCTCACCCGAAGCGATGGATTCGTACCGGCACGACATTGCCAACCGCCGAGAGGAGCTGGAGTTGTGGAGCACAGACAACCGCGGCACCGAGTACATCGACGCCGTGCCCGGCGGCACGCGACTCTATGTTCGTGATGGCAGCCGGCCGATCAATCGCACCAGCAACAAGTTCGTCACTTTTCTCGGCGTGTTTGCGGCCACGCTCGGTTTTTTCGGCCTTCTGGTACAGGCATCAAGCAAACGCCGCCCGGGATAAGTAAAATGCGCCGCTGCAAACCTGCTCACACATCAAGAGGATAAGCCGTGCGCATCGACGCGATTCCAACAGGTAAAAACCCGCCGGATGACATCAACGTGATCATCGAGGTGCCGGTAGGGGGCGAGCCCATCAAGTACGAAATGGACAAGGCCAGCGGCGCACTGTTCGTTGACCGCTACCTCTATACCTCCATGCGGTACCCGGGCAACTACGGCTTTGTACCGCACACGCTGAGCGACGATGGCGACCCCATCGATGTGCTGGTGGCGAGCACCCGCGCCATCACGCCCGGCGCGGTGCTCAACTGCCGCCCCATCGGCGCGCTGATGATGACCGACGAAGCCGGCGGTGATGAGAAGATCGTCGCGGTACCGTCCGCCAAACTGTCACGCCGCTACGAGAAAGTCGCCAACTACAGCGATCTGCCGCAGATCACCATCCAGCAGATCGAGCACTTCTTCGCCCACTACAAGGACCTGGAGGGCGACAAGTGGGTGCGGGTCGACGGCTGGGTGGACGCAGAGGCCGCACGCAAGCTCATCCAGGACGGAATCGATCGCGCAGCTGCCAAACAGTAACCACACCAACGCGTCAGGGGGCACGCCATGCTGAACAAGTTCGACGACTTTCCGATCCATCAAACCGCCGAACCGCTGGCGCACCCCGCCACCAGCGACCGTAACGTCTACGACCGCACCTGGTTCAACGGCTACGCCAAAGACGGCTCCTACTACTTCGGTATCGGCATGGCCATCTACCCGCACCGGCGGATACTCGACTGCGCCTTCAGCGTGGTCACTCCCGGGGGGCTGCAGCACTGCTTCTACGGCTCCCGGCGCGCACCCGAGGAGCGTAGCGAGATGATCTGCGGGCCCATGCGCATCGAAGTGCTCGAACCCATGAAACGGGTACGCGTGGTGCTGGAAGACAACGACTCAGGCATCAGCGCCGATGTGACGTTCTCTACCCGTACCGCAGCCATCGAAGAAGCGCACCAGACATTGTGGTCCGGTGCGCGGCGCGTGATGGATGCCACCCGCTTCGACCAGTTCGGTTTCTGGAGCGGCTGGGTGCAATCTCCTGATAGGCGCATCGATGTGCGCGAGGACGTCTGCCACGGCACCAAGGATCGCTCCTGGGGCGTACGCGGTGTGGGCGAGCCGGAGAGCGGAGGCGCGCCGGTGGTGCCGAACGGTATCTGCTTCGTATGGGCGCCGCTGTTCTGGGACGACCACGTCACTCACGCCATCTTCTTCGACGGTCAGTCCGGCGAGCCGCTGGTGCGCGAGGGTATCGTTGCACCGCTGTATGCCAGCGAAGCCGAAGTGCCCGGTGTGCTCGACGGCCGCGACGAGCGCATGGCAACCGCTGCCCACCGTATCACCTACCACAAGAACACGCGCCTGGCGGCCTCCGCGGAGATCGACCTGGTGCGTCTGGGCGGTGAAACCCGCACCATCACCCTGGAACCCATCCTCAAGTTCCAGATGAAGGGGCTCGGCTACGGCCACACCGAGTGGCGCCAGGGTGCCTGGAAGGGTGAGCTCGCCACCGGCAGCGAAACCTTCGATCCGCGCCAGCTCGATCTGCTGGCGCCAGACAACATTCACGTGCAGCAGGTTGTCAGAGCGCGGGATGGCGAGCGCGAAGGCATCGGCGTGCTGGAGCAGATCGTCATTGGGCCGTACGCCCCTGCAGGCTTCAAAGACTTCCTCGATGGTGCCCAGTAGCGTTGCGGCGGCGCCGCGCGCAATTCTGGTGCGCGCATCGCTTTTCGTCAGTTAAAACGCCATTAATCGCGGGAAACGTTAATTCAGCGCCTGCTGGCTTCCCATTTGCGTAATTTTCATTGCAAATGCTACGCAAGGCTGCCAGACTCGCCGCCGTGGGTTAAATGAGGAGAGGAATATCCATGTCTTCCACTGCGTTTTCCGGCCGGCTGCACATGATCAGCGCTCTGGCCGTCGCTGCGGCGTCCTGGCACGTCGCCACCCCGGCCCAGGCCGAACAGGTCATCGAAGAGATCGTTGTCACCGCCCGTAAGCGCGCCGAGAGTGCGCAGGACGTTCCCGCCGCCGTCAGCGCCTTCGGCGCAGAGGAGCTGGAAGAGCGCGGCGTGGAGAACATCCTCGACATCGCCCGCCTGACGCCGAACGTCACGATCAACGAAACCAACGGCCTCATCGCCGGTGCCATTCAGATCTTCATCCGCGGTATCGGCAACGATCCGGGCTTCGACCAGGGCGTGGGGATCTACGTGGACGACGTCTACATGAACCGCACCTCCGGCGCGTTGCTGGAGGTCTACGACGTGGAGCGCGTGGAAGTACTCAAGGGCCCGCAAGGCCACCTCTACGGCCGCAACACCATCGGTGGTGCAGTCAAATACATCAGCCGCGAGCCGGACAACGAGTTCCGCGCCTTCGTGGAAGGCAAGGTCGGCACCGACAGCCTGCGCAAGCTCAAGGTCGGCATGTCCGGCGCTCTGGCCGAAGATCGCCTGTTCGGCAGCATCGCCATGTCGGCCACCGACATGGACGGTTACCAGACCAACACCTTCGACAACAGCGAGTGGGCGTCGAAAGAGCAGTTCGCCATGCGCGCGTCGCTGCTATGGCAGGCAGCGGAAAACTTCCAACTCAAGCTGGTGGGTGACTACTACGCCGACGACTCCGCACCCTACATCCCCACCCGCGTGGCCGTGGAACAGGGCGGCGCTGGCGGCCTCGGTACCTTCCAGGCGCTGCTGAGCACCGCCAACCTCTTCGTACCGGGTGCCGGCTTCCTGGCACCGGGCCAGACGCTGGACACCAGCCTGCCCGCAGACGTGGACGACGTGAACACGGCGTTCGTCGGTCCGGGCGGCTTCGATGAGTACAAGATCGAGTCCTCCGGCCTTGCTCTGACGGCCACGTGGGATATCAACGACAACTGGTCGCTGAAGTCCGTTACCTCATCGCGCTGGCTCGACAACAACATGCCGTTCGACTTCGACGGTTCAGATCAGGTGTTCATCAACACGCTGCAGCGCCGTGAGCAGCAGGACCTCACCCAGGAACTGCAGCTCAACTTCACCAGCGACCGCGTGAACATGGTGCTCGGCGCCTACTACCTCGACGGTGAGTTCGAGAACCGCGCGCAGACCACGCAAACGCCGTTCCTGCGCCTGCTCACGAGCCACTTCAAGGACACGTTGCAGGATGACCGCAACGAAAAGTCCACCTCCTTCTACGCCAACGTGGATTGGGATATCAACGATCAGTGGCAGCTCTCTCTCGGCGGCCGTTACACGAAGGACGAGAAAGATCTGGACCAGATCGCCAACGTCACGCTCACGCAGCACGTGGCAGGTTTTGTGAACCTCCCGGGCCTGCAGCAGGCACCGCTGGTGCTCTCGCCGCTTGGCGCGCAGGTCTTCCCGCTGCTGCCGTTCTTCAATTTCTTCCTGCCGCATCGTGATCCGGCGGGCAACATCATCAACTTCGGCAACGCCGAGACGGTCACCATGTTCCCGGAGAACAAGGTGGGCAGTGAGGAGTGGACGGAGTTCACCCCCAGCGCACGTATCCGCTTCCAGGCAACCGACGACCTGATGTTCTACGGCGGCATCGCAACCGGCTTCAAGTCTGGCGGATTCGACACCAACGGCTCCGCGCTCGTCGCCAACGAGTACGAGCCGGAAACGGTCACCACCTACTCCCTCGGCATGAAGTCCACGCTGCTCGACGGCAGCCTGCGCATCAACGCCGAAGTGTTCCAGAACGACTACGAAGACAAGCAGCTCGACGTGATCCAACTGACTGGCGGCTCGCTGGTGCTCACCACGAACAACGTGGGTGAGGTGGAATCCCGCGGCGCCGAGCTCGAGATCCTGTGGCTGCCGCCGATCGACGGCCTCGCCATCAATCTGAACGTCGGTTGGCTGGACGTGGAGATCGAGAAGTTCATCGACCAGATCCCCGGCACCAACACGACAGGCGACGTGTCTTCCAGCCGCGAGCTGGGCTACGCGCCGGAACTCACCTGGCAGGCCCGTGTGCAGTACGAAATGCCGCTGGCCAACGGCGGCACGCTGACGCTGGGCGCCGATGCGGACTATCGGGATGAGATGTTCACCGACTCGCCCATCGACACGACGAACCCGTTCTTCCTGAACGCGCAGTCGGAAGACCGCACCATGGTCAACGCGTTTCTCACCTACCGCTCGCCGGACCAGCGCTGGCGGCTGGCACTGGAAGGTAAGAACCTCACCGACGAGCGTGTGCTGGAGAACACTTTCAACGTGTCCAACTTCATTCTCGGCGGTTACAGCCGGGGCCGTACCTACGGCATCACGGTCGGCTACACGTTCGAGTAACCTTGCGCGTAGCGATCCGACAACGGGCCTCCTTGAGGCCCGTTTTTGTTTGAGGAATCAGCATGAGCAACAAATCCTCCCCCTGCCACGCCCGAGCCGAGCGCGACATCGACACCTGGCACCTGCACACCGACGTCGCCATCGTCGGCTGCGGCGGTGCCGGCGCGTGTGCGGCCCTTGAAGCTGCCGATGCCGGCTCCCGCGTTATGGTATTCGAGGCGGCGTCCGCGCCGGGCGGCTCCACCGCTCTCTCCGGCGGTGAGGTGTACCTGGGCGGCAGCGGCGGCACGCGCATGCAACGCAGGTTTGGTTTCACCGACAGCAGCGAAAACATGATCGCCTACCTGCACATGCAGCACGGCGCGCAGGCAGATGCCGACAAGATCCGCGCCTACGCGGAGGGAGCTGCTGCGCACTTCGACTGGCTGTGCGATCAGGGAGTGCCGTTCAAGGAGTCCTACCTCGAAGAGCGGCTGGTGGAACCCATGACAGACGACTGCCTGATCTGGAGCGGCAACGAAAAAGCCTGGCCGGAAGTAGACGCCTGTGCGCCCGTGCCGCGGGCACACGTGGTGCAGAAGGTGGGCATGGGTGCGGGGGAAGTGCTCATAGCAAAACTCGTAGAGGCGATGACACAGCGGCCGCAGATCGAACTCACCTGCGATGCGCGGGCGCTGTGCCTCATCGAGAACGCACAAGGCGAAGTGGTGGGCCTCACCGTGCGCATCGACGGCGAGGAGCGAAACTGCCGCGCCGCCGGCGGCGTCATTCTCTGCGCCGGCGGCTTCGTGATGAACGAAGCCATGCTCAAGCAGTACGCACCGAAACTCCTGCGCTGCTCCATGCCCATCGGCAACCCCAACGATACGGGCTCCGGCATCCAGATGGGTCAATCCGTGGGCGCAGCCGCCATCAACATGCACGAGGGTTTCGCCAGCATTCCCTACTACCCGCCCGCGAGCCTCACCTACGGCATCGTCGTCACCGACAAGGGCCAACGCTTCATCAACGAAGACGCCTATCACGGGCGCATTGGCTCCTTGCTGCTCGAACAGATCTGCGAACGGGCCTACCTGATCGCCGATGTGGAGGCCTACGGGACCTACGAGGAGATGAACTTTCTCGCCGCCGATGTAGCCGGTACAGGCGACACTATCGAGGAGCTGGAAGCCGAACTCGGCATGACGCCGGGAAGCCTTTCGCACACGGTATCCATGTACAACGATTGGGCAGCAAAGGGCGAAGATCCGCTGTTCCACAAACAGGCCGCCTGGCTGCGGCCGCTCCAGCCGCCGTACGTTGCGCTGGATGTCACCCCCGGGCGCGGCTGCTTCATGCCTTATTTCACACTCGGTGGGTTGGACACCGCACCCACCGGCGAAGCTCGACGCATAGACGGTAGCGTCGTTGCCGGTCTCTATGCCGCTGGGCGCACCGCCGCCGGCGTGCCGCGGCGGGGGTTTGGCTACAACTCGGGCATCAGCGTCGGGGATGCAACATTCTTTGGCAGGATGGCGGGACAAGCGGCAGCGCGACGGGCGCTGCAGCTGCGCTAGATTCGGTGTAGCCTCCTCAGCGGAGGGAGGCACACCACATGAGCGAGCCGGCCGCGGCGGCGCCGCGCGAAGATGACTACCCAGGGGTCTACCCAAGCATGGCTTCGGCGTCGTACTGCCTGGCGCTGCTGTTCGTCGCCTACATCTTCTCCTTCATTGACCGCTCCATTCTTGCCCTGCTGGTGGGGCCAATCCGCGAAGACTTCGGCATCACCGATTTTGAGTTCAGCCTGCTGCAGGGCATCGCTTTTTCTCTGCTCTACACGGTGGCAGGTCTGCCGCTCGGACGCCTGGCGGATCGCTACGCGCGCAAGTGGATCGTCTCCGGATCGGTGTTCTTCTGGAGCCTCGCCACCGCCGCCGGCGGGCTGACGCAGAACTTCACGCAGCTCTTTATCGCCCGCATGGGTGTCGGCGCAGGTGAAGCCGGGCTTGCACCGCCTGCCTACTCGCTGATCTCTGACAGCTTCCGACCCAGGCATCTGGGCTACGCCATGGCCGTGTACAAGCTCGGTGTGAAGGTGGGCGCCGGCATCGCCTTCATCGTCGGCGGCGTGCTCTTTGACTACTTCTCCGGGTTCGAGCGTCTGGCGTTGCCGCTGGTGGGTGAGGTCAAGCCATGGCAGGCCACCATGATCGCCGTCGGCGCGCCGGGCATCCTGCTGAGCCTATTGCTGGTGACCATTCGCGAGCCGAGCCGCAAAGGCTTGATGGAAACCGCAGGTGCGCACGTGTCGCTGCGCGACGCGGGGCGCTTCATGTGGGCGCGGTGCAGGGTCTATCTGACGCTGTTTCTCGGCTCTTCCATGATGGCCATGGCGGGCTATGGTACCGGCGCCTGGTATCCGGAGCTGTTCGCTCGACATTACGGCATGTCGAAGACCGACGCCGGCATCGCCTACGGCACCATCGTGCTCGTGGCCGGCAGCCTCGGCGTGATGCTGGGCGCCTGGTTCGCTGGTTGGCTGGCGCGTCGTGGCCATACGGACTCCTGGGTGCGTGCGTGCCTGTACACAGCGCTGCTGGCGGTGCCGTTTCATGTTGCTGGGCCACTCAGCGGGTCTTCGGCAGTGAATCTGGCGTTACTCTGGCCCGGCATGATCATGACCGGCTCGTACCTCGGCGTGCTGGCGGTGGCGATCGTCGTGATCACCCCCAACCAGCTGCGCGGCCAGGTCACCGCCGTGTATATTTTTGTCACCAACATTCTGGGCATGGCGCTGGGTACGAGCATCCTCGCCGCCTTCACGGATTTTCTGTTCCAGGACGACGCCCTGCTGCACTATTCGGTGGCCAGTGCGTGCGGCCTGTTCTACCCGCTGGCGGCACTGTTCTTTGCGCTGTGCCTGCCGGCCTTTCGCCGCGCAATTACCGACATGGAGACCGCCCGTTGAAACTGTCCGTGATTTTTCCCAACGTCTTCTACCGCGAAGGCCAGGCTGGGGTAACGCGCCTGATCCAGGGTATCGAACGTACTGGTTTTCACGAGCTCGGCATGTTCGATCACGTGGTGATGGGCTACCCCACCGAGCGCCGCCGCGCGCCGTTCTACCCGCCCACGATGCCCATCATGGAAGCCTTCTCCATGCTCGCGTTCGCCGCCGGCATCACAAGCCGCATTCAGCTCGGCACCGGCGTGCTGGTGTTGCCGCAGCGCAATCCGACGCTCGTGGCGAAGCAGGCCGCCAGCATCGATCTGCTCTCGGGCGGCCGCGTGCGGCTCGGCGTGGGTACCGGATGGCAGCGTGCCGAGTACGAAGCACTTGGGGAATCCTACGACGGCCGCGGCGAGCGGATGGACGAAGCCATCGCGGTGCTGCGCGCCTGCTGGCAGGACAGCCACGTACACTACCTGGGCAGACACTACCAGTTGGACGACATGGCCTTCGAGCCGAAGCCCCGACAGGGCAGCCCCATCCCTATCTGGATCGGCGGCACCAAGACTCCGGCGCTGCGCCGCGTGGCACGCCTCGGCGACGGCTGGATGGCGATGAATGCACCGGGAGACCCGCCGCTGGAGGAGCGCCTGGCGACACTGCAACGCTTTGCTGAGGAAGCCGGCCGCGACCCGGCCGACATCGGTCTGCAGATGACCCTGTCCCCCGGTCCGCTGCAGAAAGAAGCGCGCAAGCGCTTCTTCGCCGACCCGGCCCTGCTGCTGGCACGCACGCAGGAGCTCGCCGAGCTCGGCTTCAGTTGGGCAGCCATCGACTGCGTGCCCATCTTCCAGCACGGCTACCGTTCCGTAGACGCCCTGCTCGATTATCTGAGCGAGGTGTACGATGTACTTTCTCCTGTTCTCGAACCGCCAACGGAGAGCCCTTGACATGACAACCAACACCCGTAGCGGCCCCCTCGACGACGTCACCATCATCGACTGCAGCATGGCCTACGCCGGCCCGTTCGGCACCACGCTGCTGGCCGACCTCGGCGCCAACGTCATCAAGGTGGAGCCGCCGGGAGGCGACGGATTTCGCACGGTGTCGCCCTACCCGCCAGAATACGCGCACGCGTTCAAGCACCAACCCACCGGCGCTGACTACGGTACACCGTTCGCCTCGGTGAACCGCAACAAACGCAGCATCTGCCTGGATCTGAAAGAAGCCGAGGATCGCGAGGTGCTGCTTCAGCTCTGCGAGCGTGCGGACGCCATCGTGGAGAACATGCGCGCAGGTGTAATGGACAAACTGGGGCTGAGCTACGAGGTCATCGCCGCGCGCAACCCGGCGATCGTCTACGCCACCGTGCGTGGCTACGGCGACCCGCGCACCGGCGAAAGTCCTTACGCGCCGTGGCCCTGCCTGGATGTGGCCGGCCAGGCGGCCGGCGGTTTCGTGGAAGCCACCGGCGACCTGTCGCCGGTGGCCATTGCAGACATCTACCCCGGCACGCTGATGGCGCTCGGCCTCGTGACGGCGCTGTTGCGCGCGCGCCAGACCGGCAAGGGAGACTTCGTGGATGTGGCGATGGTGGACAGTATGCTCACGCTGTTGAAGTCGAACGTCACCCAATACAGCCTCACAGGCCGTGAGTCGAAACCCGGCCGCCGGGCGCTGGTGCCGTTTGGCCTCTTCCCGGCCGCCGACGGCCGCGTGAGCATCGCTGCCCCGGTTGAACGGCACTGGCAGATTCTCTGCGAGGCCATGGGCCGGCAGGATCTCATCACAGACGAGCGCACCAGCTCGAACGCAAAGCGCGCCGCCAATCAGGATTTCACCGAGGCGCAGGTCGCCGCCTGGACCTCCGCTCTGAGCAAGCAACAGATCCTCGCGGCACTCGGCGGCAAGGTTCCCTGCGGCCCCGCCAACACCATGCAGGAAGTGTTCGCCGACCCGCACAACGCCGCGCGGGACATGCTGCAGCCCTGCGCGTTGCCGGGGGACAACCCGAACGTGGTGCTGGCCGGCAACCCCATCAAGTTTGCCGGCGCGCCCACCAGCCTGTACCAGGCGCCGCCGCGGCTGGGAGAGCATACGGAGGAAATACTCGCGGAGTTCGGCATTTCGAGATAGCCGCGTATCATCACGGTTTCCCGTGTAGCAGCGAACCGCCATGCCTTCCTCGATCTACGACACCGACCTCGACAAGACCGCAGCAAACTTTCAGCCGCTGACGCCCATCTCCTACCTGGAACGCGCCGCATACGTTTACCCGGATCGCACCGCGGTGATCCACGGCACCGCCTCCACCACCTACGGCGGGTTGCTGCAACGCTGCCGCCGGCTGGCGTCTGCGCTCGAGCGCCGAGGCATTGGCTACGGCGACACGGTATCCGTCATGCTGTCCAACACGCCGGCCATGATCGAATGCCATTACGGTGTGCCGATGACGGGAGCGGTGCTCAACGCCATCAACACGCGCCTGGATGCGGCCACCATCGCCTACATCCTCGAGCACGCGGAGGCGAAAGTGCTCATCACCGACCGGGAGTTTGCCCCGGCGGTGAAACAAGCACTGGCGCTCACCACAGCGAAACCGCTGGTGATCGATTACGACGATGCCGAGTTTCCGCAAAGTGGCGAACGGCTGGGTGGCCTCGACTACGAAACGCTGCTGGACAGCGGCGATTCCGCCTACCAGCGCGAACACCCACTGGATGAGTGGGCCGCCATCTCGCTCAATTACACCTCGGGTACCACAGCGCGCCCCAAAGGCGTGGTGTACCACCACCGCGGCGCCCACCTCCTGGCAGCGGACAACGTCATCACCTGCAACATGGGCGACGGAGCCGTGTACCTGTGGACGCTGCCCATGTTCCACTGCAACGGCTGGTGCTTTCCCTGGTCGGTGAGCGTGGTGGCGGGCACCCACATCTGCCTGCGTGAGGTGCGTGCAAAACCGATATACGAGCGTATCAGCGCCCACCGCGTCACCCACATGTGCGGCGCGCCGGTGGTGCTGGCTACGGTGAGCAACGCACCCGCAGAAGACAAGCTACCGCTCACACAATCGGTGCGATTCATGACAGCCGGTGCGCCGCCGCCCGAGGCGGTGCTGGCCGACGCCCGTGAGGCGGGTTTCGACGTGACCCATTTGTACGGCCTCACGGAGGTCTATGGGCCGGCCGTGATCAACGCCTGGAAATCCGAGTGGGATGAGCTGCCGGCGGATGCATGGGCGGCGCGCATGGCCCGCCAGGGTGTGCGCTACACCATGCTCGAGTCGCTCGATGTGCTGGACCCGGAAACCATGCAGCCGGTACCACGCGACGGCGAGACCCTGGGTGAGGTGATGTTTCGCGGCAACGTGGTGATGAAAGGCTACCTGAAGAACCGCGAGGCCACTCAGGAAGCGCTGGCACAAGGCTGGTTCCACTCCGGTGACCTCGGCGTGATGCATGCCGACGGCTACATCCAGCTCAAGGACCGCTCCAAGGACATCATCATCTCGGGCGGCGAGAACATCTCCTCTATCGAGATAGAGGATGCGCTGTACAAGCACCCGGCGGTGGCGAGCGTTGCGGTGGTCGCCAAGGCAGACCAGCGATGGGGCGAGACGCCCTACGCCTTCGTGGAGCTGAAGCCCGGCCAGTCTGCCACCACTGAGGAACTGCTAGCGGTTTGTGAGAAGCACCTCGCGCGCTTCAAATTGCCCAAACACATCGAATTCTCCGACCTGCCCCGGACCTCCACCGGCAAGATTCAGAAGTTTGCCCTGCGCGAACGGGCTAACAAGGCAACCGACTGAGCTTCAGATGTAGTACGCCTTCAGCGGCGGAAAGCCATTGAACTCGATGGCACTGTAGCTGGTGGTGTACGCACCGGTGGAGAACCAGTACAAGCGGTCGCCGATGGCCAGCGTCAGCGGCAGCGGGTAGCGGTAGTCTTCGTACATCACATCAGCGCTGTCACAGGTAGGGCCTGCAAGGATCGACTCCTCCAGCTCGCCCTGTTTGTCGGTGTACACCGGGTACTTGATGGATTCACCGAGAGTTTCGATCAGCCCGGAGAACTTGCCCACGTCGAGATAAATCCAGCGGTGCAGGCTGGTTCGCGATTTGCGTGAGATGAGCACCACCTCGCTCACCAGCACGCCGGCGTTGCCGACCATGGAGCGGCCGGGTTCCAGGATGATCTCCGGCAACTCCTCACCGAAGTCTTCGTGCAGAAATCGGGTGATCTCCTCCGCATAGGTCGAAAGCTCATGCGTACGGTTGACATAGTTGGCGGGAAAGCCGCCGCCGAGGTTGATCATTTTCAGATCGATGCCGTCTTCTTCCTGCAGGCGCTCGAAGATGACTTTGACCTTGGCGATCGCCGCATCCCACACGCTGATGTCACGCTGCTGTGAGCCCACGTGGAACGACAGGCCGTACGGTACGAGGCCGAGGTCGCGCGCGAGGATGAGCAGGTCCAGGGCCATGTCCGGCTGGCAGCCGAACTTGCGCGACAACGGCCAGTCGGCGGTTTGCGTACCTTCGGTGAGCAGCCGCACGTAGATGCGCGAGCCGGGGGCTGCCTTGGCGATGTTGCGCAGATCCGCCTCGGAATCGGTGGCATACATGCGCACACCGCGCTCGTAAAAATAGCGGATGTCCTGCGCTTTCTTGATGGTGTTACCGTAGCTCACCCGGCTGGCATCCACGCCGCGGGAGAGCACCCGGTCGAGTTCGTAGATGGAGGCGATGTCGAAATTGGAGCCCCGTGCAGCGAGCAGGTCGATCATCTCAGGCGCAGGGTTTGCCTTTACGGCGTAGTAGACCTTGGCAAAGGGAAACGCCTCAGTGAGCTCGTCGTACTGATCGGCGACGATGCCGGTATCCACCACAAGAAACGGCGTTTCTTTACCTTGCGCGAACTGGCGCATCCGCTCGAATCGTCCTGGGTCGTAGTAGTCTTCAACGTTTGGAATCATTGGTGTCTCCCGCTGGGCGCGCGCATCTTATACAGGACGCCGCTGTGCGCAAGCGGCTTTTTTTCATAGTCTTTCAGGCCCGTTCAACCGGTCAATGGCCACAGATATGGCAGCACCAGAACGGTCACCGCACAACACACGAGATTGAGCGGCACGCCGATACGCAGGAAGTCGCTGAACCGGTAGCCGCCAGGGCCGTAGACCATGAGATTGCATTGATAGCCAATGGGCGTGGCGAAGCTCGCAGAGGCTGCCATCATCACGGCAAGCACGAAGGGTTCAGGATTCAGTCCTGCACTGGCAGCCACGGCAAGCACCACAGGCAACATGAGAAGAGCGGCCGCCGTGTTGGTGATGAGTTCCGTCATGACCATAACCGCAAGGTAGGTCAGCAGGAGCAACAACCAGGCATCTCCACCCGCGGCAAGCACCATGCGTTCACCGAGATACGCAGCAGCACCAGTCACTTCGAGTGCGGCGCCCAGCGCGAAACTCGATGCTACTGTCACCAGCACCTGCAGATCGAGGCTGCGCCGCGCTTCCGCCACACTCGTGCAACGCAGCACCACCATGGCACCGGCGGCGAGGAGTGCTGCGTTCATCATTGAAGTTACGCCTGTGGCTGCGAGCGTCAGCATGGCCGCCATCACCACCCACGCCCGGGCGGCACGGCTGTGGTCCGGCAGTTTGTGATCGAGCTTGTTGATGAGGATGAAATCGCGCGATGCGCTCAGGCGTGAGTGTGCGTCCGGTGCGCCTTCGAGCAGCAGCACATCACCCTGCTCGAGCTCGATGGAGCTCAGCCGCCCACTGACATGCTCACCGTTACGTGCCACCGCCAGCACCGCCGCTCCGTAGCGATCCCGAAAACGTCCGCCACGAATGGTGCGCCCCAGCAGCTCGCAACGGGTGGACACCACGGCCTGCATCAGCACACGTTGCGGATACTCCCGTTCCAGAGTGGGTACGTTGCCCACAGCAGGAACGATGCCGTTCATGCTGAGCACATCGACGATGGCTTCGGTCTCACCAACAAACACCAGCCGGTCACCAGCGCGCAGCACCTCTTCCGGTGCCACTGCGGTGAGCACCACGCCGTCCCGCTCGATCTCCGCGAGGTAGATGTCGCGCAGCGCGCGCAAACCCGCCTGCTGGATCGTACGCCCCGGCAGCGGCCCGTCAGCGGCAACGGCCACCTCGAAGGTGAATCGCCGTTTGTCGGCAAAGGTCTCGCTCGGGTTTCTGCGCGCCCGCAACAGTACGGGACCCAACAGCACCACGAAGGCAATGCCAGCCACTGCATTGATCAGGCCCAGTGGCGCCAGGTCGAACAGGCTGAAACCTGGATCATTGGTCAATGCGCGGTACTGGCCGTTGACTACCAGGCTGGTGCTGGTGCCGATGAGCGTCAGGGTGCCGCCAAGGATGGAGGCATAGCTCAACGGAATCATGAGGTCCGATGCACGCAGACCAATGCGCTTGGCCCACTGCCCGACGGCGGGAATCAGCGCCGCCACCACGGGTGTGTTGTTGACGAACCCGGATACCAGCGCCACAGGTACCATGAGGCGCAGCAACGCACGGCGATGTCCGCCAGGCTCGCCGAGCACGCTTCTTACCAGGTAGTCCACTCCGCCGCTTGCACGGATGGCGTCCGCGACGACGAAGAGAGCTGCAATGGTAATGACCCCAGGGTTGGCGAAGCCGGCAAGCGCCTGTTCAGGTGCCAGCACCCCGGTGACGGTCAGTACCACCAGCGCTCCCATGAGAACGACGTCGGGCGCAAACCTCGGCAACGCGACCAGGATGGTGAGCGTGCTTGCGGTGAGGGTAAGAACGAACCAGGCTTGCCAGTCCATGGAGGGCTTCAGATGAACTCAGGCGCGCATCATGGGGCTGACCGAGGTAATTCACCAGCGCTGAATGTGAGCGCCTTGTTCGAAATCAGGATGGCAGCCCGAGGGCCTTCGCCACCAGGTTGAGCTGTACCTCGGTAGTGCCGCCACCGATAGAAAGCGAACGGTTCATGAGAAACAGCCAACCGGTCTTGATTTCTTCCTCGCTGAATCCCGACCCGCGCACGCCCAAACCCTGGATGCCCACCATCGACAAAATCAGCTCATCGCGCCGCTTGTCCTCTTCGGTGGCGTAGGCTTTGAAGTAGCTGGTAGCAGCGCGCTCCAGCGTACCGGCCCGAGCCTCCTCGGCTACTCGCCGCTGCGCCAGGGCAAGCGCTTGCACGTTCATACGGTGATCGGTGATGCGGCGCCGCAAGGATGCGCCCGATACCTTGTCGTTTTCGTCACGCTCGGCATACCTGCGCGCCGCTTCGAGCACGGGAATAGGCGGCTTCGGTGCCACTTCCTGAAGCTGCGACATCATCGTGCGCTCATGCACGAGCAGCGCCTTCGCCACCTGCCAACCGGCATCGCGCTCACCTACGAGGTTTTCCTTGGGCACCCGCACGTCCGTAAACCAGGTGTCGCTGAAGTGCTCGCTGCCGTTGATCAGGCGTACCGGCCGCGCCGCCACGCCGGGACTCGCCATGTCCACCAGAAGAAAGCTGATGCCGGCTTGTTTGACCGGCTGGTTCGGATCCGTGCGCACCAGAAGAAATATCCAATCGGCAAGATGACCATCAGTGGTCCAGCACTTCTGGCCGTTGACGAGAAAGTGGTCGCCCTCGTCCTCACAGCGGCAGCGCAGGCTCGCAAGATCAGACCCCGCACCCGGCTCGCTGTAACCCTGACTCCAACGAATCTCGCCTCGGGCAATCCGCGGCAGATGCTCACGTTTCTGCGCCTCGGTACCGAATTCCAGGAGGGCTGGGCCGAGCATCCACACGCCATGCCCCGACAACGGCGCCCGACAACCGAGGCGTTTCATTGCCCGTCTAAGTGCTGCATGCTCCGCCGGGCTCAACCCCGCCCCACCATAGGCCCGCGGCCAATCCGGCACCGTCCAGCCTCGCTCAGCCGCGCGTTGCAACCACACCCGCGCATCTTCTGAGGGGAATACAAAGTTGCGGCCGCCATACATGAGGTCGTCAGGAGACTTCGGCGGCTGGCGCATGGACGGAGGGCAGTTTGCCTCGAGCCAGGCTATGGCCTCGGCTTCAAACTCTGCAAGCGAACCCACAGCTCAGGCTGCGAGCTCTGGAATGACCTCAGCGAAACGGTCGATCATGGGTAAGACCTGTTCCGGCTTGTCCCAGGCGTCCATGGACACGCCGATGGTGGCACGCTCTACGCCGAGGTCACGGTAGAGTTTGAGCTTGTCGAGGTTCTGCGTATCCATGATCTGCAGATTGATCTCGACATCCGCCGGGTCGCGATCGGCACGGCGCACCATCTCGCGAAACGCCGACAGCTCCGCGGCCACATCGGGGAGTGCTACGTCCACCGGGTACCAGCCATCGGCCCAGCGGGCCGCATGCTGACGGCCCAGGGGACCCATGACGCCGAGGAAGATCTTCGGCCCACCCGGTTGGAGGGGCTTAGGGTCCTGCCATACCGCGTCGAACCGCACGTAGTTGCCGTGAAAGCTCGCCTCCTCATCGCGCCACAAACGACGCGTTGCTTCCACCGTTTCCCGCAACACCGCGTAGCGCTTATCGAACGGGTACGGGCAGATATTCTCAAACTCTTCGCGATTCCAACCCACGCCGGTGCCGATCATCACCCGGCCACCGGAAAGGTGATCCAGTGTGGCAATGGTCTTTGCCTGGGAAAAGATGTCGCGCTCCATCAACAGCGCAATGCCGGTACCGAGCCTCAGGGTGCTGGTGGCATTGGCTGCCGTCATCAGCGACAGGTATGGGTCGAGCATACGGCGATACGGCGCCGGCATCTCACCACCCGGCGGGTACGGTGTAGTCCGGGCGCAGGGTATGTGGCTGTGCTCCCCGTACCACAGCGACTCGAAGCCTCGCTCCTCCAGCGCGCGGGCGAGCACCGCAGGGTGCGGGTCGCTGAGGTTGTTCATGGAAGAGAAGGCCAGGTGCATCAGTAGCGGCCCTTCGCTACCACAGCATCAGGCGCGGGCTCGAGCCAGGGCGTGAGGTATTTTCCGTTCATCTTCTCCTGCCGCCCGGCAGCTTCTGCGCGCGGGTTGTAGAACTGCTTGTACCACTCGCGCACTTTGTGAAACGGTCCGTCGCTCTTGATCTGCAGGATCTGGAACACCGGCGCTTTGGCGGCCCACACCTCGAAGTCCTGCAGAAACGCCAGGCGGCTCGACTCCTGGAATGCACGGGCCGTGGCCACGTCCTCCTCGGTGGCGACCGCGTTCTCGCTTTTCACCAGAAGTGCATGCCAGGCTTTGATGCGGCCGTCGTCCACTGGTGTGTGGGTGATCAGCATCAACGCCTCGTAGAAGCCGGTGAGCCGCGACAGCAGAATGCCGGGGCCGGTGTAGAAGGTGTCGGTTTCCAGCAACGTGTTATCCGCCGCGAGTGTTCGATGGCCGCCGCCCTGGCGCTGAATGATCACGTGGTCGCGAAGCTCGTTCTCGAAGTAAGCCAGCGTCGAGCCGTGGATCGGCCCCAGATGCGGAGCGTCTGCCATATTGTCGAGCACTTCCTGCGGGTGACAATCGAGCTCACCGAGGTGGTCGAGGGTCCAGTGCACCCAGGCCGCATCGTCCCACTCGGGAACCGCGGGCAGGTCGTAGTCGGGGGCACCACCCTCCGGGTCGTGCCAGGCCCACACGCAGCCGTAGCGTTCCTCCACCTGCCACTTGGTCAACCGCGCTTTGGGCGGGATGGGGCCGTCGTGATACGGAATGTCGTCGCATTTGCCGTCGGCCCCGAAACGCCAGCCGTGGTACGGGCAGCGCACCGAGTCCCCTTCGATCTGCCCGTCGAGCACTACGTAGGACGTGGTGTTGCGGGCGATGTTGGTACCCATGTGCGGACAGATGGCATCGAGAAGCACCAGGTCGCCGCTCTGGCCACGGTAGAGCGCCAGCTCCGTGCCAAAGAAGCGCAGCGGCAACACCTTACCGTCCTGCACCTCGCTGGCTTCGGCCACCATGAACCAGCCGCGTGGGTAAGTGAACGGGCCGAGCCCGTACTCTGCAGTGGTCGCCATACGCGCCTCCTTCCAATTCCGTCCAATCGAGCGTTGCGATGCGAGCCTTCAGTGTAACTTCCGCGTAATTTCAGTCAATTGATATTACGCATATGAACAATGTAGAAGGATTTTTCTTCTCATTTGCGCTTTTTCGACGCGCATACACTCGCGCTTGCTCCGACCCTGACGATACAGATAAATTCGGCCAAAAAAGCCCAAGAGGTCGGCGCCAGACACACAGCAATGCCATGACAAAACCTACCATCATCGCCACCGGCACCTACGAAAATTCCCCGCGAACCATCAGCGCGCTGATCAGCCAGCTTTTCCGTGCGGGGTTCTCGCGGGACGCCGTACTGTCGCTGCTGCGCAGCGCAGGTTTGCCGGAACAGGTGCTGGACGATCCGGAGTTTGTCGTCTCCGCGGACTTCGAGCTTGGCCTCATCGCCCATGTTGCCGAGCGCCTGGTAGCGGAGGGTCACAACCTCACGGCCTTTGCGCTGGCAGAGTTCAGCCAGATGGGCATCAACCGCTATGGCATGTTTGGGCTCGCCCTGCAGCACGCACCGTCACTGCATGCCGCCACCGAGGAACTGCTGCGCGTGCCGGAGCTCACCTGGGGGCACTCGCGCATCGTCTTCTACGAGGCGCACGACATGCTGCACCTGCAGTTCGAAATGGCATCTCACCCCACGCACCTGGACCAGGAGCTGCTCGGACACCTGTCGAACTACTGTGTCGTGCGGGATCTGACCTCTACTGTGCGCATGCTGCACGACCTGAGCGGCGGGCAGATCTGGCCGGCCGCAGCGCAGTTCCGATGCGGCCCACCACACCAGGGCTATGACAGCACCCCGTACCTCGGTTGCACCGCCGCCTTCGATGCGCAGGCATGGACCGTGTCATACACAAAACCGCAGATGCTCACACCCGCGCTGCATGCAGACGACCGTTTGTTTCTCTCCTATCGCCGCCGGGCGCGGGCCTTCTCCCAGGTGCGCATCGAGGACGAGCCGCTGGCCAAGCAGGTCACCAATATTCTCTGGGCTTACACACCAACGCCTTCCCGTCAGACCGTCGCCCGTATGCTCTGCATGGGCGAACGCACGCTGGCACGCCGGTTGGTTGAGGAAAACACCTCCTTTCGCACGCTGGCCAACGCGGTAAAAATCGGCCGCGCCAAAAACTACCTGTTGCACTCCAGGAAATCGGTGGAAGAGATTGCCGCACTCATGGGCTACTCCGACGCCGTTGCTTTCTCCCGCGCCTTTCGCAGCGGCACCGGTTCGTCGCCGGCGCGCTGGCGCCGCGAGGTTCGTTAGCGCGCGGCGAACCACTCGGCGAGCAGGTCGGCGTGCCGTTCGATGACGGCACCGTCCCCCGCCTGCATCCCGGTAAGCCGCGCGCACTCATGTTGTGTCGCAAATATGAGCGCAGCCGCACCGGTGAGCATGTAAAACTCGTGCGCCCTGCGAACCGGGTCAGTGGAAATGAACGGCAACGTTTCGTAGATACCTGCCAGATGTGTGTCCACCAACCACGACAGGCGGGCACTGGGCCGCTTACCCTCCTCCACCATGAAGCGCACGATCTCCGGGCGCTGGGCAAAGAAGCCAACCAGCGTGCGCATGGCATCACGCACCGCTTGCGCGGACGTATCCGGGCCGATCCGGGAACGCATACCATCGAGCATCACACGAGCATCATCGAACACCAGGGTCACCGCCTCGCGCCACAGCGTTTCTTTGTTGCGAAAGTAGTAGGTGATCAGGCCCTGGTTGACGCCAGCGCGGCGGGCAATCTCCCGCGTGCTGGCACCGTCAAAGCCTCGATCGGCAAATGCCCCGAGCGCCGCTCGGGCGATGCGCTGTCGGGTGTCGACCTCGTCTGGGTTTCGCTGGCTCATCCGTGCTATCTTAAAGACAATTATTATTCAGTTGAATAACCTGTTATCCGATAGGTTCCAGCCCACGAAAAGACCATGCAAAGATTGCTCCTCACGTTGCTCGTCCTGACAGCAACGACACCGCTACTGGCAGACACACAGGCTGGGCTGAACACCGCGGTACGCGTCCGGGTGGCAGCCGCCGAGTACGCCAGCATCGGCGACCACGCGACCGCCTCCGGGGTGGTCACACCCTTTCGCCGGGCGGTGGTTGCTGCCGAGGCAGCCGGACGTGTGGTGGAGCGTCTGGTACAGCCGGGCGACACCGTCCGCAGCGGCCAGATCCTGCTGCAGCTCGATGACGAGCGGGCGCGCATTGCGCTGCGCGAAGCACAAGCCCGCAAACGCACCCGCGACGTCAACCTCGCCGAAGCCCGCAGCGAGCTCGCCCGCGGCGAAAACCTGCGGCAGAAGCAGTTCATCAGCGAAGATACGCTGGAAACCCTGCGTTTTGCCGTGCAACGGGCCATTTCCGGCGCCAGCGAGGCAGATGCAGCGCTGGCTTCTGCCAGACGCATGCTGGCCGACACGCAGATCCGCGCCCCGTTCGATGGAAGCGCGGAGCTGGTGCAGGTCGATGTGGGAGACTTCGTAAACCCCGGCAGCCCCGTTGCCACGCTGGTGGACTTCTCCCGCGCCCGCGTCCGCGCCGGGGTTACCGCCAGGGAAGCTGCACAGATCAGCATCGGCAGCGCCGCGCGCATTGGCCTGGAAGCCCTCGGCGCTGGCCTGCTCACAGGCCAGGTAAAAAGCGTCTCGCGCATCAGCGATCCCGGCAGCGGCACGTACACCGTGGAAATCTGGATAGACAACCCCGACGACAAGCTGCGCGAAGGCATGCTCGCAAGCGTCCGCCTGGGCTTCGATTCACCCGATACCAGTCTGACTGTGCCAAGCGTCGGCGTGTTCCGGCGCGACGGCAAGATGCACGTGTTCACCGTGCGCGACAACGTCGCCGAGCTGCGCACGGTGGAAACCGGACGTACGAGCGGCGCTACCACCGAGATCGTGCGCGGCCTCGAGGCCGGAGAGCGCGTGGTCGTGGACGGCCAGTTCGCGCTTCGCGACAGCGCGCCGGTCACCGTGCTCGGGGAGTGATCCGTTGGAGCGCCTGTTAGGCTTCTTCGTCCGCCGCCATCTGCTCGTCAACGTATCGGCGGTGGCCATGGTGGTGCTCGGCTACCTGTCGGCCACCAGCCTGCAGCGCGAGTTCATCCCGAGCGTCGCCACACCCATTCTGTGGATCACCGCCACACTGCCCGGCGCCTCCGCACGGGATGTAGAAACCAAGGTGACGATCCCGATCGAGGAGGCGCTGGAAGAGGTAGAAGGCATTGACGAGTTCACTACCGTCATATCCGACAACACGTCGTTCACCACTGTCGAGCTCCTGGAAGATTACACGGCGGTGCAGATCGAGGCCGCGGAACAGGAAGTGCGCGCAGCACTCGACGACATCACCGACTTCCCGGACGACATGCAGGACGAGCCGGTGCTCAAGCAATTCAACCCGGCGCGCTCCACAGTCATCGAGGTGGCGCTCACCGGCCCACCGGCGCAGGTCGGGCGCACTGCGGACTTTCTCGAAAAGCGGATCGAGCGTCTGCCGCTGATCGCCAGCGTCAACCGGCTCGGCGTACCCGATCCGGAAGTACGCGTGCTGGTGGACCCGGTGCTGGCACGAGAACACCGCATCACCCTGATCGACATCCTCACCGCCATCAGAAACCGCAACATCTCCAGCACCGGGGGCATGCTGGAAAGTGCGCAGGACCGACGCCAGGTGGTGATGTGGAGCCGCTACGACCAGCCCACAGACGTTGCCGACACGATTCTTCGGTTTCGCCCCGACGGCAGCAGCATCCGCGTCCGCGACATCGCGCGCGTCGAAGCCGGGCGGGAAGATACGGGGCTCCTGGTACATGTGAACGGCACCGAAGGGGCCGTGCTGACCGTGCAGAAGCGGGAAAACGCCGACATCGTCGACGCCGCAAATTCCGTGCGCGCACTGCTCGCAGACACGCCGCTGCCGGACGACGTGCAGTCGGACCTGGTGGCCGATGAATCCTTCATCATCCGCAATCGCCTGGAGCTGATGACCACCAACGGCATCATCGGCGCCGTGCTCGTCGCCGCCGTGCTCTTCGCTTTCGTGCGGCCGCGTCCGGCATTGTGGATTCTCGTCGGCCTGCCTGTCGTGTTCCTGGGGGGTGTTGCGCTGTTCGGGCAAACCGGCATGTCGCTCAACATGATGGCGCTGACCGGCTTCGTCATCGTGCTGGGCATGGTGGTGGACGATGCGGTGGTGGTCTCCGAACGCATCGTCTTCAAGCAGGCCCAGGGGCTGACACCCTTACAGGCTGCGGTGCAGGGCACCGCGGAGATGGTGCCGCCCGTCACCGCCGCGGCCCTGACCACCATGCTCGCGTTTCTGCCCCTGGTTTTCCTGGGCGGCATGCCGGGCAAGATCGTCTGGCAGATCCCCGCAGTGGTCGTCATTGTGCTGGCCTTCTCGCTCATCGAGTCGTTCTTCATCCTGCCGGCGCACCTGTCCACGGTGCGCGACACGGTAGTGGAGAAGCGCGCATTCGTGCTGAGGCTTGAACGCATCTACCGGCGCATGCTGCAGTGGGTGATGCGTCACCGCGCCTGGACGGTGCTCATCGCCTTTGGCGGTTTTTTCGCCATCATGATCTTCGTGCGGCCGCTCGTACCGTTCGTTCTTTTTCCCCAGGATGATGCGGACCGCCTGTTCGTCAAGCTCACCACTGCGCCAGGCACGTCGCTGGAGCAGACCGCCGCCATCTCATCCACGGTGGAAGCGCAGATCGCCCGCATCGCCGAAGTGGACCTGGACCTCGTGACGGCGCGCATCGGCCATCAGAACACCGACAGCCTCGACAAACAGTTTGGCGATGCTGACAACGAGGCGGTGATCGTCGTGCAGTTCAGGCGCCTCGGACGCGTGCACACCAACGCTCAATGGATGGAGATTCTGCCCCAGGAGATCGCCGTACCCGCAGGTACCCGGCTGGTCTACCTCTCCGAGTACTTCGGCCCGCCCACAGACCAGCCGGTGACGGTGCACGTGCTGTCCAATGAGGATGAGGTGCGCCGGGCGGCTGCATTCGAGATCGAAACGTACCTGAAGTCCGTACCAGGCGTGGTGGAGATCGAGATCGACGAACGGCCAGGCACACCGCAGATCGACCTCAACCTCAACTACGAGAAGCTGGCGCTGCGCGGCCTCACGGCGCAGGCCGTGGGTACCACGCTAGCTGCGGCCTTCTACGGCATCGAAGCCACAGAGCATCGGGATCTCGATGACACCACCGAACTGCGCGTCTTGTTCGACCCGGCTGCGCGCATGAACCTGGACGCGTTGCTGGAAACAGAGATACGTGCGAACAACGGCGATCTGGTGAAGCTGCGAGACGTCGTGGAACCTATCGAGATTCCAGCAGTGACGCGCATTTTTCATCGCGATGGTTTCCGCTCTGCCACCGTGCGCGCAAGTTTTTCCGAGTCAGGCGGCCTGACGGCACTGACTTTCGCTCAGCAGATGGAGCGTGAACTGTTCCCGCGCTTCGCCGACACTCCCGGGCTGCTGGTCTTCAACGGCGGCGAAGCGGTGGAGACCTCGAAGACGACCGGCTCCATCGGCGTTGCCGCCCTGCTGGCGGTGATCGGCATCGGCATCGTCATCTGGCTCATGCTGGGCTCGTTTCTCGAAGCGCTGTTCGTGCTGCTCATCATTCCGTTTGCGGTTGCGAGCGTGTTCCTCATCTTCTTCCTGCATGGCAAGCCACTCTCCATGTTCGCCATGATGGGCGCAGTAGGCCTTGCTGGCGTGGTGGTTAACGCCTCCATCGTCATGGTGGATTCCATCCACAGACGTGTGAACGCACGGAATCCCGAGGCTGGCGGCGAAGCCACCGAGGTCATTATCGATGCAGTGGTGGAACGCCTGCGACCGATTCTCGTAACCACACTGACAACCCTCGGCGGTGTGCTGCCCACTGCCTACGGTATAGGTGGCTACGACCCCATCGTCGCCATCATCTCTCTGGCCATCGGTTGGGGCCTGGCAGTATCAACCCTGGTAACGCTGTTTCTCGTGCCAGCGCTGTACACACTTGCAGGCGACGTCAAACGCATGACACGCCGACGCAAACCGGTAGCCGCTTGACCATTCCACGCAAAATTCACTACTGCTGGCTGAGCGGCGATCCTTACCCAGAACTCGTCGACCGCTGCATAGCATCCTGGCGACACCACATGCCGGACTACGAGTTCGTGCTATGGGATGCCGATCGGTTTGACATCACCTCCGTGCCATGGGTTGAGCAGGCTGTCGCTGCCCGCAAGTACGCCTTCGCCGCCGACTACATTCGCATGTACGCTCTGGTGCACGAAGGGGGCATCTATCTCGATTCCGACGTTGAAGTTTTCCAGAGTTTCGATCGGTTCTTGCACCACGAAGCCTTCTCCGGCATCGAACACTGGCCGGATATCGACGGCCTTGGCATCGAAGGCGCTGTGGTCGGCGCACGGGCCGGCCATCCATGGCTGAAGGACTGCCTGGCACATTACGACGATCGTGAATTCGTTCGAGCAGACGGTTCGACCGATGAGTACATCGTGAGCGGCGTCTTCGCTACCCGGGCAGAGCGCTTCGGATACCAGTTCACCGCTGAAGAGCAGGCGTTATCCCACGGCATTCACATCTACGCTCCTACGGTGTTTGCGCACAGCGGGATGCAAGTGGAGCCCGGCGTTACCGCCGCCATGCATCATTGCCGAGGGAGTTGGCGCGACGTTCAACCGGCTCCAGGCCGATTGCGCGCGCGCTGGAACCAGGTGGTGCGACGGCTGCGGCGCCAGTAGGCCGCGCAGCATCAGTCATCCCAACCCACGCAATGCTGGCTTGGGTCATCTACGTTCGGCGCCTCACACATCCCCGGAGGAGCAAAAGGCGACTGAAATGAAAACGCCGCCTGGGTGGGCCCGCATTCGCGCATCAAGCGCAGTTTGTCCATGGCTAGTTCCACGCTAGGCACCGTACCCGCCGGCACCCACCACAGCACCTGATACGGTTGCGCTGGCCGTTCAAACCACTGGCGCCGTTTCACCATCACCTTCTGGTGCATGGAGCGATACACGAATGTGTGCAGGCTCTCCACCGACTCCCAGACGGTGAGATTGACGAGCAGAGAAGGATCCTGCTCCACCTGAATGCCCGTGGCGCTGCCGGTTTCGTCCTGCAGACGCCACACGAATCCCGGACTTGCTTCGGCAAGCGCGTTGATCTCATCGAGCCGTTCGTAGAATTCGGCGATGCGTGGATCGCCCTGGGTGTAGCGCGCAACGGCCACGTTCAACTGCGCAAGATGCCAATCATCACTCATGGCCGGACCTCCTTTGAACAATACCCTCAGCCTACCGGATATACGCAACGGAAATCACGATACTGGCCAGGATGAAAGGGATATCGCACTTCGTAAAGCGAACGCAGCGCCCTATTCACCCGCAACCCGCCTCTCAGACGATCGTCGTCGGCTACGCATTCCTCAGGATCGGGCTTGGCAAGCACGATCTGCTGGCGCTACAGTTGCGCCATCCCATATCGTGGGGAGGTGGTCATGATCCGTACCGCTTGGAAGATTTCTTTCCTGCCTTTCCTGCCTTTCCTGTCTTTCCTTTTACTCTTCTTGGCGCCGCTCTGCGCGGTTGCTGAGGAAGCTGAAGCGTCCGAAGTTACCCCCGAGCGCGTGTTTCAGGAAGTTGAAGTGCTTCGCGCAGAACTGGAAGTCATCCGCCAGGTGCTCGGCATTCGTCCTCCGAGGCAGCGAACATTTCGCCTGCAAGGCGCCGATGAACGCCAGGTGTTTTTCCAGGCGCAGACACTGTTTCGCAAATGTAACTCCCTTGCGCGAGAGATCGCCGCAATCTCGCGACAAGCGCCTGCACATGCACCGGACCATGCCATCACGCCCTCCGACGTGCTGAGCCTCCTGGCAGATGCGCGTAAGCAGCTTGGCTACGTTCGCGAGGCCCTCGACATCGATTCGCCACAGGCCACTCCAAAGCTTGAGAGACGCCGGACGTTTTCGGACGCCATGCACGGCATCATCGAAGCCGGCTACACTGCCAACGCCATACTGTCGGAACAACCGGACTGGCCTGCGATCTACGATCGCACGCTGCAGATGATGACCTACATCGGCGGGTTGGCTGGCGAGTCTCCTGCTTACCCGGCCCTGCCAGAGCACGCCTGCTGCAAATCGCCCGAGGATGCCTATCAAACATTAGTGGGAGCCATGGAGGCATCGAGGCCACTGGCGGAGTCCGCGGGTGTCAACATCGTTCGTATCGAGCCGATCAAGAGGGCCGAAGGCGGCGCCTCACCGAGTACGGTGTTCGATCTGACGACAACCATGTTGTCGGACATCGCGGAATTCACCCTGCGCCTGGAAGGCGCGGATTCCAGGCCACCAAACTATGAGCGGCCCGCTCGCATACTGCCGTCGCACGTTTACCAACTTGCGCTGGCACTGCGAACGCAGATCGACACGGCGGGAACGCGATGAGGTGATCCGGCTTGCTGCTGATGCGGTGGTCGTCCTGCACGTCGGCTTCGTCGTGTTCGTGTGCATTGGCGGATTGCTCGCACTTCATCGCCGATGGTGGCTGTTCATCCATCCGCCGGCTGCGGTGTGGGGCGCGTTGGTGGAAATTGGCGGACTTTCCTGCCCGCTGACCCGTCTCGAATTTGCTTTGCGACGCGCTGCTGGCGAGGCGGGATACGCCGGGGGCTTCATCGATCACTACATCTGGCCGTTGCTCTACCCAGACGATCTCAGCCGCTCAGACCAGCTGGTGCTGGGTGCGATCGTCGTGGTGTTGAACGCGGCTGTGTACGCTGTCGTGTGGCAGCGCGCGCGGCGGAACAAGACTTGCGCGTCGGTCAGCGATTGACCAGTGCCGCCGCATCACCGAGCCTTCCACACAGATACTGTGCATTGCCGGCGATCGTTCATCACAGGAGTCATTCATGAAACTAGCTGCCAGCGTTTGTGCGCTGATGCTCCTGTCCAGCGGTATCGTCCTGCCGGAAGTTCTGGGTGCGTTCACCGTGGGGTACAGCAGTATTGCTGACTACCTCAGCGCGCTCGGTGCGCTGGACGCACCGTACCGCCTGCTCGCCAATTATTCGGGCTTTCTACCGGTCGCACTGACAGTCATTGCGATGATCACCGTCCTCTGGCTGCGCCTTCCGCCGACGATTCTCGTGCGTTGCGGGTTGCTCTCACTTCTCGGCGTCGCGGTGGGTTATCTGGGAGCAGTTGCTTTTCCGTGCGACCCGGGTTGCCCCGCCTCGGGAAGTGCTCGACAAGCCATGCACAACCTGTCCGGACTCATCGAGTATGTCGGTGGCATCGTCGGTCTCGCGCTTCTGTACGTTGGCTGGGGCGCTACCGCCACCCGCGCAGTGCGCCTGACCACGTTGGCAGCGATCATCACCGTAACCGTTGGCGTGCTGCTGATGGCGCATCCGGAACTGACCCGGATTCGCGGCGCGAGCCAACGCCTTGCAGACTACAGCCTGTTTCTCTGGTTCAGCTTCGTTACGCTGAGCGTTGTACGCCAGGAACCGCCCGGGACGATTGGCGACGCCTGAGGGCCCTGTCCTTGCGCTGTGGTGCACGCCGGACAGCTGCAGATATCAGTCACGCCGGTTCAGTTCCAACGCTGGCAGCGCTATGATCGAAGCCAATCAGACACAGGATCAGAACACCATGCGCACGCAGATCACCATCCTGCTCTCATTTCTGCCACTGGTCGCGGTCGCACATCCGGACCACGGCTCCAGCGTTTTTTCCATAATCCACTATTTCACAGGATCACACCTGGCGCTCGGTATCGGTGCCGGCGTGCTTGTCGGTGTTGCTTTGCGCGCCGTCTGGCAACGCTTCGTTCGTTGATTTCCGTCAGTGCGACATCGTCTCGCGCTGCGCTCACCTACACAAAACAGGCTGCAACGCTCCACTGAAGACGATCGACGCCTCGCGTTTACCCAGCCACGGCCCGCGCAACCTCACCCCAGCGCGGCAAGTTGCCCGGATTCCTGGCTATATCCTCCGCCGCCAGGTACATGACCACCCGCCCAGCCACACCCTCGTAACGCGCCTTCAACGCATCCGCCATGTCGTCCCACCGGGCAACCAGCGCGAAGTGTTCGAGCATCTCGTCGGTGATGGTATCGGCCAGGCCGCCGAAGTCGCCGGCACGCATCAGTTCGCGGAGCTTGGGTGTTGTGCCTTCGAAGCCGAGGTCGTCGAACTGAAAGGCGTAGTTCGGTGTGGAGCCGTAGAAGGCGATCTGTGTCTTCGCGCGCTGCAGCATCGCGGCCCGTTCTTCCGGCGTGTCGCCGGGCACCGCAAACACCGGCACGATCAGGTCGATGTCTTCAAGATGACGGCCCGCCTTTTGCGCACCGGCCTCCACCGCCGGTAGCAGACGGTTGCGAATGTAGGTCATCGAGTGCATGGGATGTACGTGTACACCGTCGCACAGTTCGCCCGCCACCCGGCACATGTGCGGGCCAACGGCGGAGATGTCCACCTTCACATCTTCGTGGTCATGCCGCGGCGGTGACCACTGCGCGGGCAACAGCGACAGACTGTAGTAAGGGCCTTCGTGATGCAGCTTTTCCTCGCCACGAAAGGCGCGGATACATGCCTTGAACGCCGCCACGTAATCACGCATCTGCGGTGCCGGCTTATCCCACACCGCGCTGTAACGGCGCTCGATGTGCGCCTGCACCTGCGAGCCGAGCCCGAGGCGGAACCGTCCCTGCGTGTTCATCGCCAGCTCCCAGGCGATCTGCGCGGAGATCATGGGGCTGCGCGGTAGCGCCACGGCGATGCCGGTGCTGAATTCGAGTTGCGGTGCTGCCATGGCCGCAGCGGCGATGGTCATCCAGGGCGTTTGCCCTGCCTCGGTAAACAACATGCCGGAGAAACCGGCGGCCTGCAGTGCCTTCGCCTGATCCGCCGCTTTCACCCAGGTGCTGGCGCCACTCATCAGATCGAACTGCATTCCCCTCTCCCGCTGTGATTTGCCCTGCAATCCTACCGCAGGCGAGACAGTGCCTGCGCGTAGTCTGCGGAGGCGCGCCAGTAGACCAGGGCACCGCCGATCACCGTTACCAGGCTGATGACCATGGCGTAGCGCACCGATTGCTGCGCGAGCTCGTCATGCAGCAGGTCGCTCAGCACACCTACCAGCAGCGGTCCGAGGCCCATGCCAATGAGGTTGAGCAACAGCAGCAGCATGGCCGACGCCTGGGCGCGCAGGTGCTCCGGCGTCAGCGCCTGTACTGCCGCGTAGGTGGGTCCCACCCAGAGCGCCGATACGACGCTGCCAAGGAACAGGAACACGCTGGCCACAGGCACATGAAACTCACCCAGCATCCAGAACTGCGACTCCGGCCAGGTGAGAAAGAGACCAAGGAACAGCACCGACGCTGCAGCGCCAATGGCCGGGAAGCGCAGCTGCCAGCGGGCGTCCCTTGCCGCCAGGCGGTCACAGATCACGCCGCCGGAGATGCCGCCGATGAGCGAGCCGAGTGTGCCCACAAGCCCGAGCACCAGCCCCGCCTCGCTCAGGGACATGCCGTGCACCCGGATGAGAAAGCTGGGGAACCAGGCGCCCATACCGTAGCCCGCCAGGGCGGTGAGCCCCGCAGCCACCGCCAGCGCCACAAGCGACTGCACGCGCCACAGGTGCTGCACGTCTTGCCACATACTCTGACCGCTGGGCGTAGGCCGCTGCGCCGGTTCGCGAATGGTGGCGAGCACGACAAGCCCGAGCAGCATGCCGGGAATACCGAAAGCAAAGAATACCGCCCGCCAGCCATAAGCCTCGGCGATCAGCGCACCGCCAAAGAGACCAATGAGCACGCCGAACTGTGAGCCGCTGGCGTACACCGCCATGGCGGATGAGCGTTTCTCAACAGGAAAGTAGGCAGCGATCAACGCGTGGGAAGGTGGTGTACCGCCGGCTTCGCCGACGCCGACGCCGAGCCGGCACAGTGCGAGCTGCCAGAAGGAGGCGGCCATTCCACAGAGCGTGGTCATGGCGCTCCAGATAAACGCGCCAGCCGCCAGCACCCGGGTGCGCGACCAGTTGTCAGCCAGGCGTGCCACCGGCACGCCCATGGTGGCATACAGCACCGCAAACGCGAATCCGCTGAGAAATCCCATGGCCGTGTCGCTGGCGCCGAACTCCTCCTTAATCGGCTCGAGCAGGATGGTGAGCACCTGCCGGTCGATGAAGTTGAAGATGTGCACCAGCAGCAGCACCGCCAGCACGAAGTAGGGATAGCGGGTGGTCACGACGCTAGCCCAGCCGGGCCTGCCCCCCATCCACGGCGATGGACTGGCCGCTCACGTAGCGGGCGCCATCGCTGCACAGCTGCACCACGAAGGCGCCGATGTCTTCCTCGCACTCACCCACACGGCGCATGGGGATGCTCTGCTGGAACGCCTCAGCCTCTTCCGGGTTGTTCTCCATCCACCACACCAGCCCAGGCGACTTGGCGTGCGGCAGAATGACATTGGCGCGGATGCCGTCCGCACCCCACTCACAAGCCGCCGCACGGGTCAGGCTGCGAATCGCTTCCTTGACCGCGGCGTAGGCGCCGAAGTTGGCCATGTCCCAGCGCATGCCGGCGGTACTTGCAAGGTTGATGATCACGCCATCACCCACAAGGTGCGGGTAAGCGAGCTTCATGAGCCGCATGGTGGCGAGCGGCCCGGACTCGAATCCCGCGGTGAACGCTTCATCGGTAACACCGTTGAGTGGGCCGAGCGGCACTTCCTGCGCGTTGTTCACGAGAATCTGCAGGCCGCCGAAGGTGCCCACGGTGGCCTCGACGATGCGGCCGAGATCTTCGGCACTCTTGACGTCACAAGCCAACGCCAGGGCACGGCCGCCGCGTGACTCGATCTCCGCCACCGTCGCTTCGCACTTCGACAGCGTCCGGCCGGTCACCGCCACCGCCGCACCTGCACCGGCGAGCGCGAAAGCAATGCCCTGCCCCACACCCTGGCCTGCCCCGGTCACCAGAGCCACCTTGCCAGACAGTTCGCCCATCTCGTTCTCCTCTATTCGTAAAACCGGCTGATGGTGTCCACCACGCACGCCGGTCGCTCGCTACCGTCGATCTCCACGCTCACCCGCACCACCATCTGTTGCCCCCCCTTCACCGGCGTCACCTCGACAATCTCGCCGACGCCACGAATGCGCGCCCCCTCTGGCACCGGCGCGGGAAAGCGCACTTTCTCGCAGCCGTAGTTCACACCCATAGACGCCCCTTCCACCGTCACCAGATCCGGCAGGAAGCGGTTCACCAGTGAAAGCGTGAGATAACCGTGCGCAATGGTGCGGCCGAAGGGGCCGTCTTTGGCGCGCTCCGGGTCCACATGGATCCACTGGTGGTCGTCGGTAGCATCGGCAAATTGATCGATGCGGTTCTGATCGATGGTCATCCACGCCGTTGGTCCAAGGGTCTGACCCGCGGCGGCCGGTAAATCGCTGAGTTGGATCTTCATGCGCGCTGGCTCGATACCGACACGGTTTCGCCTGTCATGTAGGTCGAGTAGTCGGATGCCAGAAAGACCATCACGTTGGCCACCTCCCACACCTCGGCGGCGCGGCCGTAGGCTTCTTTCGCTGTAAGTTCCGCCAGCAACTCGTCGGTAGTCACCTTAGCGAGGAAGGGATGCATGGCAATGCTCGGCGCTACAGCGTTGATGCGGATGCCGTGCTCAGCGCCTTCCAGAGCCGCGCAGCGGGTGAGCGCCATCACACCGGCCTTGGCAGCGGCATAGTGCGCCTGTCCCTTCTGCGCGCGCCAGCCGAGCACGGAAGCGTTGTTGACGATCACACCGCCGCTGTTGCACATGGCCTGCATGGCGGCACGGGTCATGCGGAACGTGCCGTTCAGCGTGACATCCAGCACCACGTGCCACTGCTCGTCGGTCATCTCCATGAGGTTGGCGGTACCGCCGAGACCTGCATTGTTGATCACTACGTCAAGCGGCCCGGCCGCCGCAAACAGCGAATCCACCTCCGCCTGCTGGGTGACGTTGCACAATTGCGTGGCCGGGCGCGTGCCCAGCGCCTCCTCGAGACGGTCGGCCGCATCCGCCAGGCGTCCTTCGTGAATGTCCGAGATCATCACCGTAGCACCTTCTTCCATGCAGCGCTTCGCGGCAGAATAGCCAATGCCAGTGCCGGCAGCGGCAGTGACGAGCACGCGTTTGCCGGCCAGCAGGTCGTGGCTCGGCGGATACTCGGGCGGGTTGCGCAGATCCGTCATTTCAGGCTCCGTATACCGGCTGCGGCGGCACCGATTCGTCGATGAGGGCGCGCACCACTTCATCGAGCTCGTCGGCTTCCCAACGGGCGCCCTTGTCACGCTCCGGGCCTGTGCGCCAGCCATCGGCGATGGAGAGCTTGCCGCCAAAAATTTCGAAGCAGCGGCCACTCACGGCGGAAGACCGCTCACTGACAAGCCACACCACCAAAGGCGCGACGTTGGCCGGATCGTACTGGTCGAAGCTGCCGTCTTCCGGCACCTTCATCATGTCGGCAAACACTTCTTCGGTCATGCCAGTGCGCGCCTGCGGCGCCAGGGCGTTGGCGGTGATGCCGTAACGGCCGAGCTCTGCGGCCTGTACGAGCGTGAGCCCCAGAATTCCAGCCTTGGCAGCCGAGTAGTTGGACTGGCCCACCGAGCCCAGCAGGCCAGCGCCCGAGCTGGTGTTAATGATACGCGCACACACCGCCCGGCCTTCTTTCGACTGCGTGCGCCAGTAGCGCGCTGCCTGGTTGCTGAGCGCGTAGTGGCCTTTCAGATGCACCGCGATAACCTGATCCCACTCCTCCTCGGTGAGGCTGGCGAACATGCGGTCGCGGCAGACACCCGCGTTGTTGACGATAGCATGCACATCACCGTACGCATCCAGCGCCGCCTGGAAGATGGCGCCGGCGCCAGCAAGGCTCGTGATGTCGCCGGTATTGGCAAGCGCGTGACCCCCGGCGGCCTCAATGTCGGCGACCGTCGCCGCCGCGGTTTGCGCATTGATGTCGTTGACCACGACGTTGGCACCCGCCGCGCCAAGCGCCAGCGCGTAGCCGCGACCGAGGCCGCCACCGGCGCCGGTAACGATGGCTGTTCTACCCGTACACAACCCGGCCATCACAAACGCTCGATGATCGTGACGTTAGCCTGGCCGCCGCCTTCGCACATGGTCTGCAGGCCGTAGCGGCCACCGGTACGCTCGAGTTCGTGCAGCAGTGTGGTCATGAGCTTGGTGCCTGTGGCGCCAAGCGGGTGGCCGAGAGCAATGGCGCCGCCGTTGACGTTGGTTTTCGCGTGGTCGTAGCCGGTGTCGGCCAGCCACGCCAGCACCACGGGTGCGAACGCTTCGTTGATCTCCACCAGGTCGATGTCGTCGAGGCGCATGCCGGTTTTTTCCATGGCCCGCTTCGTCGCTGGCATGGGTGCCGTGAGCATCCAGATGGGATCGTCCGCAAGGACGCTGATGTGATGGATGCGTGCCCGTGGCGTGAGGCCGTAGCGCTTCAGCGCCGCCTCCGAAACGATGAGCATGGCCGATGCCGCGTCACAGGTCTGGCTCGACACCGCTGCGGTGATGCGGCCGCCTTCCTGCAACGGCTTCAGCTCTGCCATGGCCTCGAGCGTGGTACCGCGCCGCGGCGTTTCGTCCTGCGTGACGCTGTTGAGCGGCACGATCTCGCGATCGAAGCGGCCCTCATCGATGGCGGCGAACGCGCGTTCGTTGGAGGTCATCGCAAACCGCTCCAGATCCTCTCGCGACAGGTTCCACTTCTCGGCGATCATCTCCGCCGAATTGAACTGCGTGACCAGCCCATCGCCGAAACGCTCCACCCAACCGGGAGAGCCCGTGAACGGATCGCCAAAGCCGAATTCCTGCCCGGCCAGCATGGCGGCGGAAATGGGGATCTGCGACATGGCCTGCACGCCGCCGGCAACCACCACATCTGCGGTGCCGCTCATCACCGCCTGCGCGGCGAAGTGCACCGCCTGCTGGGAGGACCCACACTGCCGGTCGATGGTCACGCCGGGCACGTGCAGCGGCAATCCCGCCGCCAGCCAGCAGGTGCGGGCGATATCGCCGGCCAGCGGGCCGATGGTATCCACACAACCGAACATCACATCCTCGTAGTCGTCCGCCGGCACGTCATTGCGCTCCACCAGCGCTTTGAGCACATGGCCGCCGAGGTCCGCCGGATGCACTTCGGCAAGGCCTCCGCGTCTGCGTCCGGTGGGCGTGCGCAACGCATCGATAATGTAGGCTTCAGGCATAACGTGTTCCCCTTAAGATTCGAAACTGTTGTGCGGACCAATGGCGATACCGCCGTCGAGCACCGCTTGCTCGACCACGGCAAGATGTTGCTCACGGCTGCCCCAGACGCCGGCCAGCGCCCAGGCCCGCTTCATGAAGTAGTGCAGGTCGGCTTCATAGGTATAGCCCATACCGCCGTGCACCTGAATGGCTTGCTCCGCGGCGAATAGCGCCGCATCGGTCGCGGCAATTTTGGCATGCGATACGGCCACCGGGCTGTCGAGCGCGGCGCTGGCCCGGTATACCACGGGCCGCGCGAATTCGAGCTTTACACGGGCATTGGCGAGCAGATGTTTCACCGCCTGGAAGCTGCCGATAGCCTGGCCGAACTGCTCTCGCGTGCCGGCATAAACAACCGCCAGGTCGATCATACGATCGGCGAGGCCGAGGAGTTCGGCGGCAGCCGCAGTTGCGCCCAGCGCCGCCGCGTAAGCACACGCCTCGCGTGCCGCATCTCCTTCGGCCAGAGTGTCTCCCTGGCCGGTCACGGAAAACAGCCTGCGCCACGGATCGATACTGCGCACCGAAACAAGCTTGGCCGCGTCGCGTGCGAGCCACACCACCCGCTGTGCGTCCAGCAGCAGAATGAAATCCGCCGTATCCGCGTGGTTGGCGTAAGGCGCATCCGCGTGACAAATGGCCACACGCGCGCCCTGTGGGCGCCGTCCGGCCGCGCCAAGGGATTGCAGCAGCGGCGCTGCAATCACCGCAGTATCCGCCAGCGGTTCCGGCAATGCGGTGCGGCCGACTTCCTCGAACAGCGCAATCGCCTCTGCCAGCGGCAGTGAAGCGGCGATGTCCACCAGCCCCATGTCCTCGAGCGCAGGCCACAGCTCGAGGCCGCCTTCGCGGCGCAGGCGCTCCGGCGGGTTCTGCCCGTCCAGAAACGCGCGCGTACCTTCTTTGAGCGCACCCAAGTCATCAGAGTAAGCAAACCGCACCGCTACGCCCTCGGCATGCCGAGCACACGCTCGGAAATGATGTTGCGCTGGATCTCGTTGGCGCCTGCATAGATCGGACCGGCCAGCGAGAACATGTAGCCGTCGAGCCAGCGCGCCTCGTCTGCGGCCTGCGGCGCATCAAGCTCGCCAGCGGCGCCAAGGATAGACAACGCCGTGCGGTGCATGAGCCGGTCCAGCTCCGACCAGAACACTTTGTTGCAGCTCGTTTCCGGCCCGACAGCACCACCGTTCATGAGCTTTCCTGCGGTCTGATAGGTGGAGTAGCAGTACGCCTGCGCATCCATCCACGCCTGCACCACCAGGGCTCGGGTCTGCGCGGAAACGTTCGCGCCGCGAGCGCGGCAGAGCGTTACCAGGCGCTCAGCGGTCTTCTGGAAACGCGCGGGCGAACGGAGCATCAGACCGCGCTCGAAGCCGGCCGTGGCCATGGCCACACCCCAGCCGCCGTGCTCCGGGCCAAGCAGATTTTCCGCCGGCACGCGCACGTCGTCGAAGAAGATCTCGGCAAAACCCGGATCACCGTCGAGCTGAGCGATGGGGCGGATGGTGATACCCGGCGAGTTCAGGGGCAGCAGGATCATCGACAGTCCCTTGTGCCGGCTGCTATCGGGATCGGTGCGAAACAGGCCAAAGCACCAGTCGGCGAACACCGCCCGCGACGACCAGATCTTCTGCCCGTTGATGACATAAGCGTCACCGTCACGCATTGCGCGGGTGCGTATTGCTGCCATGTCGGAACCGGCGCCAGGCTCGGACCACGCCTGCGCCCAGATCTCGTCACCGGCCGCCATGGCCGGCAGGAAGCGCGCCTTCTGCGCCTCGGTGCCGTACTCCATGAGTGTCGGACCGAGCAGGAAGATTCCGTTCTGGCTGACCCTGCCCGGCGCATCGGCGCGGAAATACTCCTCCTCGAATATGAGCCACTCGATGAGGTCCGCACCTCGGCCGCCGTAAGCCTCGGGCCAGGTCACCATACCCCAGTCGCCTTGCTTGAGGGTGCGCTCCCAGGCGCGGTGCGCCTCGAATCCTTCCGCGGTGTCGAACGACGGCAACCGCTCTGCCGGTACGTGTTCGGCAAGCCAGTCCCGCACCTGGGTGCGAAACGCCTGCTGCGCCGGTGTGTAGGTCAGATCCATGCTCAGCTCGTTTTCTCGTCGTCGAAGGACGCTGCCTGGCCGGACGCCACGAACGCATCCCGCGCAGACTGGCTGTCCTCATGCATGTACATCTCGAATGTGAAGCCCTGCTCCCAGCGGTAGCTCTTATCCACGTCGAAGGGCTCAATACCGTTGAGCGCCTGCTTGGCGATACGCAGCGCATCGCGGGATTTCGACGCAATGACCGCGGCAAATTCCCGCGCCGCCTCGAGGTGCTGCGCCCGCTCTACCACCTGCGCCACACCGCCCACGCGGTAGGCATCCGCCGCTTCGATGCGCCCGCCAGTGAGAAACGCCGCCCGCACCATGGCATGCGGAAACATGCGCTGCATGTGCGACGCACCGCCCATGGCGCCGCGGTCGATCTCCGGCAGGCCGAAGTAGGTATCGTCTGCCGCAATCACCGCGTCCGACGCACCGCACACACCGATGCCGCCGCCCAGCACGAAACCATGCGGCGCGCTCACCACCGGTACCTCACAGTCATGGATGGCCTTGTAGGTGAGGAAGTTACCCTTGTTGACTTCAACGATAGCGCCCGCATTTTCGGCCAGCTCCTTGATGTCCACGCCGGCACAGAAACCGCGCCCTTCGGCGCGTATGAGCAGGCAGCGCACGTCCGGGCGCCGGCCGAGCTCCGTGATGATATCGGGCAGCTCCATCCACATGCGGCCGCTGAAGGCATTCACTGGCGGATGGTTGAACACAAGCTCGGCAACGCGCTCGGAAACTCTGGTTTCAAACGGCATGTAGGGCTCCATTGCTGTTGACCGCTGCCAGGCGGCTGCGCGCTTCGGCGACGATGCCGGAGATCAGCGCCTCGCAGGTCGGCAGGTCGTCGATGAGGCCAGCCACCTGACCGCTCGGCAGCACGCCTTCCTTCGGCCGGCCTTCGACCATGGCTTTCTGGATGATCATCGGTGCGTTAGCGGCCATGAGGGTTTGCGCGAACGTGAGATCCGTGGTTCTCGCCATGGACCAGGCCGAGCGGATGATATCGACGAGGCTTGCATCCATGTGGCTCTTGAAACGCCAGCCGTTGACCAGCGCGCGCACCAGCATGCTGAACGCTGAGGCATCTTCGAATGCCTGCAGCCGCTCGTTGAGGATCATGCGTTGCGGCAGACCGTCGAGCTTCGTCGACACCGGAATGCGGGTGACGTCGCTCGCCAGGTAGCAGTCTTTCGTAGCCTGCGGCGTGGGGCTCTCCTGGGTGAGCAGGAAGCGCGTGCCCATGGCGATGCCGTCAGCGCCGAACGTTAGCGCCGCCGCCAGGCCGCGGCCGTCGCGAAAGCCGCCGCAGGCAACCACCGGCACGCCGAGATCGGCGTCCAGTACCTGCGCAAGCAACAGCCAGGTCGGCGTGTCACCAGTATGGCCGCCGCCTTCGCCGCCCTGACAAACCAGCACATCGGCGCCCATGGCCACGGCTTTGGCGGCATGCTTGCCGGCACCGATGGTGGGCACGCAGCGGATATCTTTCGCCTTCACTTTGTCGATGAGCCTGGCTGACGGCGCGCGGCCGTAGGAAATCGCTGCCACTTCGTGGTCGATGCAGATATCAATAATGCGGTCCACACCCGACTGGAAGGAGTGCAGGTTGACGCCGAAGGGCTGGTCCGTATGGGTCTTGATGGCACCGATGGCTGCCTCACACTCCTCCGGGCGCATCACCGCTGCTGCGAGAAAGCCGAACGCGCCGGCAGCCGCGCTCGCTCGCACGAGTTCGGCCGTTGCCACCCACCCCATAGCGGTCTGGATGATGGGGTAACGGCAGCCCAACGCGCCTGTAAGGGCGGTGTTCAACTTTCCTTTTTCTTGTTCTCTCGCGCCATGCTCGCCAGGTTGTGGCCGGCAATGTAATCGCCTTTGACCAGCGAGTTCTGCGCGTGCGCGAAGTGGTGGTAGCCGAATACGGCGTCGATTCCCGTGGTTTTGCCCTGCAGGTCTTCGATGTGATTGCACGCCTGCTTGGTGAGCGCCAGGCCAAGACGCGGCTGTTTGGCAATCTTCTCCGCCATGGCGCGCACCTGGGCTTCGAGTCCGTCACGCGGCACGACACGGTTGATCATGCCGACCTCGTAGGCCCGCTGCGCCGTCATGCGCTCACCGAGGAAGAGAAACTCCTTGGCGCGACGCACGTTCATCTCGTGGGCATGAGCGAAGTACTCAACGCCAGGGAAGCCCATGGTGAGCACCGGGTCCTGGAAGAAGGCGTCGTCCGAGGCGACGATGAGATCGCAGATCCAGGCCAGCATCAGGCCACCGGCGATGCAGCCCTTGTGCACCTGCGCGATGGTGGGCTTCGGCATCACCCGCCAGCGTTTGCAGAAACCGAGATACACCTCCTGCTCGCGGGCGAAAGCTTTTTCCGCGCCGGGTTTGTTGGTGTGGTCGTACCACATCAGCCGGCGGTTCATGGGCAGCTCGAAGTCGCGGCCCGGGGTGCCGATGTCGTGGCCCTGGGAGAAGTGCTTACCGTTGGAGCGCAGCACCACCACCTTCACAGTATCGTCGTTCACCGCTGCCTGAAACGCATCGTCCAGGGCGTAGAGCATCTGGCTGTTCTGTGCGTTGTGCAGCTGCGGCCGGTTCAGCGTCACCCACGCCACGTGGTTGACCACCTCGTAGAGCACAGGCTCGTCCTCTTCGTAGACGACGTTTGCCTCCACCCGGTCTACTAGTTCCAGATCTAGTTCGAGCTGTTCTTCTGCCTGTTTTTCCGACATGGAAACCTCCGAATTACGCGGCGCGACGGCCCGGCGGATTGTCTTTGAATATTCCAGCGCGCAGGTTGTGCGGGTCCAGGCGGCCTGCCAGCAGCGCAAGCTGCGCGTCCGTTGGTGCGGGTGTATCGCCGAGATCTTCTGCCTTTTGCAGCGCAAAGCCCGTATTGTCCTGCACCTCGTCGAAGGTCACACCAGGATGCAGACTGACCACGCGAATGGCATTGTCGGCACCGCCGAAATCCATCACCGCCAGATTGGTGACAATCAGGCGCAGATCCAGGTGTTTCGGCCGCTCACCATTCGGCCAGCGTGCCGGGTTGTAGCCGATGCCGCCGACCATATCCACCTCACCCTCCACGAACGTACGCTTGTCGTGACTCGGCAGAAACATGGAGTTGGCGTTGGATATCGTGTTACCGGGGTAGCCGCGCACGCCGAGCAGCGCGGTCTTGGGTTGCTCGTAGGTGCCGCCCAGCGCGGAGATGTTCATCTGTCCGTAGCGGTCGACCTGCACCGGCGTGACCATGGCCTGACGCTTGCCCTTATAGATGATGTCGAACACCCGTTCGTAGGTCATCAACCCTTCGATCTTCGGCTGGTAGTCGCCCCGCGGGCCGACGGGCACCGGTTCAGATACCAGGTAGGCTTCACCATCGGTCATCATCAGACCCGGCTCGAAGGTGAGCTTGGCAAGCCCCGCCGCCAGCCGCGGCACCAGGCCAATGCTGGTAGCCAGCCGCTCGCCTTCACCGCGAAATGCTTCGGCTGAGGCGCAAATGCACAGTTCCGCCAGGGAGTAGTCGTTGCTCATCGTGCCTCCTAAAAAACCGGCAGCGGCAGTTGTGCGATCGCCGCTTCGCCGCCGACCTTGCCGATGTAATCTGCATGACCCACACCCGCTATGTAGTCGGCGACGTAGGCGTCCCAGCCATCTTTGGCGGCGGCGTTGTATGCCTGCATGTGGGCGATGTCCATGCCGTAGTCCGGGCCGCAGGAGGTCGGGTGCGCTCCGCACCGCGCCTCGGCCACACCCTGCACCAGCGAGCGCTCGATGGGCATCTGCAGGGCGATCATCGGGTCGTTGAATGCCGCGGTGTCAACCACGCGCTCCGCGGTGAGATACGCCACATCAGCAGCACGGCAGATCCACTCGTCGAAGAACGGGTCCGGGCCGCTGATGCGCGAGTTGCCAAGCACATCCGCTTCGTTGACGTGGCACACCGCGAGGTCCAGCGGCAGCGCCGGCATGGCGACGAATTCTTCGCCGTCTGCATAAGGGGAGCGAACGGTTTTGATCTCCGGGTTGGTCGTGAGCACGTCAGACGCAAACCCGACCCGTGTGGGCAGGAACGGCAGCCGCGCAGCGGCTGCTTTCAGACCAAGCTGCAGCATACCCTCATCCACCTCCATCACGTCGATGGCGCCGCTCTGCCGCGCCTTGCGAAAGTGCGCTTCAAGCGGGATGGTGTCCATGGAAACAAAACCGAACACGAGCTTTTTCAGCTTGCCTGCAGAGGCCAGCATGCCCACGTCCGGGCCGCCGTAGGCAACCACGGTGAGGTCTCGCACATCGGTGTTCAACAGTGCGCGAATAAACGCCATTGGCTTGCGCCGCCCGCCCCAGCCGCCAATGCCGATGGTCATGCCACTTTGCACCTGGGCTGCGATGGCTTCCACGGTGATGGTCTTGTCGATACCGCTCATCGTTTACTCCGGAAAGTTGTACTCATGGCCCCAGACATCACCCACCGTGCTCTTCGTTGGCTGGAAAGTAGACCAGTCCAGCTGCAAACCGTCGTATCCGACCTCCATGGGGATACCCGCCGGGCAGAGGAAGTAGAAGGACACCATGCGGTCGTTCTCGTGCCGGCCAATGCTGGCGGTGATGGGCAGACCCGCAGCAGTGACGCGGTCGAGGCAGGCGCCCACCTGATCGAGCGTGCGCATTTCCGTCATCAGATGTACGACCCCTGAAGGCGCCGGCCCGTTGAACAGCGCAAGGCTGTGATGGCGCGGATTGCCAGCATGATAGAAATGGATGCACATCTCGGGCACCCCTTCCGCCGGTGACGGTAACGTCAGCTCGTCGCTGATACCAAACCCGAGCACGTCCCGGTAGAACGCCGACGTCTCCGCGTGCGCAAGCGCCGGCAGCACCGCGTGGCCGAGGCCGAGCTCATCCGCGACGAAGGCGAGGCCGTCGATGCCGGAGCAGAAATCTCCTTCGGTATGGGTACGTCCGTGGAAGAGCTCAAAGTGATTACCCGATGGATCCTGCCCAGCGACGTAGGCCGTCACGGCACGCGCCGCACAACCCGCCGCGTCGCCCTGTTCCAGCGCAACGCCCGCCTCAACAAGCGCGCCGCACAACGGTTCGAACGCCGCCGCGTCGCATTCCCAACCGGCCGCCACGAAGCGGTCATCGCTACCGCGTTCGATGAGATAGCGAAATGGCGCGCTGTCCATTCGCAGGCGCACGCTGCCGTCTTCTGCCGTTGCGCCCGAGAACCCCAGGATATCCTCGCCAACCTGCCGCCAGGCTTGCGGATCACGCATCTCGATGCGCACGTAGCCGAGGGCCTTTACCGTCACTGCTCGCTCCTATTCGAAGCGGACCTCGGCGCTGCCGAGCCCCGCGATCTGCATGTGAAATACATCGCCCTTTACCGCGGGCGCCAGCGGCACCAGCGAACCGGACAGCACAATCTCGCCAGCCTCGAAAGGGATGCCGAACTCGCCGAGCGTGTTGACAAGCCAGGCAACGGCATTCTGCGGTGCGCCCTGCACGCTGGCGCCCAGACCCCGGGACAGCGGCTCGCCGTTCTTGGTGACTACCGCTTCCAACGCAGCCAGGTCCAGACCCGCCGGGGAGCGCTCGTCGCCGAGTACGAACACGCCACAGGAAGCGTTGTCTGCCACCGTATCCTGAATCTTGATGCGCCAGTCCTGAATACGGGAGTCGACGATTTCGAAGCAGGCCATCACCGACTCGGTAGCGGCCAGCACGTCCTGCGGCGTGACGCCAGGTCCGCGAAGGGGTTTCGCCATGCGAAAGGCGATCTCCGCTTCAGCTCGCGGCGCGATGAGGCTGTCTGTGGCGACCGAGCCGTCGCAGAGCATGGCGTCTGTGAGAAAACCAAAGTCCGGCTGGAACACGCCGAGCATCTCCTGAACCGCCGGGCTCGTGACACCGATCTTCTTGCCGATCAGCCGCTCGCCGTCGATGCTGCAACGCGCATCGAGAAAGGCTCGGGAGATGTGGTAAGCATCGTCCACAGTGATGTGCGGATACTGTTCGGTGAGCGGCGCCATGGTGCTGCGCGCGCGCAGATGCGCGTGCAGTGTCCGGCCGATGGATGTGATTTCGTCCGGTGTCATGTCAGTCGTGGCGCAGGAAGTCGAGACAGGCTGCGTTGAACATGCGGGTATGCTCCACCATCACCCAATGTCCGCAGTTCGCCACTTCGATGTTGCGGCTCGGCCGGCAGGCACGGGTGATCTTCGCACCACCCGACGCCGGCAGCAGCTCGTCGTCCACGCCCCAGAAAGAGAGCACCGGACAGGCGATCTGCGCAAGCTCGGCTTCCATGTTGGGAATGATCATGCGCCCGAGCACCTCCGGCGGCTGGTTTTGCAGAATCGCCCACCGCTCGTCCACCAGCGCATCGGTAACATGCACGTCGTCATACACCAGGGTCTTCAGAACGTTGCGCAAGCCCTCGCGATCCAGAGCGCCGCCTACGAAATTGTCGATCATGCGCTTCATGGCCGGCATCGCCATGTAGGTAGCAAGCTCTTCGATGCCACCCGGCGCCATGAGGATGAGTTTGTCCAGCCGTTCCGGGTGGTCCAGCGTCAGGCGGATGCTCACCGCGCCGCCCAGGCTGTTGCCGATGAGGGTGAAGCGGTCGACACCGATACCGTCGAGCAGGCCCAGCAGGTGCTCGGAGAAGAAGGTAGTTGTGTAGTCCAGGTCTGTCGGCTTGTCGGAGTACCCGAAGCCCGGCAGGTCAGGCACGACGACCCGGTAGCCGGCGTCAACAAATGCGCCAACGTTCTTCTTGAAGTTGCTGTAGCCGCTCGCGCCCGGACCACTGCCGTGCACGAACACCACCGTGCCTGAGGCATCACCCTGCGGGCGGTGGTCGTTGTAGTGCAGCGACAGATTCTGCACCTGTTGAATAGCACCGCGCGGTGGTGCGCCGTTCTCCGTGGTCATGCCTTCCCCCTCGGTGCCGTCACACGAACTCGTCGGTATTTTCTGCGCCCAGCACCATGCCGCCCCAGTTGCGGCCGAACGGTACCGGGTTGTTGGCCACATGCGCCCTGGCGATATGGATGTCGTGCCAGATGTTCTGCAGCGCCGCACCCTCGAACACCGTACGGCCGCCACCTACATGAAACAATCGATCCACGGCAGTAATCATGCGATCGATCACGGCGCCCGCCTGATAGCGGTAGCGCACGCGGTCGGCCATGGGAATCTCTTCGCCGGCACGCACCGCCGCCACCAGGCGGTCGAAGTTACGGTAAAGAATAGCCTCTACCTCATCCGCATCGTTGAGCGATTGCGCCACACGCTGAGTAATGTCCGGATCGCCCTGCAGCTTGGTCGGGTCGGTGCTGCTGGTGGCAGCATTTTCAGCAAACACATTCACGGCGGCTCGCACCGCGCCAATGGCCGGAGTGGAGACGATGCGCGCAAAGATCTGCGCCCAGGGAATCCCGTAAACAGGGTTTTTCTGCCCATGCACGCAGTTGAAGCCGTCGAGCCGCTTGTGCGTGCGGTAGTCCGGCACGAATACCGGCTCGTCGATGACGATGTCGTTGGAGCCAGTGCCCTGCAGGCCCATGACGAACCAGGTGTCTTCAATACGGTAGTCGCTGCGCGGCACGAGAAAGGTGCGATAGCCCTCGCCCGGCACGATGCCGCCGAGCAGCGCCCAGGTGCAGTGGTGCGAGCCGGAACTCCAGCCCCACCGGCCGCTGAGCATCAGTCCGCCATTGGCCAGTGCGACTTTGCCGCCCACCGGATTGTAGGAGCTGGATACGCAGGTGTCGGGATCGTCCTGGTAGACATCGCGGAGCGCGTCTTCGTTCATGATGGCGAGCTGGTATGCGTGCACGGCGATGATGCCCGTGATCCAGGCAGTGCTCATATCGCGCTCGGCAATGGCGATGGCCGCCTCAAAAAACTCCTGCGGCGTGGCTTCCAGGCCACCCCACTGCGCCGGCAGAAAGGCCCGCATCATGCCGGTGGACTTGATGGCAGCAACCACTTCGTCCGTCACCTGCCGATTGGCGCGGCCTTCACCGGCCTTTTCGGCAATCAGGCCCAGCACGGGTTGCACGGACTGCAGCAGGCTCGGCCTACCCAGGCTACCGTGATCCACGCTCTGGGCCACGCCTTCTTGCGCACGCTGCGTGCTCAACGCTTCACTCATGCTGTTGCCTCCCGAATGACACTGCCGGGAAGTTTCCCACCGCGGCGGGGCAAAGTAAACCATTTGCGTAATTTCAAGGGGTGTTTTTTGCGCATATGGATAAACGCAGGGCGCCCAAGTTGCTCTATCGGTAGTTTTTGCGCACAATCCCCAGACGATTCGCAGAGACGGGGAGGCGCGTTCAATGGGCGCATTCGACGGCCTGGTAGCGCTCGTGACAGGCGGCAGCCGCGGTATCGGGCGGGGTATCGCCAGCGCGTTCCTCGACGCCGGCGCCAAAGTCTACACCTGCGGCCGCCGCCCGCCAGAAGAGGACGCACCCGGCACCTTTATTACCGCCGACGTGCGCGATGCAGATCAGGCGGGCGCTTTGATCGACGAGATCCTGCGCCGCGAAGGACGCCTGGACACGCTGGTGAACAACGCAGGCGGTGGTCCGCCCGCAGATGCCGCCACCGCTTCGCCCCGATTCACCGAGTCCATCATCCGTCTCAACCTGCTGGCGCCGCTCATCGTCAGCCAGCAGGCCTACGCCGCCCTGAAAGCCAGCCACGGCTCCATCGTCAACATCTCCAGCGTTTCCGCCATCCGTTCGTCGCCCGGCACCATGGCCTATGGTGCGGCCAAGGCCGGCCTTGTGTCGGCTACCCTGTCGCTGGCGCAGGAGTGGGGGCCGGAGGTACGCGTGAACGCCATCATCGCCGGGCTGATCAAAACCGAAGCGGCTGATGCCCACTACGGCGGGCCGGAAGGCATCGAGCGATTGGAAGCACGGCTGCCGGCAAAACGCATGGGCACACCCGAGGACATCGCCAAGGCCTGCCTGTTTCTCGCCTCGCCAGACTCAGACTACGTCTCCGGTGCATCGCTCGAGGTGTACGGCGGCGGCGAACCGCCAAGCTTTCTAAGCTTCATCGAGGAAGCCACGCGGCGGGATTGAGGGTTAGCGAGACTCAGCCGCCGCCCCGCACGGCGTCGATCTGCCGGCACATGTCGGCAAACCGCGGATCAGCGGCAAGTTGCGAGCGCCAGGCATCCACCCAGAATGTCTCATCCTCGTTGGCCGGCCCGCCGCGCTCGAGAATTTCGGCGATGGATGAACGGACATATCCCCACCAGTCAGGCTTGCGGCCGTCGATGTCGGTGAAGCCATACTCTTTGGCCAGCTCCCAACTTGCATAGACGCCGCCGGACTTCTCCGCCACCCGCGCATCTGCCGCCAGCGCCGCCACGGCACGCCCCACATAGCACGGCGTTTCCGACTCACTGAAGCCGCGTTCGCCGGATGCCGCATCCATCCAGTTGCTTTCGGTAACGCCGAAATTCTCCAGCATCGCCTCCGAACGCAGGAAGCCCGGCGTGACAGCAAGCGCCGTAACGCCTTGCGGGCGAAGATCGTTGGCGAGCGCAAAGGCGAGCCGAATCACCTGATTTTTCGCCAGATCGTAGTAGAAAGCCCCGCGATATCCGGAATGATCACCGTCGGTGATCTCAACAATCAGACCTTCTCCCGCCTGCACCATGTGCGGGGCTACAACGCTCGCCGTGATGACATGCGTGCGCACGGCCGTATCCAGCAACGCAAGCCCCTGATCGAGGCTGGATTCCCAAACGGGTTTCCAGTCGGTCATGCCTTCACCGCCGATGTCGTTCACCAGGATGTCGATGCGGCCGTGCCTGGACATCACCTGCTCAACCAGGCGCTGCACCGACTGCACGTCGAGGTGGTCGGTCTGCACGGCAATACCCTCGCCGCCCGCAGCATCCACCAGAGCTGCAGTCTCTTCGATGGTCTCCGGGCGACCGATGGGCGACGGGTTGCCGTGCGTGCTGCGGCCGCTGCAGTACACCGTGGCACCAGCCTCGCCAAGCATCCGCGCAATACCCCGCCCGGCGCCTCTAGTGGCACCGGCGACGATGGCGACCTTGCCGGCCAGCGGTTTCAACTCATCCACGTGTCTTTGGCTCATTGCAGCCCCGCTTCTGTCACACGCACTGATGGGCCTGGCATCAGTCCTCCGCGAGAATTCGACCCCACCGGTAGTCGTACTTCAGGCCTTTAACCGCCAGGGTCGTATCCGCGTGGCGTACGCCTGGCAAGGTCATGATCTCCTCGTTCACCAGACGTACCAGTTCGTTGCCGTCCTTGACGATCGTAATAACAAGAATATCGAAACGTCCGAGCATGGTAGCGGCGAACCGTACGAACGGCAGCTTGGCGATCGTCTGCGCGGTCTCAGCGACATGCGCGAGGTCCGCGCGCACGCCGATGTAGGCCATCATCGGCTGATCGGCGCCGGTAAAGCTGGTGAGCGCCATGATCTTGATGATGTTGCTCTCCTGCAGCCGCTTGATGCGCCCACGCACCGTGCCTTCGGCAAGGCCGAGTTCCTGCGCGATCTCGCGGTTGCTCATGCGCGCATCTACCGACAGATGCTCCAGAATCTGCCGGTCCACATCGTCAATCTTTGCTTTGCTCACAGCTGCGGCACCATATCGGACTGGTACTTGTACACCTCCACCGTCAGCCCGGGCACCAGCCGGCCGATGCCGGGAATGCGCGACACTTCCTCGTGCAGAAAGGTGGCGAGCTGATCAAAGGTTTGCGCCGCCACGAGAATCTCCAGGTCGTGCGGGCCGGTGGTCATGGTCACGGAAAACACCTCTGGCAGCTCAGCAAGCTGGCGCCCCACCGCTTCAGCGTTGTACTGCTCCACCTCGATGCCGATGGCCAGCAGCAGGTCGTAGCCTGCGGCTGAGAAATCGGTGACTGCAACCACCCGCATGGCTTTGGCGTCTTCCAGCCGGCGTATGCGCTTGCGGATGGTGGAAGATGTGGAGCCGAGGCGTTTGGCGATGTCCTGCGTGGACATGCGCCCGTCCTCGCGCAATAGCCCGATGATCTCCATGTCCAACTCATCGGGTACGAACGCGGTTTCCGCCGCTTCACTCATAGCTTGGCCAGCACCTGAATTATACGAATTCGGGGAATTCTATCACTTAGCTTTGACGTTTTGCGCATTTAATGTTGAAATTTATTGCGCATATGCACAACGAAGCCTGTTTGGAGAGGCACGTGAAAACAGACAACCGGTCTATCGAGGCACGACTGGATCGCCTCGAATCCATCGACGAGATCCGTCAGCTCGTGGCCAAGTATGCCTTATCCCTGGATATGCGCGACCTCGATGCGCATGTGAATCTGTTCGCCGCGGACATTCGCGTGAGCCGCGAGTTGACCGGCCGCAGCCACCTCAAGCGCTGGCTCGACGACACGTTGCGACTGCAGTTTACCGGCACATCCCACCACACCGGCAACCACATCATCGAGTTCGACGACGCAGATCATGCCCACGGCGTGGTCTACTCCAAGAACGAGCACGAGACCGGCGATGAGTGGGTGATCATGCAGATGCTCTACTGGGACGACTACGAGCGCATAGACGGGCGTTGGTACTTTCGCCGTCGCCTGCCCTGTTACTGGTACGCCACCGACCTCAACAAACCGCCGGTCGGCGACGCGAAGATGCGCTGGCCGGATCGGGATGCCTACGACGGCGCCTTTCACGACCTTTTTCCCTCATGGGAGCAGTTCTGGGCACACCCGCCTCGCGAGAACGAGCCGCAGGTGGCAGCACCGGCACCGCTGGAGCAGTTTTTGAAGACCACCCGCCGAGGCGCGCCGGATCCGCGTATTCGCGTCAGATGAGCCACGTGCGATGACCATTCATACCGACCTGCAACGCACCGTACCCACGGTGCTCGACGATGCCTGCCGCCACTGGCCGGACAAAGCCGCCGTGGTCGATGGCGACGTCACACTGACGTTCACAGCGCTGCGCGATGCAGCCCGAAGCTGCGCTCGCGGGCTCCTGGCACAGGGCTACCCAGCCGGCACCCGCTTCGCCATATGGGGGCCAAACCGCTGGGAATGGATCGTCGCCGCACTGGCCGGGCAACTCGCCGGCATGGTGCTCGTACCCATCAACACACGTTACAAAGGCGTCGAAGCCGGCGATATCCTGCGACGCAGCGGCAGCCGGGCGCTGTTCGTGGTGTCGGAATTTCTGGGCGTGGACTACAGGGCCATGCTCGCAGACGCGTCTCTGCCGGACCTCGACCTCATCGTGCCGCTCGACTCCGCCGGACTGAAACAACTACACGAACGCGCCGCCGAGATCAGCGACAATGCGCTGGATGCGCGCATCGCTGACATTTCCGCCGATGCGCTGGCGGATATTCTCTACACCTCCGGCACCACCGGCGCGCCGAAAGGCGTGATGACCACACACGGGCAGAATGTTGCCGTCTTCATGCAGTGGAGCGAAGCTGTTGGCCTCAACGCCGAGGATCGATATCTCATCGTCAATCCGTTCTTCCACACCTTCGGCTATAAGGCGGGTTGGTTCGCGTCGCTGCTACGGGGAGCAACGAGCTATCCAATGGCAGCATTCGACACCGATGAGGTGCTGGCACGTATCGCCCGTGACCGCATCTCCATGCTGCCGGGGGCGCCGACGATCTTCCAGTCACTGTTGAGCCACGACCAGCTCGCCAGCTTCGACCTGTCCTCCCTGCGCTGCGCCGTAACAGGTGCTGCCACGGTGCCGGTACAGCTCGTCAAGGACATGAAGCACGTACTGGGCTTTCAGGAGGTGTATACGGCCTACGGACTCACCGAGTCGACTGGTGTCGTATCTCTCTGCCGCTCAGGAGACGACTTCGAAACCATCGCCAACACTTCCGGGCGCGCCATGGAGGGTGTGGAGATCCGCATCACCGACGCCGATGGCGCCGCCTTGCCACCCGGCGAGTCCGGGGAGATCCGCGTGCGCGGATTCAACGTCATGCGGGGCTACCTGGACAACGATGCCGCAACCGCCGAAACCATCACGCCGGATGGCTGGCTGAAAACCGGCGACATCGGCGTGATGGATGCGCGCGGCTACCTGAAGATCACCGACCGGGTGAAAGATATGTACATCTGCGGCGGATTCAATTGCTATCCGGCGGAGATCGAGCACCTCCTGCTCGAACACCCGGATGTCGCAGACGTTGCAGTCACCGGCACTCCAGACGATCGCATGGGCGAAGTGGGTCACGCCTGGGTGGTGCCCCGCGCTGGTTGCGTTATCGACCCGGCAGAGATCATCGGCTGGTCACGGCAGCGCATGGCCAACTACAAGGCGCCGCGATTCGTCACCAGCATCCAGGAGCTGCCCCGCAACGCTTCGGGCAAGGTGCAGAAGTTTCTGCTCACCAAAAACAAGGAAAACAACACATGAGCACTCTGTTCGTCACGGACCGCAGCGGCGACACCCACGAGATCGAAGCAAGCGCCGGCACCAGCATCATGGAGATCGTGCGCGACGCGGGGTTCGACATCGAGGCGATCTGCGGCGGCCAGTGCGCCTGCGCCACCTGCCACTGTTTCATCGATGAGGAGTGGGCGAACAAGCTGCCGCCGGCGGATGAGGATGAAGTGGAGCTCGCCGAGACTTCCGATCACTACCAGGCCGATCGCTCGCGGCTGACCTGCCAGATTCCCTTCGACGATGCCTGGGACGGGCTGCGGCTCACCATCGCGCCGGAAGATTAAACCGAACGCCGCCGCAGGGTTTTACCCTATGATGACCGGGGCAAAGGGGTCATCAGATGAGCTGGCGCATTCGCATTCTCTACGGCCTGGGGCAGCTTCCGGAGGGCATCAAATCTGCCGCCTTCGGCTTTTTTCTGCTGTTCTACTACAACCAGGTGCTGGGCCTGTCCGGCACGTTGGGCGGTATCGCCGTATTTCTGGCCCTGGTGGTAGACGCGGTCAGCGACCCACTGGTAGGCAGCCTGTCGGACTTCACCCGCAGCCGCTGGGGGCGCAGGCACCCGTACATGTATGCCTCCGCGATACCGTTCGCGGCGAGCTTTCTGCTGCTGTTCGCGCCGCCGTCAGACCTCGGCCAGACTGGTCTTTTCCTGTGGCTGCTGTGCTTCGCTACCCTGACCCGCACGGCGATGACTTTCTACCAGGTGCCCTACCTCGCCATGGGCGCCGAACTCACGCAGAACTATGACGAGCGCACCCTCATGGCGAGCCTGCGCAACGTCTTCCAGCTCCTGGGCATGTTCCTCGTGCTCATCGTCGGCAATCTACTGTTCTTCCACGCCACCGATGCGTTCGCCAACGGCCAGCTGAACCCTGCCGCTTATCTCCCCTTTGCGCTCGCCTGCACGCCGATACTGCTGCTCGGCGTGTGGCTGGCAGCGGCCGGCACCCACAGCGAGATCCGCCGTCTTCCGCCCGCCGCACAGCGCGTGCGTGGTGCCTGGCAGCAGGCGCTGGAAGACGTACGCCAGGCTTTCGCCATCCCGTCGTTCGTCGCCATCGTCGGCGCTTCGGTGCTGTTCGGCGTGAATCAGGGCATGGTGTCTGCGCTGCACCTGTACACAGCCACTTACTTTTTTGAACTCACCTCCAACCAGATCACGCTGCTCTTCGCCGGCGCGATCAGCGGCATCGTCATAGGTTCCGCGTGCAGCCGGCCGCTTGCGACGCTCGTGCCGGAAAAGCGCACATTGTTCATTGCCGGCAGCATCTGGTATGCCCTGTGGACGAGCGCGGTGATCATCGCCCGGCTCACCGGCCTGCTTCCGGGCAACGACGTGGCCTGGGTCGCGCCGTTGTACATGGCCACGGGCTGCATCTCCGCGCTGGGCCTGGGCGCAGCGATACCGATGATCGGCAGCATGGTCGCCGACATCACCGACGAGCATGAACGCCGCCACGGCACCCGGCAGGAAGGGATCTACTATGCCGCTGCTTCTTTCGCCGGTAAGGCCGTGGGTGGCGCCGGCCCGGTGGTTGCGGGGTTCATCGTGGATCTGGCCGGCATCGCCGCTGGTAGCAACCCTGCGGAGGTGGACCCTGCGGCCATCGAACGGTTCGGTTGGGCACAGGGGCCGATGGTGCTCGTGTTGTCGGCGTTGAGTATCCTGTGCATCTGTTTCTACCGTATCTCGCGCGCGGAGCACGCGCGCATCGTCGGCGAGATCGCCCAGCGGGGCGCGGCAAACACCAACCACCAGATCTCCGGGAGACATACCACATGAAAAAAACGCTCAGCCTTTTCGCCGCCTGCCTGGTGTTCACCGGGCAAGCCGCCGCAGCGGACCTCGCGCCAGGCGACGCCGCCCCTCTGTGGACGCTGGCAGGATCCGACGGTCAGCAGCACAGCCTCGTAGACCTCCGCGGCAGGCACGTGGTGGTGGCCTTCTTCCCGAAAGCCTTCACAGGCGGCTGAACCCTGGAGTGCAAGTCGCTGCGTGACAGTGACCGGGAAATCAGAAACTTCAACGTGGCCTACTTCATGGCCAGCGTCGACAGCCTGGAAGACAACACCGCTTTCGCCGAGAAGAACGAAGCGACGTTTCCTATCCTTGCAGATCCGACGAAAGACACGGCGCGCGCATACGGTGTGCTGAGCGCCATGGGCTTCGCCAAGCGCTGGACGTTCTACATCGACCCGCAGGGGCAGATCCTCAAGATCGACAAAGACGTCAATCCGCGCAGCGCGGGGGAGAATCTGGTGGCTAACCTGCAGGCGCTGGGCGTGCCCCCGGCCGACGGCACCGGATCGCCGCCGTGACCGGCTTGCGATCGAAGCTGTAACGGGTTCTAATTTCGTCGCATCGCATTACCGTAACGAAAACCGGGGGAGACCAATGGCGCAAACGCTCGACCACGAAATCGTGTCGATTTATCCGTTCACGGACGAAGAAGTCGATCAACTCATGAACAACTCCAATGAGTGCGTGCTCATGTGGGCTACGAAGGACGGCTGGCCCGTTGGCGTCACCCATGCATTTGTGTGGCACGACGGCAAGATCTGGATCACCTTCGCCTCGCACCGGCACCGCACGGTTGCCATCAAGCGCGACAACCGCGTGTCGGTAAACGTCAGCAGCTGCGGCTACCCGCAACGGGATGAAACCCTGCCCGGTGGCGCTATCACCTTCAAAGGCACCGGCGAATTCTTTGACGACGAAGACACCAAGAAGTGGTTCTACGGCGCCCTGTCGAAGAAGCTGAACCCGGACAACTCGGCGGGCGAGGAGTTTTTCTACAACCTGCTGGATTCGCCACTGCGCACCATCCTCGCCGTCACGCCGGTGAAGAAGATCATGTACAACGGCGCCATGGCGGGCCGGCACATGGCCGGCACGGCAACTGAAGAAGAGCTTGGCGAGCGCCTGGAAAGCGATGCCAAGCGTATGAACGCGGAGCGCAAGAAGCTCGGGCTCGACGAGCGCTGAGATCACCGCAGCACCCCGCCTTACGCGGGGTGCTGCAAGTCAACGGGTGTAGCTACACTCAGGCGGAAGCGGCGCTCGGTAGAGAGAATCGGAAGCACGTGCCCTCGTGCACGCGCGATGTCACCGAGATAACGCTGCCGTGCAGCTCCAGAATGCGCCTGACGATGGCGAGCCCAAGCCCGGAGTGGCCGTCGCCTGCGCTCTCGCCGATATGCCGCTCGAACACTTTCGGCAGCATTTTCTCTTCAATCCCCCTACCCGAATCGCGCACCTCCACGTAGAGGGACTCGTCGCGCATTGCCAGGGCAACTTCAATGTGACCACCCGAAGGGGTAAAGCGCAGCGCATTGCCTAACAGGTTTTCAAACACCCGCTGCATGAGGCAGATGTCGGCGCGCACCAGGCCGGCAGCCGCGGCGTTCGGCGCCCGTACAGCCAGTGAAACGCCGCGCTCCTGTGCCGCCATCTCGAAGTCCTGAGCTACATCCTGCAGCAGCTCCGCGAGGCAGAACGACTCGAACTCCACGCTGTGCGCGCCGCTGTCGAGCTTTGCAAGCTCAAAGAGCTGCCCGACCATGCGGGTGAGCTGCTGGCTGTGCCGATGCGTCGTCTGCAGGAAACGAAGTCGCTGCGCAGGCTCGATGCTGTCACCTTTGAGCAGCAGCGTCTCGATGTAGCCCTGCAATGACGCCAACGGTGTACGCAGATCGTGGGAAAGGTTCTCCAACAGCTCGCGACGCAGTCGGTCGTTGGTCTCAAGCTCGGCAAGCTGGCGGGCGATGGTGTCGGCCAACAGCTTCACCTCGCGTTTCAGCACACCCACCTCACGCACGTGGTCGGGCACCTCTTCGATGCCGCGCACATCGCTGAAGTCTGAAGCAGTGTAATCGCCCACCGCTCGCGCCAACGCGGTCAGCGGCCTCCCCACACGGCCCAGCAACAGGTAGCCGGACACACCGGCAACCAGCAGCGCAGCGAGCAGCACGGCCGCCGCCATGCGGCCAATGAAAGAATCGTAGAACGCTGCCTGCGCAGCTTCGAACATGGCTCCGCCAAGCACGACGTACAGGTACCCCTGTCTTCCCGCCGGGCTCTCAATGGGAAACGCGCTGAAAGCCTTGCGCGCACTGGCCCGCGGATCATCGCCAAGCACCAGTTCGTTCTCCTGCCGCGCCAGAAACCGATGCACCGGCTGCAGATCTACCTTGGCGCCAACGAGCGCCGTATCCGGAAGTGCATGGGCGATGACCCGACCCTGCGTGTCCAGGAGGTACACCTCGACACTGGGGTTGATTGTCATGGCGCGCTCGGCCAGAACTTTCAGCGCCTCGGGATTGACCTCGCCGTTGTTCAGCAGCTCGAGGCGTTCCACCACATACATGGCAATGCTGGCGTTCAATCGCTGGTTTACCTCGTGAAAATACAGCTCCGAGGCATAGCGACCCGCCCAGGCGATAGCGATGCCCAGGCCACCCAGCAGCAGCGCCAGCACGAGCGCGAAGCGGGCGTTAAGCGACATCGACGCTCGCGAGTGCATCGTTGAATTTGTAGCCAACACCCCACACGGTGAGGATGTATTCCTCGGCGGCGCCGGCCGCCTGCAGCTTCGCGCGCAAGCGGTTGATGTGCGAATTGACGGTGTGCTCGTAGCCGTCGTGCCCGGTGCCCCACACCTGATCGAGCAACTGCGTGCGTCGAAAGACGCGGCCAGGGGACTGCGCGAAAAACGTGAGAAGGTCGAACTCCCTGGCGGTGAGCTCGATGTTGGTAGTACCCAGCGTGACCGCACGCGTGGTTTCATCGACCACCAGCACACCGTGCACGATCCGCGATGCCGCCCGCTCCGGTGCGGCATCCATGGAAACCCTGCGCAGCAGCGCTTTGACCCGCGCCATCACCTCCACCACGCTGAACGGCTTCGACACGTAGTCGTCTGCGCCGAGCTCGAGGCCGAGCACGCGGTCGAGCTCTGTGGTTTTCGCTGTGAGCATGAGGATGGGCACCCGGCTGCCCTGCGCACGCAGTCGCCGCGTGATCTCCAGCCCATCGAGCCCAGGCAGGCGCAGGTCCAGCAGCACGAGGTCCCACGTTCGAGATCTCAGGAGCTGCAGGGCCTGCACACCATCGCGGCACCAGGTGGCATCCAGGTTCTGGTCGGCCAGGTGCAGCATCAGCAGATCGGCTATGTCCTGCTCGTCTTCAACCACGAGCACGCATTTGCGCTGCACACCCAGTCCTTTCGTTTCGCACCTGGCTTTCGACGCGTCCACAGCGGATTAGTTCACCCGCCGAACCTGGATGCGCGCCACCGGGTTGTCGAACCGGTGTTGCTCCGTGAGCACGGATGTCGGCAGTGCGTCCATCGCCGTCAGCACACCGGAATGCATGGCCACGCGATCGGCATCGTCATCCCGTGCGGCGTTGAAACCCTCACCGCCATCCGCCGGTCCGGGAATGGAGCCAGGGGCCTCGTCATCCGCCTCGGTGCCGGCATCGTAGGCCGGGGTGGAAGCTTCCAGCATCTGGCCCGGCGCCAGCACACCCACTTCCGGCAACCCGTTCAACGCTGTGAACGCATCGTTGGTGTTAACGAGCATGGTAGCTACCGACACCCGCAGATCCGCGCGCGCGTTGTCGCTGATGGTCACCGACACCTGTGCCTGAGCGCCGGGCGGAATCGGCGCGTCGAACGCAACGGCCTGGCTCACCGAATCGGCCGCCAGCGCTTCGTCCAGCAACGGTTGGGCATCGCCACCCTCTGCCAGCACCTCGAGACCGGCACCCGCCGGTTGGCCGAGTGTGAATATGCGATAGTCACCGTCGTGCAGCATCACAACCGGGGGCGACAGCGGCTGCGCGTTGGTGAGGTTGGTGACGCTGATCTCATAGGTGGACATCGGCACGGTTTGCGGCGGTGGTGCAGAGGAACTGCCGCCACCGCCTCCGCAAGCGGCCAGAACACAGCTCGTTGCCGCCAGACAAATCATTCTTTTCACGGCAACCACCTCAGTTCACCGTGACGGTGATACGGGCCACCGGATTGAGCCAGCGATGTACCCGTGCGTCCAGGTCGCTCACGCCGCCAGTCGCATCGGTATCGCCGAGCGCGCCGCGATGGATGTGCACGGTGGTGTTGCTGTCTGAGGGTGCAGCTCCAGAGGCACCGCTGCCGGAACCACCGGGCGCCGCCGGTATACCTGCCACACCGGGCGCGCCGCCGCCGTTGACGACTTCGTCGTTGGCTTCAGTACCGGCGTCGTAGGCGGACACATTCCACACGTAGGTGCCCGCGGCTGTAGGAATCTCTACCGCGTTCAAACCAATGAAACCGTCGTTGGTGGGCAACATCATGGCGACGACAGACAGGCGCACGTTATCCGTGCCGTCGGTGTTGAGCGCCGCAGTGGTGTTCTGCGCCGGCGCGAGCAGGCCGCCTGCGGGGTTTTCTACTACGGTTGCGCTGATCGCCGCCAGATCGCCGGCGAGCCCAGAGATGTCGCCGCCTTCCGCCATCGCCTGCAGGCTCGGGCTTGCTGCTTCACCGGCAGCGAACAGGCGGCTGCCTTCGCTGTGTGCGGCGACGAGCAGCGGCGTGAAGTAGATACCGTTGGTGAGGTTATCGACGCGGACCGAGAAGTCCACGGCGTGAACGGGCGCGCACAGCGCCGCGGCTGAGAGGCACAGTGCCGCTCTGACAGGATTCCATCGTGACATGGGTGTTGGCTCCAATAGGCAATTGAGGAGCCGCCATGCTCAGGTGGGTTCGTCACGAAAGTATCACGCGAAAATCAACATTTCGTGTCCGTCAGAACATTTCGCGTCTGTCAGAAAAAGTAGCTGCCTCCGTTAGCCACAAGCACCGAGCCGGTGCAGAAGCTCGCGGCATCGCTGGCGACCCAGGCGACGGCCTCTGCAATCTCTGCGGGCACGGCCATGCGGCCCAGGGGGATATCCGCTTCCATGGACTGTATCCACTCCTGCGGTATGCCCGCCATGATGGGCGTGTTGGTCGGCCCAGGCGCTACTGCGTTCACGCGAATGCCACGCCCGGCCAGCTCGCCGGCCAGGCATCGCGTCAGACCGATGATGGCCGCCTTGCTGGTGCAGTAGTGCACGGCACCCTCGCCCGATTGCGCCGAGGTAGAAGAAATGCTGACGATGGACCCGCCCTTCTCGGCCGCCACCATGGAACGCACCGCCTCGCGGGCACAGTAGAATGCGCCGTCGATGTTCACCCCCATCACCGTTTTCCAGCCTGCATCCTGCATGTGAATCAGATGATCGACGTGGGTGGTGGCAGGGCCACCCGCGGCCAGCTCTTCGTTGCGCTTGGCCATCAACGCATACATTTCGTCGCTACCGTCGTCGGGCGCACGGCCGATACCGGCGTTGTTCACGAGTACGTCCACCGCACCAAGCGCCTCGCCAACGGCTGCAAACGCCGCCGCCACATCCGCGCTGTTGCTCACGTCACAGGCGCGCGCCAGGTGCGGCCCACCATCACAACCCGCCACGGTTTCCTGCGCCTCATCTGCATTGAGATCCAGCGCCGCTACCCTTCCGCCCAGGCTTGCGAATTTCTCCGCAATGGCGCGCCCCATGCCGCGGCCGGCGCCGGTAACCACTACGACTTTGCCCTCGAAACTCTGCAGTTCAGCCACCGCTGTTCTCCCCTGTCGATCTAACCGTGAATTTGCAAACGTAAGCCTTCAGGCCCCCGGAGGCGGCGGCACCACGAGCTGTTGGGATTTGCCGCCGTCCACGCTCAGGCACACTGCGGTAATGTAGCTTGCCTCATCCGACAGCAGAAACGCTGCGGCCGCGGCCACTTCATCCGGTTCACCGAGCCGCTGCATCGGCACCCCGCCAGCCACCGCTTCGGTATAGCCGGGAATGCCGCCGAGGGCGTTCGTAGTGCTGGGCGTGGCAATCACGCCGGGTGCGATGACATTCACGCGCACGTTGCCCTGCGCACCTTCCATAGCCGCACAACGCGTAAAGTGCACCAGCGCCGCCTTGGAAGACGAATACGCTGCCATGTTGTCGATGGCAAGCAACGCGTTGATGGAGGTGACGTTGACAATGGCTCCGCCACCCTGGGCGGTCATGATGCCCATGGCCGCCCGCGTGGAGGCAAACGGCGCATCAACGTTCACTCGGTAGTCCTGCCGGAAGGCGGAAACGTCCGTATCGCTGATCGCCCCCCAGCCCACGTGCATGGCGTTGTTCACCAGGGCGTCCAGCCGCCCGTGGCGGCTTGCAACATCCTCCACCCAGGCGACGAGCGCATCGGTGTCACTGACATCCAGAACCCGATACTCGCTGTCCCCGCCAATGGTGGCCACCGCCTGGCGCAGCGCGTCCTCGCGGCGACCGCAGATGGCTACCCGCGCGCCTTCCCGCGCCAGCCGTTCGGCAATTGCCAGCCCAATGCCCTCGCTACCACCCGTAACGATGACAACCTTTCCTTCGAACCGGTTCATTCCCGCAGTAGCCTCCACACACCCTTCAAGCGCATATTCGCACTTTTGTGATGTGTTTTCTACGCATTTGGTGTTTTTTGAAGCCTGAAACTTACGGATTGCATAATCTAACCCGCAATCCTACACTGGCAGCGCCTGGGAGGAGCTGCTGCCGATGACCGACAATACCGACCCGTTCGCCCTGATCGATGCCGAGGTTCGCGGCTTCCCCTGCCGGATTTTCGCCGATACACCGCCACACCTGGCAAGCCTCTGGTCGTTGCTGGACGTGTACGGCGATCGGGAGTTTCTCCTGGACGGCGATACGCGCTGGACGTTCGCACAGGTACGCAACGCTGCCGCAGCGTTGGCAAAGGACCTCAGGACGCATGGCTGTGCGGCCGGAGACCGCGTCGCGCTGGTGCTGCCCAACGGTGCCGGGTGGGTCGTCTCGTTCGTCGCCATCACTTCCATCGGCGCCGTACCCGCGCTGGTGAATGCCCGCGGCGCGGCAGAAGAGATTCAGCATTGCGTGCACAGCACCGGCTGCGTTGCCTGGATCGGCGATGCCCGCACCGCGACACTCGATGTGCAGGCCCGGCGGCTGGACTGGGCCGACATCGAGCCATCCGTGCGAAACGCAGCGCAAGCGCAGCTAGCGGTCACGGCACGGCAGCACGACGACGAAGCCCTGTTGATGTTCACCTCCGGCACCACCGGACGCGCCAAGGCGGCCATCCTCACTCACCTGGGGGTGCTTACCTCACTGAAGACGATTCAGTACTCGGGACTGCTGGTGGCCCAGGACATGGCAGCGCAATACGGCATAGAAGTGGAGCAGCTCATGCAGATGCGCCCGCCGACGGTGACGCTGCTCATGTTTCCTATGTTCCACGTCAGCGGCTGCCACGCAGTATTCCTCAACAACCTGTCGCAGGGCGCACGCATCGTCATGCTCAAGCGCTGGGATCCCGAAGCCGCACTGGAGGTTATCGAGCGGGAGGGCGTCACCGCATTTCCTGCGGTACCCACCATGTACTGGGACCTGTTAAAGGCAGCCCAAGCCAGCGGCCGCAATATCAGTTCGCTCACCTCCCTTTCCGTGGGCGGCCAGGGCACACCGCCGGCCCTGCTGAACGCAGTGACGGGCGCCTTTCCCTCCGCGGTCATCGGCACCGGCTACGGCATGACGGAGAATAACGGCACCGTCAGCATGGCTGTGGGCAGCGCTTTTCTGCAGAAACCGCATGCCACCGGCAAACCGGTGGCCACCGTACAGGTGGAGATTCGCGACGAAGCGGGCCAACCGCTGCCTGCCAACAGCACCGGTGAGATCCACGTGCGCGGCGCCACGCTCATGGCGGGCTACGCAAATGCCGAGCCGCCGTTCTTCGACGACGCCGGCTGGTTCGCTTCCGGCGACATCGGCTACCTGGACGACGACGGCTGCGTGTGCATCGTCGATCGCCGCACCGACATGGTCATATCAGGCGGCGAGAACATCTACTGCGCGGAAGTGGAACGCGCCATCGATCTGCACCCGCAGATCCGCGAAAGCGCAGCGCTCGGCGAACCGGACGAGCGTCTGGGTGAACGAGTGGTGGCGGTTGCATGCCTGGAAGCGGATGGCGAGGCAACAGAAGAAGCGGTGCTGGCCTCGCTCGATGCGCACCTGGCCCGCTACAAGATTCCCAAACGCATCGTGCTCACCCGCGATCCGCTACCGCGCAACCCCACCGGCAAGATCATCAAACGCCAGGTGCGCGAGATTTACCTGAAGGAGCCCGCATGACATTTCCCGCCGCCGCCCCCGTGATCGACCTGATGATGGGCATTCCCGTGAGCGAGACCAATGAGGAGTGGTACGCCTCGTTCCGGCCGCTGCTGAAGGACAAGGAAAGCATCGACATGTTCAAGATGCCGGCGCAGTACATGTTCCGCGACATCCCCAAGCTCGACGGCATGGACGATGCCGTGGAGTACCTTGTCGAGCAGATGGATAAGTACAACATCGAGCGGGCGCTGGTGGGCTACTTCGATGGCTCTCAGGCTGCCGAAGCAGCGAAACGCAAGTACCCGGAACGTTTCCTCTGGGACTACTCCGTAGACCCGAACGGCGGTATGGAGACCGTACGCGCCATCAAGCGCGCCCACGCGGAATGGGGCATCCACTCCGTCACCGTGTTCCCCTGCGGCTGCAACCCGCAGGTGCCGATCAACGATCGGCGCATGTGGCTCGTGTACGCCACCTGCTGCGAGCTCGACATTCCGGTGCTGGTAAACGTCGGCATCCCAGGCCCTCGCGTGCCCATGGAGCCGCAGCGCATGGAGCTGGTGGATGAAGTCTGTTATCACTTCCCGGACCTCAAGTTCATCATGCGTCACGGCGGCGAGCCGTGGGAGGCGCTTGCCGTCAAGCTGATGCTGAAATGGCCCAACCTTTATTACTCCACCAGCGCCTTTGCGCCGAAGCATTACCCCAAAGCCATCATCGACTACGCCAACACCCGTGGCGCTGACAGGATCATGTACGCCGGATACTTCCCCATGGGGCTGTCGCTGGAGCGAATCTTTGGCGATCTGCCGAATGTGCCGTTCAAAGACGAGACGGTGTGGCGAAAATTTCTGAGCGAGAACGCGCGCCGCGTGTACGGGCTCGACAACTGACGAGGAGACAACCATGGCCGAAGCCGAAAATCTGCACGACGCGCGCACCGCACCCGTTCTGGTGTGGGAGCAGCTCAAGCACCTGAAGGGTGACGACCTGAATGCCTGGCGTGTAAAAGAGGTAGACAACCTGCGCAGCCGCGAGGAACGCAACACCGATCTGCCCATGCCGTTCGGCTGGTTCGCCCTGTGCTACAGCGACGAGCTGGCGGTGGGCGAGGTCAAACCACTACGCTACTTCGAGCGCGACCTGGTGGTATGGCGCGGCGAGGACGGTGCCCCGCGCACCCTGGACGCCTACTGCCCGCACCTCGGTGCGCACCTGGGTTACGGCGGCAAGGTGTCTGGCAACCTCATCGAGTGCCCCTTCCACTCCTGGCGCATGGAAGGCGACGGCTCCGTGCAGGAGATTCCCTACTCCAAGAGCATCCCTCCAAAGATGAAGAAGCCTGCCTGCGAGCGCGCCTACCCAACGCGCGAGGCGAACGGCTTCGTGTGGGTGTGGTACCACCCGGAGAACATCGAGCCGCTGTATGAGTTGGAAATTTTCGACGAGGTCGGCCACCCGGACTGGAGCGAGTACGAAAAGCACGAATGGATCGTGTACGGCCCCATGCAGACCATCGCCGAGAACGGCGCCGACGCCGCCCACTTCCAGTACATCCACGGTGTAGCCGACAGTCCCAACTACGACATCACCTTCGACGGCCACAAGCGCACCGCCGAGGTGCACGCCAAGATGGGTACGCCGCGGGGCCTGGTGGATGGCACCATCGCCTACGGCGTGGTGGGCGCGGGCCAACCCTGGACCCGGTTCACCGGTATCTGCGAAACCTTGCTGGTTACGGGTGTTGCGCCCATCGCCCGCGATATCACGCACATCCGCTTCGCGTTCACGCAATTGAAGAGCGATCGTGATGGCGACAACGGGGGTGTGGCCAAGGCCATCATCCGCGACATCTGCAAGCAACTCGATCAGGACAAGGTGGTGTGGGACCGGCAGCGCTATGTCGACACGCCGCCGCTGTGCGCTGGTGACGGGCCGATCAACGATTTCCGCGACTTCTTCCGTCAGTTCTACGCCGGTGCCGAGTACGACAAGTACCGGGAAAGCGCGAAAAAGCGATCGATCAGCCGCTAGCCCTTACTGCTGGCCGGTACCGCGGGGCTCCTTCGGGAGCCCCAATGCGCGTTCCGCGATGAGGTTGCGCTGGATCTGATTGGTGCCCGCATAGATGGTGTCGGCACGCGAAAACAGATACATGCGTTGCAGATCATCGAACGCATAGTCGTCCCCTTCGGCAATCTCACCGCTCTGCCCCAGCACATCCATAGCGAGATCCCCCAACTCCCGATGCCAGGTGGCCCAGTAGATTTTGTAGGTGAACGCAGGACCCGACAGCGCCCCGGAATCTGCACCTGACAGCATGCGCAGGGCGCTGGCGCGCATGATCTGCAGCCCGCGCCAGGCTTTCGCCAGCCGCTGACGAATCAGCGGATCCTGCGCGGCGCCATTGGCTTTCGCCGCATCAACGATTTGCGCCAACTCGTTGCGAAACTGCATCTGCTGCGCAAGCGTCGAAACACCGCGCTCGAAGGCTAGCGTACCCATGGCCACCCGCCAGCCGTCACCGGGTGCTCCGACGACGTTTTCTTCCGCGGTCACCGCGCCGTCGAAAAACGTTTCGTTGAAGTCCGCCTCGCCGGTCATCTGGCGAATGGGGCGCACGTCGATGCCCGGCTGATCCATCGGCACGAGAAGATACGACAACCCCTCGCGCCCCCGGCTGCCCTCCTCGGTGCGGCAGATAACAAAGCACCACTGCGCAAACTGCGCCAGCGACGTCCAGATCTTCTGCCCTTCAATGACCCAGCGGCGACCATCGGGGCCGCTTTCCAGACGCGCCTTCGTGCGCACGTTGGCAAGGTCCGACCCTGCGCCGGGTTCCGAGTAGCCCTGGCACCACATCTCCTCGCCTGCCGAAATTTTCGGCAGAAAACGCTGCCGTTGTGCGTCATCACCGAAGTGCAGAATCGTCGGCCCGGCCAGCTCCACGCCCATATGGCCGAGGCGTCCTGGCGCCCGGGCACGGGCGTACTCCTCCGCAAAGATCACCTGCTGCGCCAGGTCCGCGTCGCGGCCGCCATAACGCGCAGGCCAGCCGATGGCACTCCAGCCTGCAGCACCCAGCGCCCGTTCCCAGGCATGCCGCTCTTCCGCCATCGCGGTCTGCGAAGTGATGCCGCGAATGTGTGCGAAGGGACCGGAAAGCTGCTCCTCGAGCCACGCGGCCACCTCACCGCGAAACGCTTCCTGTTCAGGCGTAAAACCGAGCTTCATGACACTGCCTCCCCTTCGAGTCCCATGTGCACCGCCAGCCGCTCCTGGTGTTCGGCGACCGAGCCGAACAAGGTGGCCGACGCACGGGCACGCTTGAAAAAGTAGTGCGCGTCGTGCTCCCAGGTAAAACCGATGCCGCCATGCAGCTGCACCATGTTGGCGGCGCAAAACGTCAGCGTCTCCGTGGCCTGTACCTTAGCCAGAGATGCCATCTGCGGCAGCGTGGCCGGCGCTTCATCCGCGCTGCAGGCGGCGAAATAGACTGCGGATATGGCCGCCTCCACCTGAATCATCATGTCGGCGAGACGGTGCTTGACCGCCTGAAAGCTGCCGATGGCGCGGCCGAACTGCACCCGCTCCCGCGCGTAGGCGACAGTGCGGTCGAGCGCTTCGGCAGCCGCACCCGTCTGTTCCGCGGCCAGCAGGATACAGGCCCGCTGAATGGCCACATCGAGCGCCGCTGCACCACTACCGGGCAGCTCCCACCGCGGCTCGACGCCACGCACACGCACCGTGTGGTGCGGCCGCGTGAGATCCAGAGAAACATGGCGCTCCACTTCGACGCCATCGCGTGGCAGTGCCACGAGCATCACTTCGTCTTGTCGCCGGGCTGCAGCAATGATCAGGTCAGCCGCCTGCGCGTCGAGCACAAAGCGATAGGTTCCGTGCACGCGGCCATCCTCCAGCACGGCGTCCACCCGCGCACTGCCATGCGCACCACCGCGCCCGCATACCGCCAATGCTGCACAGCGGTTGCCGCCGGCGAGCTGGGGCAGCCACTCGCGTTTCTGCGTCTCGCTGCCGGCATGCTCAATGGCCGTGGCGGCGAGCACGCCGGTGCCGAGCATGGGGCTCGGCAGCAATGTGCGCCCCATCTGCTCGTAGACGATGGCCGCCTCAACCAGGCCAAGGCCCTGCCCACCGTAGGCATCGCTGACGGTGAGCCCGGCGAAACCGAGCTCCTGAGCCATCTGCCGCCAGATGTCCGCATCGTACCCACGCTCGCTTTCGAGCGCCGCCCGCAACGCCTCGGAACTGCCACGATCGCGGAAAAATTCGCTCGCCATGTTCTGGATGAGGCGCTGTTCCTCAGTGAATTCGAACTGCACTGTGCGTTCTCGATATGCCAGTAAAGTGCGAATTATGTATTCGAAGACCCCTTCTCGCAAACCTAATGCGTAATAATCATTGATGTTTTCTGCGCATAACGCTATTTTCTGCCAATCATCCGGGTGAGGAGAGAGCCCCATGTCTGTACGACCCATCGGCCCAGCAAGATTCATCGGCACCGCCATTGCGCTGGCGCTGGCAGGTACCACTACGGCGGAACCCGCCATGGAAGAGATTGTTGTCACCGCGCAGAAGCGCGCGCAGGACATCCAGGACATTCCGTTCAGCATCACTGCCATCGGTGCGGATGCAGTAGAGAGCCGCGACATCACCAGCATCGACGGCATCGGCCAGTTCGTGCCCAACTTGCAGATCACGCCTACCCCCGGCAATAGCACGTCCGCGCAGATTGCCATTCGCGGCGGCGTCACCATCAATCCGGCGCTCACCTGGGAGACCACCGTGGGGCTGTACCTGGACGGTGTGTACATAGGCAAAACGCAAGGCTCGGTGTTCGACGTGATCGACATCGAGCGCATCGAGGTGCTGCGCGGCCCGCAGGGCACGCTGTACGGTCGCAACACCCTGGCTGGCGGCATTAACGTAGTAACAAAACGACCCACCGGAGAGTTCGGCGGCAAAGTACGTGCCGGGCTCGGCAACTACGGCGCGCAGACGCTCGCGGCATCCGTCGACTTGCCGGAGTTCGGCTCCACCCGCATCAGCCTCGCCGGCCGCACCGAGAAACGCGACGGCTGGGTGGATGTCGGCACACCCCTCGGCTTCCCGCCGTCTTCGGTGAGCGAGCTCGGCAACATAGACAATCGCTCGTTCCGTGCCGCGGTGGACATCGATCTGACCGACCAGGTCACCGTGGGTTACCGCTTCGATCACTCTGAGAGCGATCAGGCCGCCACCCACTCGCAACTGCACCGGCTGGACTTCAACTTCGGCCTGCCGCTGGACGGTTTCATCTCTACCGAACGGGAAGACGATGCAGCGGTGGACGGCCCGTCATTCGAAGAGTCCGAAGTTACCGGACACTCACTGACCGTCGACTGGGACATCAACGAAAACCTGGCCTTCAAATCCATTACCGCCAAGCGCGACCTGGAGTGGAACGACGGCCTCGACCTCGACGGCACGCCCATCGATGTTGCGCACACTCAGCGCCTGTCGGATTACGACTCGTTCTCCCAGGAACTGCAGCTCGTGGGCAGCTACGGCGACGTCAACTTCGTAGCGGGGCTCTACTACTTCGAAGACGACGGCTTCACCGACAACCCGCAGCGCTTCTTCGGCGCCTTCGGCCCGTTCGGCCTGACCTTCGTCTCCCGCTACGGCTTCGAAACCGAGGCGATCGCCGTTTACGCGCAGGCCGACTGGGCGATGACGGACACGCTGACGCTCACCGCCGGTCTGCGCTACACCGATGAGGAAAAGGATCTCGAGCGCGAGCTCGGCATTCCCGGCCTGCCCCGCACCATTCCGGCGGGCACGAAGGGCAGTACGTCGTTCGACGACGTCACGCCGACGGTCAGCCTCACCTGGGCGGCAAGCGACTCGCTGACCGCGTTCATCCGCTATGCGGAAGGGTTCAAGAGCGGCGGATTCAACGGCGAAGCGCAGACCGTCGCCGACACGCTGCTGCCCTATGACTCGGAAACCGTGCGATCCGTGGAAGCGGGTATCAAAGGCACGTGGCTGGACAACCGCCTGCGTGCGTCCGTCGCCGTGTTCCAGAACGAGCACCAGGACATGCAGCTTTCCGTCTTCACGGCGCAAGGCGCTGCCGGCTCATCGGTGCGCAACGCCGGCGAAGCGCAGATCCGCGGCTTCGAGGTAGAAGGCGCGCTGGCCCTCACCGACGACATCACCTTCTCCGCGGGCTTCAGCTATCTGGACCCAGAGTACGATGAGTTCCTGGATTGCGGCGGCGGCGTCGATGTTGCGCGCAACCGTGCCTTCCCCCACGCACCGAAGAACACGTTCAACGCATCCCTGGACGCAACGCTGCTGCGCAACGACTGGGGCAACGTACGATTCATTGCCGACTACCAGCGCACTGGCAGTCACTTCCTTTACCCCTTCCCGCTCACGCCGGACAGCAACCCGGCATGTGCAGCCTCTGCGCTGGCTCCGGCCACGGAGATCGACAGCTACACGGTTAGCAACGCACGCCTCATGGTGAGCGATGTGAGCATCAGCGGCGATGCGAAGCTCGAGATCGCGCTGTGGGTGAACAACCTCGCTGATGAGGAATACCGCGCCAACATGATCGACTTCGGGCCGGGGTTCGCCAACCTGACGCCAGCGTACTACGGGTTGCCCCGCACGTACGGCGTCGACTTCCAGCTGTCATTCTGAGCATGGCTTCTGATCGCACCGTTGCCATCGTTACCGGCGCCACCCGCGGCGCCGGTAAAGGCATCGCCCAGGGGCTCGCCGCCGAAGGCGCTATCGTCTACATCACCGGCCGCAGCGCGACCACGGCTACCGCAACGCTGCGCGGCGAAACTCTTGCCGGCAGCCTGACACAGACGGCGGCAGAGATTGAAGCCGCCGGCGGTACGGCAATACCGGTGACATGCGACCACACGGACGATAGCCAGACCCGGGCGCTCTTCGAGCAGGTCCAACGGGAGCAGGGACGTCTGGATATCCTGGTGAACAACGCTGCGTTCATCCATGAGAATCTGATCGACCCGGAACCGTTCTGGGAAAAGCCGCTCGATCTCGTGAACATTCTCGACATCGGCCTGCGCTCGGCCTACGTGGCGAGCTACTACGCGGCACCGATCATGGTGGCGCAGAAATCAGGCCTGATCACGTTCACCTCCTCGTTCGGCGCAGCTTGCTACATGCACGGCCCGGCCTACGGAGCGCAGAAGACGGGTCTCGACAAGTTTGCCGCCGACATGGCCGTGGATCTCGAAGACCACAACGTCGCCGCGGTTTCGTTATGGCTCGGCCCGCAGCGAACGGAACGCACGGAGATTGTGCTGCGCCATCGCGGTGAGCAGTACGACGACTTCATGGCGCTCGCGGAATCGCCGCAGTTCAACGGCCGCATCATCAAGGCGCTGGCAGACGATCCGCGCAGGGCCGAACGATCAGGCCAGACGCTGATCACCGCGGAGCTGGCGCTCGAGTACGGCATCACCGACGACGGCAGACAACCGCCGTCCTATCGTGCGCAGCTCGGCGAGCCGCGCATCCCCCACCCAGCGAGAGTGTACTGATGGCTACCTATGCACTTACCGGCGGCGCATCCGGCATTGGCGCAGCCCTTGCCCGACAGCTTCGCGATGCGGGCGACCAGGTGATCATCGTCGATCTTAAAGGTGCGGACGTCGCCGCCGATCTCTCCACAGTCGAGGGCCGCACTGCAGCCGTAAACGGCGTGCGTGCGCTTGCGGCCGATGGTCTGGACGGACTGATTCCACTGGCGGGGGTGGGTGCTGCCACCGGACACCCTGCTGCGCTGATCACCGCACTGAACTACTTCGGCGCCATCGCCGTGGTGGAGGGGTTGCGCGCCGATCTGGCCAAACGCCATGGCGCCGTGGTGCTGCTGTGCTCGAACTCCGCCGCCATGGTGCCCCACGAGTTTCCCCTCATCGACGTACTCCTGGCGGGCGATGAGCAAGCCGCAATCGAAGCCACCGTGCGCGACGGCAACGGGCTCGAATACATGGCCGGCAAACGCGCCCTGAACTACTGGATGCGCAGAAATGCCATGACCTATGCTCGTGAAGGCATCCGCATGAACGCAGTGGCGCCCGGACCGACCGCATCGGCCATGACCGACGCCCTCTTTGCACAGCCCGGCATGAAGGAGGTGGTGGACGGCTTGTTACAAGCGACCCCCATCAGCCGCATGGGCGAGGCTGACGAAATTGCAAACGCCATTCGGTTTCTGCTGAGCGACAGCGCAAGCTACGTGTGCGGTACGACGATCTTCGTAGACGGCGGCTACGATGCCGCAACAAGAACGGATCACCTGTGAATACCGCGTCGACCAGATAAAAACAAAGCCCCACGCATGGTGGGGCTTTGCACATACAAGAACCCGCTTGCAGCTTACGGATTCGTTGCGCGGGTCCAGTTCTCTTCCAACGCTTCGCGCGCGAGATCAGGCCGCGGGATCTTGCCGCCTTTCACCTCAAACTCCCAGATCGCGTCACCCTGACAGGTATGCGGTGCTTCTGCCGCACAGGCAAAGTCCGCAAAACCGTCTTCGTCGCGGTCACGATCGATGTCGACACTGTCCGGATGCTGCACCGCAACCACGAACTTGGACGGCTGTCGCGGGTTGAAGATCATGCCCGTTGCTTCAGCACCATCCACCTGAATGCTTAGCATGTGATCCAACGATTCCGCAACCCCGTCCATGTTGAGATCACGCGCAAACCAGATGTCGCCACCTATATCATCGCCATTCGGTTTGTCTTCGATGATGTAGACGTTGTTCAGCGAGTCGATGGCCAGATTGTCCGGCGACGACAGGGTGCCAGTAGTCGGCTCGAAACCAACGTTACGCGGGGTGGCGCGGCTCGCGAACTGCCGCACGGTTGCCTTGTTGCTCGACGGATGTGTTTCGATGGAAATCACCGCGTGCTCTGAGGTGGTTGTGACGTAGAGTATTTCTCGTCCAGCGTACACGGCCGGGCCTATGGTCATGTCCTCCGGACGCCCAAAGGGAATTCCACCCACTGCATCCGCAGCTACACGTCCGGGGCGAATGTCTTCATCGCGGCACGGGTCAGCCGGGTTGTCGGGGCCGCAATTCAGCACGCTGGGGCCGAATGGTGAAGGTACGCCGTCCAGGGTTTCACCCTGGGGGCCTGTAATCGGCACCCATGTAGCCGAACCGAATCGGGACAACTGCACATCCGCATCGCTGTTCTCATCCGCATTCCAGTTGGCCACCGCATCGCCGCGGAAACCATCGCCTACCAGAACGAAGGTCTGACCACCCGACGCGATGTCGCCCCGCTTCGACAGTACCAGCTTGTAGATCGAACCGGAGTTATCCTCATCGATGAAGTAGAGCACCTGGTTCGGGCGTACGCGGCTGAAGTTGATGCCTTCGTGAGATACGGCAGCGATACCTTCCAGCACACGCCAATCAACACCTTCCACGAGTTCAGAACCCCCTGCTACCGGATCATTCGGCGAACCCATCGGATTCATGATTTCAACGACCCGACCAAGCCCGGACCATTCCTCAGCCGCGATGACCGTCCCCCAGGGGGTGTATCGAGCAGGATCGAAAGCACCAAAGTCATTCGTCCAGAGATCGTCTTTCGTACCGCGGATACCATCCGGCCCCGCACCTTGCTGGTCGCCGGCAAAGATCAGCGTATTCGTGTCGTCAGCAAGGGAATACCGCGAAACTCCGGCACCGATCGGCGTCTCGTGTGGTATGAAGATGTACTCGCCGGTGGGGTCGAATGCCAGCATGTCAAACATGGTAGCGGACGTTCCCTGCCCGCGAACGCGCTGCACTGACTGCGTCACGTCCGCTTCGATTTCCTGCATACTCGTGAGGTTGCGGTAAGCAATACCACCTGGCACCTGCCAGGGTGAGTTGAGTTCGTTGAGATGGTTTGGCGTCGCTACAGCAGACGACTGCGTCAACGGCGTAAAGTAAGGCTCGGTTCCCGCCGTCGCGGCCTGGCCCACGGCCAGGGCGAGCGTACCGATCGCCAGGGTCTTTGCGGTTGGTTTCATTGTTCCTCCTGATGCCCCCGAATGGGTGTTTTCTCTGCGGGACGTCAGCTGTGTGCTTGACGTCTGGATGCAGCTTTGCAGATGCATGTGACCATTTCGTAAAGGAACCGTGTCGTTTCCGTGAACCTGCACTACCGTGCAGCGTCCGGCCAATCCAGCCGGATATCCCAGAGATGGAACTTATCCGCGGGCAGCGTGGGAGACGTCTCATTGTCTACCTCGCGGTAGACATTTACCGGAGGTGTGACCCTGGCGTCGCGTCCGTACAGGTAGTCCTGCTCCGCGACGATCGCGCGATACGCCTTGTTGAGGTCCAGTGCGCGTCGCGCGGAAGGCGTTATCAATGTATATACATCTTTTGCGGCGTCTATCGCCGCAGTGTTCACATTGCCATCGGCCAGGAACCAGCGGGCCTGCATTTCCGTGTTGCTGCGAAACTCTCCTCCACCACCAACGCGCTCGAGGTACGTGGCGATCTCTCCCTTCCGCTCACCCAGATTCGGCGCATCCGGCATGCCGCGAAGATCAATGTATTTCCAGCCGTTCGCACCGTCGACTTTACGCGGAAACGCGAACGTCTTGTCTATCGTGGAACCTATGGAGGTGTGGCACCCCATGCAGAACAGGTTCTCCTCATAGGTGAGCGTGCGTAGCCTGCCGTCGACACCCTCTATAAATCCCTGCACGGCCCAACCGAAGCCATTGTCGAGCCCGTGATCTCCGAGCAGCTTGTAGCGAGGTAGCTGGCCCTGTTCCTTCGCCATGTTCTCCAGGTCATATTCTCGCTGGTAAACCGACTTGTTATAGGCCTGCCACTTCCGCATGTAGCGGACTTCCTTCATACGCGTCGAAGAAGTAATTTTCCCCTGCGCATCTACTCCGACGTAACGCACTGTGTGTAGGAACTCCGTGCCTTGGGGGTAGAGATAGCTGTCGTTAAACCAATCTGCAGCCGCGCCGACCCATCTATCCACACGACTGATTTCCTGTACGACTCCGATCTCCCCGTCACCATTCAAGTCGACCCCCACCTGACCCTCATCAACCGGCGGTGATGATATGCGCGCAAAACCTTTGATACGTGCCTCCAAGATAGCCAGATTGGCGCGGTAGACGTCTGGCGAGAAGTTGCCCTGCACGTCTTCCCGAAACGGTGCCGCGAGTCGAATCATGACGTCATCGGTGGAGCCGTTCGTCGGCCAGAAGGTGCTTGGCAGAGGTTTGTAGTTGAAGGCCACCCAGTGACTGCCATCGCGGGCGAATCCGTGCTCGTCGAAGGCTTGCGCGCCAAGGTGCAGATTATCAAGATCCGGAATCCAGCCTTCGAATCCGGCATCTCGCAATCTGGGAGCGAGCTCGCTGTAGTTATTCTGCGCTGTCCATGCCTGAATTTCCCGATCACTGATCGCCTGCACTGCGGCACTACGATCCTCGAACAGGTTGCGCCAGTGATTCGTGAGCCCCACATCGCTGAAGGCATAATCCAGCTGAAGCACGCCGTCGTGCATCTGATTCTCGCGGCCGGTCTGGCCATTCTGATGACAGACGTAACACGGATTGAATCGGCCCACCGTCTTGGTGTAACACTGCGGCGGAATCGGCGCTTCGTCGTTGAAGTTCGTGCGTTTAGGATGCAATTCAGGGAGAGGATTGCTAAGAACCGAACGCTGCTGCCTGAGATGATCGACGATCTGCTCATGGTAGGCTTTGGTGATCTGCTCCGCCGTAGCAATTGGCGTCTGGACAACCAACGCGAGCACCAAACAGGTAGCCGCCTGCAAACGTAGACTAATCATGAGATCACATACTGAGTTGCTGTCGATTGGGAAAACGCTAAAGGCTATCGGTTACGGAATCATGACCATCATGACTGGCAAACGGTGGGTAATGTCCTTCCTGGGCCTGCTCCTCGCGACTCAGGCAACAGCGGCCGAGCTACGCATCAACCAGATCCAGTTCGTCGGCTCCCACAACAGCTACAAACAGGCCATGTCCTGGCACTGGGCGACGTTGCTCGGCTGGCTGGATGCTGACACAGCGCAAACGCTGGACTACGAGCACGCCAGCCTCGCCGCCCAACTGGATCTCGGCATGCGCGTGCTGGAAATCGATGTGTTCTACGACCCGCAAAGCGCCACCTTCCCGGTTGGCCACGTGCAGCTCATCGACATGAACAGCCACTGCTCGCCCCTGCGCGCCTGTCTCGAACAGGTGCGCCGCTGGAGTGATGCACACCCCTCACACATCCCTATCTGGATCATGTTCAACGCCAAAGACCAACCCATCCCCCGCCTGCCGGAGCCAACGCCGTTCGATGCTCGGGCGTTCGACAGCATGGACGCGGTACTGGAGTCACACTGGGGCGATCGCATGATCCGTGCGGCGGATATTTCCGGCCGCCAGTGGCCAACCCTGGAATCCAGTCGCGGCAAGGTGCTGTTTTTGCTGGACGAGGGCGACGCCAAACAGGCGCTGTACGACACGGGCCAGCCGCGCCCCATGTTCATGAACCTGCCGGAGGATGACCCGAGAGCTGCGGTCATGGTGATCAACGATCCGCTCGCCGAAGGCGAGCGCATCCGCCGGCTGATCACCGCAGGTTTCATGGTGCGCACCCGAGCGGACGCGGACACCCGTGAAGCACGCAGCAACGACACCACCCGCCGGGACGCCGCCTTCGCGAGCGGTGCCCAGGCGGTGAGCACCGACTACTATGTGCCGGCGGCGCATTTCGACAGCAGCTACGTCGTACGGTTGCCCACAGTGGCGCGCTGCAACCCCGTATCGGCTCAGGCGCCGTGCGAGGTGAGCGAGTAGCCTGAGCGGATGCCCGATATGCTCCATACCAATGAGCTGCCCATCGACCAGTCGCTGGTGCGGAGCCTGATCGGTACGCAGTTTCCGCAGTGGGCCGACGAGCCGCTGCACTCGCTCGACGCGACCGGCTCCACGAATCTGCTGTTTCGCCTGGGCGAAGACAAACTGGTACGGCTGCCGCGTCAGCCAGGCGGCGGCGAAGCGCTCGCCCGTGAGGCGGCCTGGACGCCACGATTCGCTGAACACCTGCCGCAGAAGGTGCCACGCTTCCTGGGCTTGGGCACACCGCAACACGGTTATCCCGAGCAATGGGGCATCACCTGCTGGTTACCTGGTTCCCATCCCGCCACCGACAGCAGCGACACACAGCTTGCCGTTGATCTCGCCGACGCAATAGCCGCGCTGCGCCGCGTGCCGGCTGTAGCCACCAACGGTCTCAGGCACTACCGCGGTGGGCCACTCACGCGCTACGACAGGCAGATGCAGCGAGATGTCGAAGCCTGCCGCCAGATCAAAGAACTGGATCTGGATCTGACGCTGGCGGGGGAAGTCTGGAAACAGGCCGTGGCGTTGCCGCCAGGCGAGATGCGCTCCTGGTATCACAGCGATCTGGTGGCGGAAAACCTCCTGATAGAAGACAACCGGCTCGCCAACATTCTCGACTTCGGCGGTGTGGGCATCGGCGATCCCACCGTAGACCTGCACGGTGCGTGGGAACTGTTCGATCACCAGGCCAGAGAGGTATTCCGTGAGCGGCTGGCTGTCAGCGAGGAAGACTGGCTACGCGCCCGCGCATGGGCGCTGGCGATCGCACTCAGCACGTTCACATACTACTGGCAGACCATGCCGTCACGCATTCAGCACAGGCTGACCATGGCGCGCAATGTCCTGGCGGATGCACGAATGGGCGCGCACCGTTCAAGCTGAGGCAGCGATGAGGTTCGCCTGCGCGGCTGCTTTGCTGGACGCGCCGTCCATACGCTCGATGCAGGCCGTGCCCGCCGGTGAGTACATCATCGTCACGCAATGGTTGCAGGCGGTGCACCCCGACGCATCCGCCGTGCCGCTGCGCCAACCCTCGACCAGGTTGGCATCGTGCACCAGCACGCGTCCGAGCGCCACGGCGTCGAAGCCTGCATCCAATGCAGAGCGCACGTTGCCGGCATTCTGCACGCCGCCGAGGTAGGCGAGCGGCATCTGCACGGCGTCGCGGATGCGTTTGCTGTTCTCGAGCAGGTACATTTCACGGAACGTCACCGGTTTGAAATCGGCCATGTGCTGCATGCGCATGCCGAGGCGGATCACCCAGTTCTCCGGCGGCTTGCGCACTTCGCTCGGCAGCGACGAGCCAAAGATGCCACTCACCGACTCCACGTTCATGCCGTTGCTGAGCACTGCCATATGCGCGCCCGTGCGTTCGAGGATACGCGCAACCTCAATGCCTTCCTCGATGCCGTTGCCCGCCTTCACGCCGTCGGTGATCGAGTATTTAACGATCACCGCGAGATCCTTACCGACCGCATCGAGCACGCGGCTCAACACCTCGGCCGGAAACTTCATACGCTTATCGATGCTGCCGCCGTATGCGTCGCGCCGCTTGTTGTACAGCGGCGAGACAAACTGGCTGAGCAGATAGCCGTGCCCCATGTGCAGCTCCACAGCATCGAAACCGCTCTCTTTCGCGAGCACACAAGCCTGCACGAACTCTTCGGTCATCGCTGCCAAATCGCTCTGCGTCATGCGCTTTTTCGTGAACCGTCGCGACAGCACACCGACCTTGTTAAAACCGCCCGAAGCGCTGAGCGGCCGGGACGTGCGCAGGTCATCGTGGGACAGAAAGGTGAAACAGCCCGCGTGGGTAACCTGCGCGCAGGCTGCTCCACCCTGCGCATGCACGCCATCGGTCAGGGCGCGAAAGTCGGCCACATTCGTTTCGTTCAGCACCGCCTGATCCACAAACGTACGCCCGTCGAGGCTGGTGGCGCAGTAGGCCACCGTCGTCAAGGCCGCACCGCCCTGCGCGATGCCGGCATGAAATTGGGCCAGTCCCTTGGAGATGATGCCCTTCTTGCACATGCCTTCGTTGGTTGCCGCCTTGATGATGCGGTTGCGCAGCGTCAGCGGGCCGATGGTCAGCGGTTGGAAAGCCTGGGGGATACTGGATTGCATCATCGGTTTACCTCGCGTCTGCTGCCGGAACGGTCCACACGGGCGAGGTCCAAGCCCGCTCCTGGATGACCGGCGAGTAAAAGGGTTCGTTGTCGGGATTGGTGCAGCATTTACCGTAGATGTCGCCATCTGCTTCACCGACACCGGCAAGGGCGGCGTTTGCTGCCTGCGCCTGGGATGCGCATTGCGCTGAGAAGGGATTTACGCCTGCCGCCTGGCACTGCACGGTGCTCCAGCGGCAGGTGGGATTCTCCAGCACCCGCGCATAATAAAAAGCGTGCTGGGATGGATCGAAGTCGGCATCCCGCCACACCGTGCACAGGTTTGCGGCACCACGGCCCGTGCGGGCGCAGTTGCGCGGGTCTACGCCGCCGCCGTTGTCAGCATCGCCGGCTACGTCAATTACCCGCTCGTGTACCGCGCCGTCTGCATCCACCCAGCCTTTGACGATCTGTATACGCTGCAGATCGGTGCCGGGCAGGTTGGCGGTGCCTGGGTCTTTCTGTGCGTTGACGAAGATCGACAGCGCGCTCGGCGCCGCCAGCTTGCCGCCCATGGGCACGCCTGCAGCATAGCCCTGCGCCACCGCGTCCGGGGCGTCGCACAGATCTCTAGGTAAATGCTCTCCAGCGAACAGACGCACCACCGGACGCGTACCGCTGGTGGCGTAGGTTTCGCGTCGCTTCATGGCGTCGAAGATGGCATCGCGGGAGTTCTCCTCCGCCCACACCACCGCATGGCCGCCGGGATTGGAGTAAAAGTGGTCCTGCACATTGCGGTAGCCCGCATCGCGCCGGCCCAGGTGGCCCGTGTAGTCGTTTTCCTCGGCCCCGCCCGGCGTTGCACTGTGTGTGTCTGTGCTGCCGACAAAGCCCATGACAAATGGGTTCACACCCTCCGCCTGAGCGTAGGCCAGGCCATCCTTCAGCGCGTTGCGCACCATGTTGCGGCGGGCATAGTCCTGCACGGAAACCGATGCTGCGCGCTCCGTGCGCACCACGCCATTCACCGACCCAAGCATGCTCAGATTGTCCGTGGTTACCTGCTCGAAATCGCACAGCTCGTCTTCAGTATCGACACCGAGTCCTAACAACCGATCGAATCGGCACTCGGAAGCCCCCTTGTGCTGCACCAGCTCCACGAGCGGCTCAAATGCCAGCCGGTCGTCGAGCTCGGCCACCGACTCCGGGTTTCGGAACATCAGGCCGCCGGCAAGGTTGGAGTTGTGCGGTATGGAGATTGCATCGCAGCCGTTTCCTGCCTCGGTGCACTCCCGGCGCAGCCCCTGCCACAACGCAGGAAAGTTGTACCGGCCGGTATCGTAGGTAGTAACAGGCATATCGATAACTTCAGCGTTTCTGAAGATCACATTGCGGTGCATATTCTGGCGGTCGGGGGAGTCTGTGTACTCGTACGCAATGAATGTCGTGAACTCGCAAGCCTCCGACCGATCGTAATGGTCTTCCGCTGCCTGCTGCACCCGGCCCCAAGCCTCCGCACCAGCAGCACCGCAATCGTTGAGCGTGCACACGAAGGAGTGCTCCGCCCCATCGGTTTTCTGTCCGGACAGGCCAGACCACC
>JAUIED010000342.1 GCA_030428905.1 Gammaproteobacteria bacterium
GGCGTTCTATCTCCGACAGCGGGATGCGCAGGGCGCCGGGAATGCTGCGCGGTTCGAGCTCGAAGTCCAGGGCCTGGCGTAGATCGATTACCGCTGGCCGGTTATCCGTGCTTTGCAAACGCGCGTGCAGGTCCTCCGGCGTCAGGCGGCGCAGCTTGTGGCCGCGCAGAAAACGGGTCCACTGCACCGCTTTCACCACGCCGTACAGCGCAAGCACGCCCACCGCCAGCATCACGAGGCCGCCGGACACTTCGCGCAACCGATCCAGCAGTGCCACGAGCTCCGGCTGGAAGTAATAGCCGCCGAGCATGAACGGCAACACGAAGAGCAGTGCACCCGCCGCATCGACCAGGAGAAAGCCGAACCACGGCGCGCGCACGAAGCCCGCAGAGGCGGGCGCCAGGGTCTGCACGCCGGGCAGATACTTGGCGATGAGCAGCGTTGCCGGGCCGAAACGGGTGAACGCACGGCGCGTGGTGGATGCACAGCTGTCGGGTTCGAGGGCAAGTTTGCACACGAGCCCGATAGCCTGCTGACCGCGGTAACGGCCGAGCGCAAACCACAGCAGATCGCCGAGGAGGCAACCCACCGTGGCCGCCGCAATCACGAGCCCGAGATCAAGTTGGCCGGTGGCCGCCACAGCCCCGGCGGCGATCAGCAAGGGGATGGACGGTATGGGCAGGGCTGCCTGATCGGCGAACATCCATAGCAGCACGATCACGTAGCCATGCGTGGCCAGGAGTGTCAGCGCCGTGTCGAGCAGCCCTTCCATATGCCGCGGCTCAGCCGAGCACCAGCTCCGCGAACGTGCGCAGCTGCGCCATGTTCTGCGTCGATACCAGCAGCGAAGTCACCGGCGTTTCCCGCCAGGCCTGCAAGCGGTCCTTGATGCGATCCACGGAGCCCACGAGAGAGATCTCGTCCGCCAGTTCCGTCGGCACCGCGGCGGTCGCTTCGTCTTTCCTGCCGGACAGGAACAGGTCCTGGATCTTGCCGGCCGCTTCCTCGAAGCCCATGCGCTGCACCAGTTCGTTGTGGAAGTTGCGCGACTTCGCACCCATGCCACCGATGTACAGCGCCAGGTTGCGCTTCAGCGGCAGGAGCGCGCGTTCGATGTCGTCGTCGATGATCACCGCCACGCCCTGCATGATCTCGAAGCCGGGCTTGGCGTGGGCGATCTGATCCGCATACACCTCCTGGCGGTAGGGCGAGTAATACAGCGGCAGCCAGCCGTCTGCGATCTCTGCGGTCATGGCGACGTTCTTCGGGCCTTCGGCGCCGAGAAAGATCGGCAGATCGTCGCGATAGGGGTGCGTGATGGACTTCAGCGGCTTGCCCAGCCCCCAGGCTCCTTCGCCGGTGTAGGGCAGCGGGTAGTGCTCGCCGTCGTTCACCACCGGTTCTTTGCGCTCCAGCACCTGGCGAATGATGTTCACGTACTCGCGGGTGCGCGCCAGGGGCTTGCCGAACGGCCGGCCGTACCAGCCTTCCACTACCTGCGGGCCTGAAACCCCGAGGCCGAGGATTACCCGTCCCTTGGTGAGATGATCCAGCGTCAACGCCGCCATGGCGGTGGCGGTTGGAGCGCGTGCCGAAAGCTGGGCGATGCCGGTGCCGAGTCGAATGCGCTCGGTGTGCGCGCCGATCCAGGCAAGTGGGGTGAACACATCCGAGCCCCAGGCTTCTGCGGTGAACACGGCGTCGTAGCCGAGGCGCTCCGCCTCCTGGGCGATGGCGACCATGTTCGGATTTGGTGCAGCACCCCAGTAGCCGAGCTGCAGGCCGAGTTTGAGATCTTTCACGGTGGCTCCCTCGTGTCGTTGGCAAAAGCTGCATGGTACCGGAAATGGCGGGGTTCATCGGCGGGTCATGAAGCGCAGGCAACCTCCCCGCCGTGGTGCACCAGAGCGTTGCTGGTGGCGAAAACGCACTGTCTTGTGGCATCTGCGGATGCCACGCCACAGGAATCGCTGGCACGCTTGTTGCACTTCCGGTTACCACACGCACGCAGGAGGCAATCATGAGCGGTAATCTGGTCAGCGTAAGAAAGAAGAAGGTACCCACCCTCTACGAGCAGGACGAGAGCAAGTACGCGGGACCGCACCGCTGGCAGGTGCAGCCCTGGGCGAAGCTTGCCCGACGGGCACTGCGGCAGCACGCCTACACCCGCTGGAGCGATGCGGCATTTTCTGACGTGGCGGTGAACGGGCTTGCGCATCTCGACGAGGTCGAGGGGCCTTGCTTGTTCATCGGCAATCACACGAG
>JAUIED010000343.1 GCA_030428905.1 Gammaproteobacteria bacterium
GCGGGTCGAGTTCCCCCGGGCTGGTGCCGATGATGACGATCAGCGCGAAGATGCCGAGCGGCACGAAGAAGCTTGCCCGGTTCACGCGCCCGACTCCGCCCCGCGCATTTCATTGCTGACCGGCGTCTCCTGCCGCTGAGAACGACGCAGTCGGTAGCGCCGGTCCATCACCGCCAGAAGACCACCAAAGGCCATCAGCAGAGAGCCCAGCCAGATCCAGCGCACAAAAGGTTTGGAGTGCAGGCGCACAGCCCAGCTTCCGTCGCCGATGGGGTCACCAAGCGAGATGTAGAAATCGGCAAAGAAGCCTGCGTCGATGGCAGCTTCCGTCATGACCATGTCGCGAGCCGGGTAGTGCCGCTTCTCTGGCCTGAGCACGAGGGTACGCTCGTCCGAGCGAAGTTCGAAACGTGCCTGATCCGCCTTGTAGTTGGGACCTTCGACGCCCTGCATGCCATCGAATCGCACGCTCCAGCCGCCGTGTTCCACCGTCTGCCCGCTGCGCATGGCCAGATCACGCTCTTCGGTCAGCGCCACGGTTAACGCCACACCGGTGAGTGCCACGGCAAATCCAACGTGCGCCGTGAACATGCCGAGATAAGCGACTCCAGGCCGCGTACCGCCGCGCAAACGCAGTAGCAGATCCTGCAGATGACTGGCAACCACCCACACCGCGAGACCGACGGCCACGACGGACTGCCAGGGCAATGCCTTCTCCACAAGCAACGGCACCAGCACACCGGCAATCAGCGCCACCACGGTGGATGCTGCCAGTCGTTGCACGATCCGCGGCAGGCGGGTGCGCTTCCAGTTGAGCGGCGGCGACACCGCCAGCACCGCCGCGAGCACCAGCATCAGCGGTACGAACGTGATGTCGAAGTAGGGCTTGCCGACGCTGAGCTTGCCGCCCGTTACGGCCTCGTAGGCGAGCGGATACAACGTTCCGATCAGCACCGCGGTGAGGGCGACCGTGAATATGACGTTGTTGAGAAGCACGAAGAAGTCGCGGCTGGTGAAGTCGAACGTGGCGCGGCTCTTCAACTGCCAGGCACGCACGGCGTAGAGCAGCAGCGAACCGCCCACGACGATACACAGGAAAATGAGGATGAACAGGCCGCGCTCGGGGTCCACAGCAAAGGCGTGCACGGAGGTCAGCACGCCGGAGCGGACGATGAATGCGCCGAGCAGCGACAGCGAAAACGCCGCAATGGCGAGCAGCAGTGTCCAGCTCTTGAACACCCCCCGCTTCTCGGTGGCTGCCAGCGAGTGAATGAGAGCGGTGCCCACCAGCCAGGGCATGAACGACGCGTTCTCTACCGGATCCCAGAACCACCAGCCGCCCCAGCCCAGTTCGTAGTACGCCCACCAGCTGCCGAGCGCAATGCCCACCGTGAGGAAGCTCCAGGCGGCATTCGTCCAGGGCCTGGACCATCGCGCCCAAGCCGCATCCAACCGCCCGGAAAGCAGCGCCGCAATGGCGAAGGCAAACACCACGGAGAAGCCCACGTAGCCGACATACAACATCGGCGGGTGCACGATCATGCCGAAGTCCTGCAGCAGCGGGTTGAGATCCGACCCATCTGCCGGCGTGAACGGCACGAGGCGCTCGAAGGGGTTGGAGGTAAACAGTAAAAATGCCAGAAAACCCACATTCATCAGCCCCATGACGCCGAGCACCTGCGCGCGAAAGGTTGCCGGCAGGTGTGACGAGCGTGCTGCGACCGCGAGCATCCACAGCGTCATGATCAGCACCCACACGAGAAACGACCCTTCGTGGCCGCCCCAGACGCTGGTGAATTTGTACACCGCAGGCAACAGCGTATTGGAGTGCTGGGCGACGTAGCGCACACTGAAATCGTCGGTGAGGAAGGCGTGCGTCAGCAGCGCATATGCCAACGCCGTCAGCACGAACTGGCCCACCACCAACGAAGTGAGTGAGTTCATGCCGCGAGCAAAGGGGCCTCGACCAGCAGACAGGCCGAATAGCGCGATCAGCAGCGCCAGGCCGAATGCCAGCACCGCCGCGAAGTGTCCCAGTTCAACGATCACCCGCCGGTTCCCTCATGCATGTCTATCAGCTCCGGCGGCATATAGTTTTCGTCGTGCTTCGCAAGCACCCGTTCTGCGGTAAAGCGCCGGCTTCGATCCAGGCGCCCCTCGACGATGACGCCCTGCCCCTCGCGGAAGAGGTCCGGCACGATGCCGTCATACACCACTGAGAATTCTGACCCGGCGCGATCGGTCA
>JAUIED010000128.1 GCA_030428905.1 Gammaproteobacteria bacterium
CGTGAAAGGCTTGAAGATCCGCTTCGCCGGCCTCGGAGGCAAGGTGCTGGAACGCCTGGGCGCCTCGGTGACCATGATCCCCGGCGGCGAGATCTTCCAAGCCCTGGAAAAAGGTGCCATCGATGCCTCGGAATTCGCCCTGCCCATCGTCGACCAGACCCTCGGATTCAACCGGGTAGCGAAATACAACTACTACCCCGGTTGGCACCAGCCGTTCACCGCTTCCCATCTCATCATCAACCTGGACAAGTGGCGCGCCCTCGACCCGGCAGATCAGGCGCTCATCGAAACCGCCTGCACGGCGGGCGTGATTCGCAACATTGCTCGATCAGAGGCGCTGCAGGGAGAGATCATTGCGGGCTTCCCGGCCATCGGCGTGAGCGCCGAATCGCTGCCCATGCCGTTGCTGCGCGAACTCGAGGCCGTATCCAATGATGTGCTTGAAGGCGAGGCAGCGGTTGACGCCGACTTTGCCCGCATTCTCGAATCGCAGCGCAAGTTCCGCAGCAACTACGCGCATTGGAAATCGCGCGCCTACCTGCCGCGAGATTTCTGATGTACCCGCAGACTCGAGTGTCGCGCGTGATCGACCCGTGGCTGGCCCGGTTTGGCACGTGGCTGTCCTGGATCTGGCTCGTGCTGTTACTGGTGATCGTCACCAACGTCGTGCTGCGCTACCTCTTCAGCGAAGGACGGATCGAGTTCGAGGAGCTGCAATGGCACCTGTACTCCTTCGGCTTTCTCGTCGGGCTCTCCTATGCCTACCAGGCCGACGCGCACATACGCGTGGACGTGTTGCACGAGCGCTTTCCGCCGCGCCTGAAAGCGTGGGTGGAGTTGTACGGCACACTGCTTCTCACCCTGCCATTCGTGGCCCTGGTGCTCATCTACGGCGTGCCGTTCGTCGCTTCGAGCTTTGCCCTGGGTGAGGTGTCGTCGTCGCCAGGTGGACTGCCTTACCGCTGGCTGATCAAGGCCATGCTGCCCCTCGGCTTCGTGCTGCTGCTGCTCGCCGTGATCGCCAGATTGTCACGGGTGTGGGCATTCCTCTTCTTTGGAGCACACGACGATGCCCGTTAACGAGATACTCGCCGTGCTCATGTTCGCAAGCTTCATCGCACTGGTGTTCACCGGCTTTCCCGTCGCCTGGATTCTCGGTGGGCTTTCGGTGTTGTTCACCGCGCTCGCCATCGTTCTGGAAGTGGACCTGGGCCTACCCACCGGCCTCGACTGGCACTACACCTCCATTGCCGTGGACCGCATCTGGAACGTCATGGAGAACTGGGTGATGGTGGCGCTACCCATGTTCATTCTCATGGGCCTGCTGCTCGATCGCTCCGGTATCGCCAAGGACCTCATGACGAGCTTCGCGCGGCTGTTCGGCGGCCTGCGCGGAGGCCTTGCCGTAACGGTCACGCTGATCGGCGTGCTGCTCGCTGCTACCACCGGCATCATCGGCGCATCCGTGGTGCTGCTTGCGCTTCTCGGCCTGCCGGTGATGCTGCAGAACGGCTACGACAAAACCCTCGCCAGCGGTACCGTGTGCGCCGTGGGCACCCTCGGCATCCTCATCCCGCCGAGCATCATGCTGGTGCTGATGGCCGACCGCATGGCCATGAGCGTGGGCGACCTGTTCATGGGCGCGGTGTTCCCCGGCCTGCTGCTGAGCGCCCTGTATGTGGCTTACCTGCTGTTGTACGGCTTGCTGAAACCCGAAGCCGCACCGGCAGCCAAAGCACCACCCATGGACTGGCGTGCCCTGGCCGATCTCGGCCGCGCCATGCTGCCGCCCGCGTTTCTCATACTGGCGGTACTCGGCTCGATCTTCTTCGGCCTGGCCACCCCGACGGAGGCAGCCGGTGTAGGCGCAGCAGGCGCTCTGCTGCTGGCGCTGGTGAAAGGCTCCCTCACCCGCGGGGAGTGGGTGGACGTATTGCAGGAGACCACCCGCACCACGGCGTTCATCTTTGCCGTGCTCCTGGGCGCCACCGCGTTTTCACTGGTGCTGCGGGGGCTGGGCGGCGACCACCTTATCGAGCGCGCTCTGCTCGGGCTGCCTTTCGAGGCCACCGGTATCGTCGTGTGCATCCTGCTCGCGACGTTCCTGCTCGGCTTTTTCCTGGACTGGATCGAGCTCACCCTGATCGTGCTGCCGCTGGTGGCGCCCGTGGTCGCCAACCTCGGTTTCGACCCGGTGTGGTTCACCGTGCTGTTCGCCGTGTGTCTGCAGACAAGCTTTCTCACGCCACCCGTGGGATTCGCCATTTTCTACCTGAAGGGGGTAGCGCCGGAGGGTATCGATGTGAGCACGATCTATCGCGGGGTTGTGCCCTTCATCATTCTGCAGCTCATCGGCCTGATCATGATTTTCAACTGGGAGGCGCTGGTTACCTGGCTGCCCGCGCAGGCCTACGGTTAGAATGCCGACCATGCATAGAGTGCAAGCCGAAAACCACGCCGAAGAGAGCGAGAACCGCATCCACAGCGACGATATCGCCCAGCGTTTGGGCTTTACCGGCGCGCTGGTGCCGGGGGTTGCCGTGTATGGCTACATGATGCGCGCCGTGGCAACTCCGGGCTACCTGGCCGACAGCACCGCCAGCGTGCGGTTCCTGAAGCCTGCCTACCACGGCGACTGGCTTGAGATCGGCGAAGCCGATTCAGGCTACACCTGCTGCAACGGCCAGGGCACCCTTCTCGCGACGCTCGATGTGCACAATGATGCAGGGTCAGCGCAGGACCACACCGTGTTCTCCAACGTACCGGTTGCGCCGGAGCGCACGCTGATCACCTGGGAAACCATCGAAGCCGGCCGGCCCTTCGATCCATGGCTGTGGCACACCGACGCTGAGCGAAACGCCGAGTACGCAGCGCACGTATCCGACGACGCCGAACTGTGGCGCGAGTACGTGCACCCCCACTGGCTGCTATCCACCGCCAACTCCGTGCTCACCCGGCAGTTCGAGATGCCGGCGTGGATTCACGTGGGCAGCGAGATACACCACCGCGCCGCTGTGCGCGTGGGTGAAGACATCACCGTGCAGGGCGCTCCACTGGAGAAGTGGCGCAAGAAGGGACACGAATTCGTGCGCCTGCTGATTCGCTACCAGCGCGGCGACACCTTAACCACTGACATCCTGCACACAGCCATCTATCGGATTGCCGGCGCGTGAAGCTCGGTGTGCTGGCATCAGGCGAAGGCTCCACGCTGCAGGCCGTGCTCGATGCCGGTGTAAGTGGGGAGATAGACGCTTGCGTGCGGCTGGTGATCAGCAACAACAGCAACGCGGGCGCCGTGCAGCGCGCCAGACAACATGGGATCGACACGCTCCACATCAGCAGCACCACCCATGCAGACGACGAAGCGCGCGACCAGGCCATAACACAGGCGCTTGTGAGCGCTGAGGTAGACCTCGTGTTGCTTGCAGGCTACATGAAGCGCCTTGGGCCGCAGGTGCTTGAGACCTTCTCTGGCCGCATCATCAACACCCACCCATCATTGCTGCCCAAGTACGGAGGCCAGGGCTTCTACGGTCGACGCGTGCATGAGGCGGTGCTCGCAGCGGGTGACACGGCCACCGGCGCCACCGTGCACATCGTCACAGCCGACTACGACGCTGGACCGATCGTCGGGCAGGTGACTGTTCCCGTCCGCAAGCACGACACGGTTCAGAGCCTGGAAGACCGAGTAAAGAACGCCGAGCGCAAGCTCCTGCTACAGGTCATCTCAGACTGGCGAGATCAGACCCGCGACCAGGGGCCTCGTATGGCAAAGGTGATGCCCGGCGACTGAATGTTGACGTAGAGCGTTTGTCCATCTGGCGCGAACACCGCTCCCGCCCACTCCGATCCCCGATAGTCCGCCGGCTCAATATGCGGCTTACCCGGCATCGACGTCTCAATGACGACGTTGTTCTGCGCGAGTACGGTCACCCGCTCCGCCCTGCCGATGCCAAGCAGGCGCGGTGGTTGGGTGACGACGCCCATGGCGTCCACCAATCCGAGATTATCCTCGCAGGCGAGTACGGTACCGCTCGCGCACAGCGTAATGTTGTCCAACGCATCGGCAACCGAGTAAGCGGGCGAAGAAAAGAAGCACAACAGGCGCTCAGCCGCCGGGTCGTAGCACCAGATAGTGCCTCCCTCCACCGCACCGCCGGCAGTGTCGGACCAGTACACGAGCCCGTCCTGCTGCCAGCATCCTTCGCAGCGCCGGAAACGGGCGGCCCCCAACGCCTCACCCTGCAAATAGGGTCCGGACTTGCCGGTACCGACTATGCCGGCGCCCGGGCCATCGGAGACGAAGCCCTCAGGGTCGGCATCGGGCTCTGCGATGCTCACCCATTCCACATCGAACACATCACCCGTAGCAGCTGTCCCAAGGTCTGCCAACGGTGCGCCGCGGACTTTCAGCATCTGCAGAACACCACCAGCTTCAAGCGCACCAACCCGCGGCCGCGGATCTGTGGGCAGGAACCGGTACAGGCCGGAATGCATGCCATTGTCTTCAGTGAGGTAGACGATGCCGGTGCGAGGATCCACGGCCGCTGCCTCGTGACGAAAGAGCCCCATCGCTTTGATGGGTTGAGCGCTGGCCCTGCCTTTGATGGGCACTTCGAACACATAGCCATGATCTTTGGCGCCAGCGCGGCTGGCACGCATGACCACTTCCTCGCAGGTAAGCCAGCTCCCCCACGGTGTCGGCCCACCCGCACAGTTCACTGCCGTACCGGCCAACGCCGCCTTCGCGCCCACGAACTGTCCACCCCGCAGCCTGACAGCCGTCACGCCGCCGCCGAAGCCCGGCAGACCAGCCGCCTCGTCAGAGAAATCATCGTACGTGGGCACGCGTTTCCCCTGAATTTGGGGCATGACGAACTGCTCGTGGTTGCGAAGGAGCACTACCTCCTTGCGACCAGCTCCGGCAAATGCAGCCATGCCGTCGTGCCGCGCTGGAGTAACCGCCCCACCCTGCATGGTATCGCCCGCCCAACTGAACGATGTGTAGGTGAACTCCGGCGGCAAGCGCAGCAGCGGCAGGCCACTGGCCGCATCCATCACGGGCTGAAGGTGATGATCCGATGTATCAGCGTGCAGTCTGCACAGGCCTGCCAGCCACGCGGCGGACACGCCGCCTCGCAGCCAAGCACGCCGCGATACGTTCACTCGTCGCGCAGGCTCGGTAGCTGGTCGTTCGACCAGATCTTTCGCTTGAACCGTGGATTCTTCGACGACATGTCGATTTGATAGAGACTTTCATCTGGCGCCGCCGCAAGCCCCAACACACGGCCTACGTTCTTGGCCAGCCACTTCTCGATTTTCAGCACCACCATCTTTTTACGCAGCCTGCCCTGCACATCGCGATTGAGCACCGTTGGCAGGGTGTTGAGCGTGAGAATCTCATCAATGGCCGTGTTGGCCATCTTCTCGCGGCCCTCATCGCTTGCGTAGAAATGGGTGACGGCAAACACCATCTTGCCCAGGCGTATCTGCTTGAGGAACTGACAGGACTTCACTACCGTGGAGCCGGTGCGCACCATGTCGTCGAACAGCACCACATCGTGGCCGACAATATCTTCTGCTGTGTGCTCGCTCTCGTCGTGCAGCTTGATATCCACGCTGCGCTCACCACTTCGCTCCTTGTCCAGCAGCACGAACTTTGCCTTCGGCAGGTTCAACCGGCGATACATCTCCTGCACAAAATCCCGCGCCCCCTTATCTGGCGCGCACAGCGCCAACCCTTCACCCTCAGCACCGTAGGTCACGATGTCTGAATTGTTCAGATAGTCCGTGTAGATCTCATACGGAATGAGGTTGTGAAAGCGCTGATTGAAGACGTTGGAGAACATCTTCTGCACGGAGTAGGAGTGGTTGTGCACCGTCACCACGCTGTCGACACCGGCGAGTTTCAGCATCTGCGCATACAGGTGCGCGGTAAACGGCTGCCCATCAAACTTTTTCAGGTCGTGCTTGTCTCGCGGATGTGTCGTGGCCCCAAGTTCAGCATGCGGCCCCCGATCCTGAGCGCTGTAGAACAGATCCGGCTCTACCAGCATCACGTCGCTTGCACCGTTTTCCTTGGCGGCACGGGCGATCAGCATGTTACGCATGGCGAGATTCTGCCGGCTCACCACGTGACTGGTGGTGCTGACGATGACCACGGTCTTGCCGGTGAGCCCACGGCCGATGTTGCCCAGGTCGTTTTCATCAGAGATGAAGCGCGGGCAGAACTCAGAGTTGGCAAACGTCTTCATGCTGATGAGGTCTGCGATGTCCTCTGCCTGCCCGAGGGCATATGCCACATCGATGGCAAACGGATCGTCAGAGTTGTTTCCGACCACAACAATGTCGGCGGGATGGGTCGTCATAGGTGCTGAGGCTGGGCTTACGGCACGCGCACTGTGAACGCCACTGGCGGGTACGTCAAGAACGCTTCCGGCAAGCCTCTAGTCCTCGTCCTGGGCCTCATCCCTGGCGTCGAGAATCCGCCTCGCCTGCGCTTTCCAGCCCCGCCTCCTGATCTCTCCCTCAAGCGCGAGCACGCGATCCAGCCATCGTTCTTCCTGCCGGTCGAGGTTGGCGATCTGTTCCACCGTGCTCACACCCAGGAGGTTGAGCCGCAGTTGTTTTCGCTTACCAATACCTTTGATGACGGTGAGGTCCTCTGGCTCGCCGTGCTGGTCGCGCCGGTCCTGCAAGGCCAGCAACTCGGTCTTGACCTGCGAGAGGGACGCCAGCCGTCGTTCGCTCTCCTCACCGACCTGACGTAGCTGTGAGATCAGAGCGTCTGCAGACTCTTCAACCTGTGTGACGGTACGATCGCGATCGCGCAGCTCCACCGCCAGGCGCCTGGCCTGCTCTTCGGCTTGTCGGTGCTTTTCTGCGGCCTGCTCATATCTGCCGCTCATTTCGTCCAGCTGACTCTGCAGGGCATCAACCTGCTGCTGTCGATCATGCAGAGCTTTGGACTGCTTTCGCACTTCCTCGCCAAGCTGAGTAACCTGATGCTCAGCCTGTTGCCGCCTGTCGGCCGTGATCTTGTACACAGCCTGAAGTTCGGCAAGCTCACCCGCAACCGACTCCCGCTGCAACCTGCTTTCATCCAACGACTGCGTGCGCTCCTGCAGCTCTCCGGTGAGCTTCGTCACCCGGCCTTCCGCGGCATCCAGTGCCTGCGAAGTTTCCCGGTACTGAGCCGCTACGTTGCGCGCCCGCTCCTTCAGCTTCTCCGAGCCCGCCTGCAGCTGCTCGATCACACTTTCCTTCTGACCTACTTCCAGCGCCAACGCATCCTGATGTGATTCCGCCTCGGCAATCGCCGCTTCGGCCCCCTTGAGCTGTGCCTGCAACTCCTGCGACCGCTCTATCAACGCCGCGTTGGCAGACTGCAGCTCTGCAACCGCAGACTCGCGTGCAGCAAGCACGCCATCTCGTTCGGCAAGTGCGCGCCGCAGATTACGAGTTTCCACATCCAGCGCCTGCCGTGATGCTTCGAGGTCGAGGCTGCTCTGATTGGATTCCTCAAGGGCGTCGGTCAGCTTGCCGATCTCATCCTGCAGGCTGTCGATGGTGCCGTTGCGTTGTTCAAGCTCTCCAAGGAGGCGTTCCACTCGCTCCCGCGAGGTATCCATGGCCGCTGCAGCTTCCTCGCCCCGCACCCGCAACGCTGCAACTTCCTCTCGCAACTGATCAGCATCGCTTTGCGCGGCCTGTATCCGCGCTTCCCGATCGCTGACGCTTTCCGTGAGAGAGGCCACCTGCGCGCGGGTGTTCTCCAGATCCGTACTGGCCTCATCATGACGCACACGGAGCGCCACGAGTTCCTGACGCAATTGCTCTGCGTCGTTTTGCGCGGACTGCACCTGCTCGTCCCTCTCACTGACGTTCGCCATCAGCGACTGCACCTGCGAACGCGTCTCCTCCAGAGCTGCGTTATCACGGTTCGCCGCCTGCAACGCAGTGGTCAGCCGGCCCACCTCACCTTGCAGCTGCTGCATGCTGAGGTCTCGCTGCTCGACAAGCCCAAACAACGACGACGCCTCCTGACGGGACTTCGCCAGCTCCTCGCTATTCGCAGCACTCTCGGCATTTGCCGCTTCCAAGGCGCTGACGAGCGAGCCTACTTCCCTCTGGAGGTCCTCAATGGTCTCTCCCTGGCTCCTCAGCTCAGTGTCAAGCGCGTTTCGCTCCTGCTGTGATTCCAGAAGCTCGTTGCGTGTTTGCGTTACAAGCTTATCGCGGGATGCCACCGCGTCGATCAGCGATTGAATTTCTGCGCGCGCAGAGCCCATTAGCGTTTCATCGGACCGCCTGGCGTCCATCGCCCTGGCCAGCGCCGACTTCTGCTCCTCTAGAGCAACGTTCAACTGATCGATCGCTGATTCTCGTTCGGCGAGCGCTTTTTCCGCATCTGCAGCTCGCTCGCGCATGTCTTCCAGCGCATCGCGAAGGCTCTGCATCTGTTCGCCCGAAGCACCAAGATCAGCTCGAACCTGATCAAGATCTGCAGCTTGCTCGTGCAACACCTCACGCAGCGCTTTCGATGTAGACTCATCCTCTTTGGCTGCTTGCAGCGCCTCTTCAAGAAGATCTACCCGCTCGCTGAGTGCCTCTCGCTCCTGCAGCGCCTGCTCCAAGCGTATCTGCAGGTCGCTATTTTCTTGCTCGATCTCGTCGACGCCGGTTTGCGCCCTGAAGGCAGCCTCCACGCCCAACACTTCAAGCTCATCAGCCACATCGAGGCGCTGGCCACCCTCAACCTCCACCGGCTCCACCTCTTCCCGACCGTGTTCGACGGCGCGCAGGATCGTGGACTCACGGCCCGATTCCAGAGTCTCGACGGGCGAATCGGCGCTCTCTGCCGCAGCAGCCTTTGGCTGTTGCTTTGGAGCCAACTCAAACAGCGTACCATCGCCCTCAGGGCGATTGGGACCCGTGTCCACCGCACTGCCAAACACCGGACGCTCGAAGTCCTCCATCCGACGGCTACGCGGGCGCGCAGTGTTTCGCGGGTGCGGCTTGCGCCGCTTAGCAACAACCTGCCAGATCACCATCACAGTGAGGATGACGACAAGAATGGCAATCAACGTTTCCTGAGACATGTAGCGCCTCAATGCCCCCAAAAGCCGACCTCGACGTGTCCTACGCCGCAAGCCGGGAAAATACTACTGTGGGGTTCATCCCCAGGTCGATTACACCGGGAATTGTGTCACATTTTTGTCTATTAATTTACCCTATTTGTAAATTATCTAGACCGTTGGTGCCACTCAGCCACCGCCCCCTAGGGACCGCCTAGTATCTCCAGCGCCTGGCGGTGGAGCGCCGGACATCCCGCTGCGAGAACCGATCCACCGAGGCTCGGATCTCCACCATCCCAGAGTGTAACGACCCCGCCAGCTCCACGAATGATCGGAATGAGTGGCTGGATGTCATAGGCACTCAAGGTGCCATCAACCCCAAGATCCACCAGGCCCATGGCAAGACTTGCATACAGGTAACAATCGCCTCCATATCGCGACAGCCTCACCTGACGCTCCAGAGCAGCAAAACGGGAACGCTCGCTCGCATCGCGAAGAAAGCGCGGGCTGGTGGTTGCCAGCACCGCATCACCCAGCCCCACCCCCTGACGCGTGCGCAGCGCAACCCTGCGACCCGCATGCTCATACCAGGCCGAATCACCGGCCCCAGCCCATATTTCACCCGTGAACGGCTGATGCATGACACCGAGAATGGGCTCCACGCCATCAAAAAGCGCTATCAGCACTCCCCAGTGCAGCATCCCGGCCATAAACGATTTGGTGCCATCAATGGGATCGACCACCCAGGTCAACCCATCTCCCTGCACCAGGCCAAACTCTTCGCCAAACACGCCATGGCTGGGATATCGGGCAGAAATCCGCTCACGAATGACAACCTCCGCGGCCTTATCGGCCTGCGTGACCGGATCGAACTCCACACCCTGCAGCTTGTTCTGGATCTCGAGCTCACCTCGAAAGTGCGGCAAAACAACCGCTCCGGCGGCCCGCGCAGTCTGCACCGCGAACTCCAACATTGTTTGCCGTTCCGCGGGAGAAACAGACACCCGCGATCCAATTTGCAATGACATTCGTTCTGCTACCGATGAACCATCCGAGAACGGTATCATCCTTCGCCACCCTCGCACGACCAAGGCAGCAAACATGGCTCACGACATCGTAGTCCCCGACTCGGATCGGGCACTGTATGAGAACTTCCACTTCGCACATGCTGCTCGTGCCAACGGACTGCTTCTCTGCTCCGGTCAAATCGGCTCAGGCACCAACGGCATACCTGAATCTGCGGAGGAAGAATTTCGCAACGCCTGGAAGAGCGTGGGCAAGGTACTCCAAGCCGCAGGTCTCGACTACGCAGACATCATCGAGATTACGTCCTACCACGTGGGCCTCAAAGCAAACCTGCAGGCTTTCATGCAGGTCAAGGATGAGTTCGTCAAGGAACCGTATCCTGCATGGACCGCAATCGGGGTTTCCGAACTGGCAGTGGATGGCGCCCGCGTGGAGGTTCGAGTGGTGGCGAACCAATGCAAGCGCTGATCAGCGCTGTTAAGCCAAGCCTTTTTAAACCGTTTGATCTAGCCACGCTAGACACGCCATAGTGACATCGACTCAACAGATCACAGGTCCAAACGCATGCGATATACGTCGAAAAGCCTCCGGACCTAGGATTGTAGAAGTCTTCGAAAGACTGCGACGGCTAGCTGTTCGACTGTAAGCGGTCGATGTCGGTCGCTTCCCGTTAGGTTGCCTGTTGCGTCGGTGCACGTACTCCACGGCAAAATCCACCAACACATCCCTATCAGTTCGCACCTCAAGCACTAACCCCGATTGACACCAACCACCAGGATGACTTGTACTGGAGCTATCATGCTAAAGAACTCGAGGGCTCCACATTGCTAAGAAAAATGCTCTCGCATGCTCAAGATCGAACGACTTCAGTGAGCGTGAAAAGAGGGAAACCTAGAGCGAAGGTTTTCCACTAGCAGCCGGCTTGATACTCATAACATTCATGCAAAATACGACCCCAAACTCGGCTGTCCACAATCAGATAACACCAGCATATCTGGAGCGCAACCTCCGAGTTACCGTCGATATCAGACCGTCCGACGGTAGTCCAACAATCGGCGGAATCCCGGTATCGACCTTGAGCCCGCTGGGCATCGAAGTCGCAAGTCGGGACGTCTGTGACATGGACATTGGAACGACTCTAGGTCTCGGCCTTGTTATCAACGGCAACAGGGCCCAACTGGACGGAGTCTTAGTCAGCAAGTCGTCCGACAAGGCGATTGCCGGCATTCGATTCTCGGCACAGCCCACCGAAGAGCCTTTGGTCGACGAAGATCGACGAACCGCACAAAGATGGTTGTGTCCGTCAACATTTCTCCCTGTTGGGGTTGCACCAAGCCCGCTTTCTTTCAACGAGTTTATCTACTTTACCGCAATAGACATTAGCGAGTCTGGCCTCTTACTTCAGACGAGCTTGTCCAATAAGTTCCTTCTGCAAAATTCGATACTAGACCTAACCCTGAGCTTTCCACTGATTGGGTCGACCGTAGTGTCCGCACGAATTGCCCGGGTCGAGATCGGGTCTGCGAATGGCCGGGAGCATCTTCGGGTTGGGGCAAAAATCATTGACATCTCTCCACGGTCAACACTACTGATAGATGAATACCTAACCCTTTTCACTGAGAAAGGAATTCAAGCAACCGGAGAAGTAAAAAACAGTAGGCAAAAAACGACAAAAGGCCTCTTTTTCCGAGACATTAGATCACAGGACGACATATTGGCCGTGATCTCTCTCAGAAACCAAGACGGGAACGCAACAAACGAACTCTCCGATATCGACTTCAAGAGCCGGATCTTGTTAAGTGGATTCAATGGCAAACCCGTTGCCACGGCTCGCGTCCGCCTGCTTACCCGGGATGACACTTACTTGTTGGATGCCCGTGAAACAACAAATGTCGGCTTTCCAGATAAACACCAAACGGTCGAAATCTCCGAACTGCACCTCGCCAAAGGCCTATCAAGCAAAGTTATCTACGCACTCTTCCAGCACATCGTAGTCTCCTGCGTGACCGCCAAACGCCCAAACGTATTGGTGTTGGCCAAGGCTGAGCACAACGCAGCCATGGAGTTCATGGGTTTCTCAGAACTACATATCGCCACCACTAATCAAAGATGCTGGTGCACCAACGCCATCACCGCCATGACCGGACGCAAGGTTCAGACGCTTGCTTGGATTACAGTATGGAAAGATGTAGCAATACAGCTAACCGAAAACAACATCCTTCAACTCTCTGGAACGGAGAAAATACTTTTAAAGATCAATATTCTCATCGGCAGAATCCTAAGACTGCTGAACTGGGAGTAACCACAAAGCCGGCACACAGCCTCCAGCCTCAATACCAGCTCTACCCACCGACGTTTCAAAATACCGAGGGATTACACTTCTACGCTGTTTCCTTCGGCTTCGGGATTGAAGAACCACCTTCGACACGCCCGCCACGATCCAACGACGGTCGTTTGGTTGCTTCGCCCTCGGCGTGATGCTTTGCGACAACCAAATCTGAAAACCCGCGGTAGGTTTCAGAACTAGAAACTATACTAAG
>JAUIED010000129.1 GCA_030428905.1 Gammaproteobacteria bacterium
CGGGGCTGCGCACGGGGCGGTTCATTCGCGCGTTTCGCACCACGCTCGGCATGTGTGTGCATCGTTCCGGCTTTCGGGTGGTGCACTACTCGGTGCAGCACAACCACGTGCATCTGCTCATCGAGGCAGACGATGCCGACAAGCTCGGTTGCGGCATGAAGAGCCTTGGCGCGCGCTTTGCGCGGGCGGTGAATCGGGTGTTTGGTCGGTCAGGGCCGGTGCTGAAGGAGCGCTATCACATGCGGGCGCTGAAAACGCCGAAAGAGGTGCGGCATGCGCTGGCGTATGTGTTGCTCAATGCCAGGAAGCACTTTCGTGAGCGCCATGGGCGCAGGCCGCCGGTGCGGTTTGATGGGCTGAGTTCGGCGGTGTGGTTCGATGGTTGGAAGCGTGGGTGGGACCCAGGCCCGCCTGGGCGGTTGGCGGAGGTGTCGCCGGCGCGTAGTTGGTTGCTCAGTGTCGGGTGGCGGCGGCATCGGTTGATTTCGCCGGAGGAGGTGCCGGGGTGCCGGTGATGTTGGGTTTGGCCGTTGCGCAGGGCGGCTGGTGATGGTGAACTGGCGTTTTGAATCAGTGAGTCAGGGAGTAAGTCATGTCGACAGTGATGATCGTGGGTGCGAGTCGGGGGATTGGTCTGGAGCTTGCCAGGCAGTATGCGGGGCTCGGAGATGATGTGATCGCGTGTGTGCGCGATACCGGAGCGGCGGAGCAGCTCGATGCGCTGGCGTCTGAGGCTGACAATGTGCGAGTGGAGCAGCTTGATGTAGGCGACTTTCCGTCCATCGACGCGGCTGCGGCGCGAATTGGTGGCGGGGCGATCGATGCGATCATCGTGTGTGCCGGCGTGACGGGCGGTCAGGCGCAAGCGCTCGACAACGTCGATATTGCCGAGTGGCATCGTACGCTCGATGTGAACACCATCGGCCCGACCCTGGTTGCGCGTGCGTTCAAGGGCAATCTTGCGGCGTCTGGAAATGGCCACCTGATGCTGCTGTCGAGTCAGCTCGCAGCGTCCACCTGGCCGATGGGCGGCATGTTGATCTACTCCAGCACCAAGGCGGCGCTGTCCAAGGTCGGGCAGGCGCTGGCCATCGACTGGAAGGATGACCCCATCACCATCACGGTGATGCATCCGGGTTGGGTGCAGACCGACATGGGCGGTCCGCATGCGCAGATTACTGCCGAGGAGAGTGCCAGCGGCATTCGCGAGGTGGTGGCGAAGACGACCAAGGCGGATTCCGGCAATTTCTACAAGTGGAACGGCGAGATCCACCCCTGGTAGGGATGGTTGGCGCTGGGCTCGGTCAGAGGAGCGGGCCCAGCAACTTTTCGATGCGTTGCGTAGCGGGGCCTTTGCTTACTGGCAATAGTGCGCTCAGGTAGCCGCGGGTCAACTCGTCTTCCAGCATCTTCAGCGGCAGCAGGCCTTTGCTCCAGAGGCCGTAGCCGGCCCAGAAGGATGCTACCAGCGAACGGGCCAGCGTGTGCATATTGGCGTTTGCGCGCAGGTCTCCGTGTTCCTGCATGGCCTTCAGCGAGGTCAGCACAGCCTGTTCGGTGTTCAGGTATAAAATGTCGATGATCGGCTCGTTGGGTTGCGCGCGGTTGAGCGCGCGCACGATGGCTTCAGCGTAGGCCGGTTCTGCGCGTGTCTGCGCCACCGAGGTGGCGAGTTGGCCGATGAGCCGATCGAATCCGGGCTTCGAAATTCTGCGCTCGGTCTCCCGCAGACCATCTGAAACGCGTTCGCGCAACGCCTCGAACATCAGTTCGTCTTTGGTGTTGTACAGGTTGTAGATCGTCGTGGGAGAAACACCGGCGGCGACCGCGACATCGCGCATGATGGTGCCTTCGTAGCCGTGCTTGGCAACCGACTCGCGGGTTGCGTCCAGAATGCGCTGGCGACGTTCCTGCTGGTTTGCCGTGAGCGCTTTCTGGGTGTTCACAGGCTCAGCGACGGATTTGTCTCCATGAACGCATCAACCTCGGCGCGGGCGGCATTCTTGTCTTCGAACCACAGTGCGTTGATGGCGGTGAAGGCGACGCTTTCCGCAGGCACGTCTGTGTCCTTGAAGATGGCGCCCACTGGGCAGGCAGCTTCACACACGGCGCAGTCGATGCAGTCGTTCGGTTCCACGTAGCACATGCGGTCTTCATCGTCCGCGAGGATGCAGTCCACCGGACAGACTTCCACACAGGATTTGTCCAGAACGTCTACGCAAGCGTTGGTGATTACGAAGGTCATGGAGGTGCGTTGCCACAGCCAGAACGAAGGTTTAGTCTACGGAAAAGTGTATCTGACTACAATTTTTTGGGAGGCAAGCGATGGCGTCCTTTATCGACGATCTGGCGCTGGAAAACGAGGTGGGCGCCGCCGAATTTCCGTTCATGCCCGAGGGTCAGGCGGTAGACATGGGCACCGCGCCGGATGGAACGCCGTTGATCGACCCGCGCATTTTCGACACGCCCGAGTTCTTTCGCAATCCCTACCCATACTACCGCATCCTTCGCGATCACTACCCGGTGTATCACGACAAACTGCACAACTGTTATTGGGTAACCCGCTACGAAGACATCTCCGAGTGTTACTTCGATGACGAGGGTTTTAACACCATTCCCAAAGGCAGCTCCAGCGGCGTGCTTGGCAACACCCAACTCGAGCTCTCCGGTGTCGAGCATCGCCGTCGCCGCAACCTCTACGGACAGCATCTGGTAGGCAAGTCTCTGCAGCTCAGGGTGCCGTCCATCCAGCGCCTGGCGCGGGAGATGATCAGCGCGTGGGACGACATGGCCGCAGCCGGTTCGGAGTACGTGGTTGACCGTGACGGGGTACGCACTGTTGAGCTGGGGCATGCGTTTGCCAACGAGTTTCCCATCCGTGTGGTGTGCGAGGTGCTCGGTTTTCCCAAGGAGGCACAGAGCGACTTCTACTATTGGTACAACTCCATGATGAGCGGCCTCGGCGGTTCAGAGACCCACAAACAAGGGCTCGAAGCACGGCAGCACCTCGAAGACTACGTGGCGGGTATCGTCGAGGCGCGGCGCAAGGAGCCGACCTTCCTATATGACGAGGAGGGCAATCCGATCAGTAAGGACATCATCACCAAGCTCTGCGAAAGCAAAGTGGATGGTGACTACCTTTCCACCGAAGAAATCACCTCCAACATCGCCTTGATCGTCGGCGGCGGTGGTGAAACCACCCGCGGCGCCATCATGAATCTCTGGTGCCTGCTGCTGCGCCACCCGGAACAGTTTGAAGCGGTGTTGAACGACGAAGAGAACTGGGACCGCGCGTTCCACGAGATGCTGCGCCATTCTTCGTCCATCGGCGGCCAGCCGCGGCACAATTCGTTCGACATCGAGATGCACGGGGTGCACGTGCCGGCCGGATCGTTGATGAATATGGTGGATTTCAGCGCCAACCACGACGAGCGGGTCTTCAAGGAGCCGGAGCGCTTCAACATTTTTCGCGACGATCTTTACTACGGCAAGCTCCTGCGCAGCGGTTATCGCAGCGAAGGGCGTTGCAGCCACATGGCATTCGGCGTTGGCCCTCACCTGTGCCCGGGCGCCTGGATCTCACACCAGGAAACGGTGGAGGGCTCGAAGATCCTCGCTGAAACCATGCGCAACGTGCGCATCTGCGAGGCGCGCATGCCGCGGGACATCGATGGCGTGAAACCGGCGCCCATGGGCATCGTTTCGGTGCGTGATCTGTGGTTGGAGTTCGATCTTGAGCGCTGAACAGGCAGGCGTCGCGGGCCGCAATGGTGTGGCCGTGCGTCGTCGCACGAGCACACGCGACGGGGGTTACCGCACGTATGAGGTGTATCAGCGCGAGCGGGTAGGTGAGAGCACAGAGCAGATCAAGCCGCGCATGCTCGTCTCCGAGGCGTATCGCACCGATCCGTACCCGGTGCTGGGAATCCTGCGCGAGCACTATCCCTGCTACCGCGATTGGCTCGGTAACCGCTACTGGATCACGCGCTACGACGACGCAACGAGCATCTTCACGGATGACGCGAATTTCGAAACGCGGCCTAAGACCTGGTTTTACGGCCTGGAAGACTATGGCCGCGACTTTAACGACGCCATCGCCGTGCAGCGCGTGGAAGAGCGGCTGACAGACGAACGTACCGAAGCCATCGCGCGCGAGTTGGCCGAGGCGCTGGCGGGCGGCGGCGATCTTGCACGGCACTTTGCTGCGGCGTTGCCGCTTCGTCTGCTGGCGGAGATGCTGGCGCTGGCGGAAGGGCAGCGCGATGCATTTGCAGCGGCATTCTGGCGCGCGCAGCGTGGTGTCAGCTGGAATCCGAAGCTGCAGCAGGATGGCCTCGCGGCGCTCGCTGAACTCGAACGGCTCGTGGAGCCGGTGCTTGCCCAGCGCCGTGCAACGCCGGGGGATGATCTCGTCTCCGCCATGCTCGGCGAGGCGGCGGACCTGAGCGCGCGCGATGTGGTAAGAACCCTGCTGGAGCGCGATCACGAGACCCTGCACGGGGCGCTCGCCAACCTCTGGCGGCAACTGCTGATCGATCGGCAAGCCTTCGAGGCGGCGTCGTCAGAGCGGCGGTTGATGAAGCTGGCTTACCTTGAAACGCTGCGGCACAGCACGCCCGTTCTATCCGCGTGGCGCTATGCCCGCCATGAGGTGGAACGGTTCGGCAGGCTGCTGCCGGAAGGAGCGCTGGTGCTGTGTTCGGCGGCTGCGGCGAACCGTGATCCACGGGTATTCAACGACCCGGACCGATTCATCGTCGACCGGCGGGATCTGTGTCAGAGGGAGCCGCGCGGACAGTACCGTGCCGATGGGCTGGCCACCGGCATTGCCTTTGGTCTCGGCAAACCCTCGAAGCACCCCGCGGTGCCGGAGGATCGGCCGCGTTCGCGCTACGCGATCACCCGCGATGCGGCGGTGACGGCGAGCATGGCGCTGCTGGAGGTGTTGCCGGGGATTCGTCTCGCTGACGGCGCCGAGCCGAAACTCGGCGCCCTCACCGTGGGCGAGATGCACACCTGCTGGAACCTACCAGTCGTCGGCTGAACCAGTTCAGTTCGGCTGGCCGCCGGCGACGTCGATAAACTGGCCGGTAATCCATCGCGCTGCTGGCGAGGCGAAAAACACCGCTGCGGCGGCGCAGTCTTCCGGCGTGCCGGTGCGGCCCAGCGGAATCTGCGAGGCGAACATATCCTTCGCCTGATCCTCGCCCATCTTCATGGTCTCCACCAGCATGTCGGTGACGATCACGCCGGGAGCAATGCAGTTCACCGTGATGCCGCGAGGCGCGAGCTCTACCGACAGGGTGCGCGTCATGCTGATCATGCCCATGTTGGCGGCGGAATAGACGCCGAAACCCGGTGAGGGTTTGTGTGCGGCGATGGAGATGATGTTGATGATGCTGCCGCCGTCCTGCATGCGCATGGCGGCCTGCTGCGAACCCCAGAATTTGCTCTTCATGTTGAGGTTGAGTTGCTCGTCAAACTTGTCGATGGAGATCTCTGGCAACGCGTGCATCTGCCGGTCGAGATTGCCGCCGGCGTTATTCACCATGATGTCCAGCCGCCCGAACTCGGCGACCACCCGATCCAGTGCTGCGGGAATCTGCGACCAGTCCAGAACGTCTGCCGAGATGCCGAGACCACGTCGTCCGCGTGCCTCCACCTCTTTGGCGACGGCGTCTACATCGTCCTGACGCCGGGCGATGGCGACCACGTCGGCACCGCAGTCGGCTAATGCCAGGGCGATGCCCCGGCCGATGCCGCGCCCACCGCCTGTGACAACGGCCACCTGGCCATCCAGACGGAATTGTTCGTGCATGCCCATGCTGTTGCCTCCCCATTGCTGTGGGGTTAGCCTAACGAAACAAACTGTACCCGACTACAATATTTTCGGGTGCGCACGACCAGGGGCGGAGGGGAGACGACATGCCAGAGCACGGCCCGAACCATGAACTCAGCGCCATGCGCTGTCCGATGAGCCTCGACGACGTCGATCTTTTTTCTCCCGGTGCGCAGGAACACTGGTACGAGGCCTACGACATCCTGCACGAACAATCACCGGTACACCGCATTCCCGGCGAGGGGTTTCTGCCGGGCACCGACGGCTTCATCCTTACCAAGCACGATGACATCGCTGCCGTGGTGCGCGATCAGGACCGCTTTCCGCTGCCGGGCAGCATGTTCGTGCAGCAGCTGCTCCAGGGAGATAAGGATCCATTCGAAACGCCACAGGTCAATGTAATGATGGCGTCCATGACCACACTTCGGCCCAACCCGGAGATGTGGCGAGCACACCGCCAGGAACTTACCGACCCCTGGGTGGGGCCAGGTGCCAGCCGCAACGAGGATATGGTGCGTCGCACCGCGCACGATCTCATCGACCGATGGATCGACCGTGGCACGGTAGAGTGGGTTTCGGAGTTCGCCCAGCCCTTGCCGCAGATGGTGATGGCCAACGTGCTGGGTTGGCCGCTGTCGGATCTGAAGCTTCTCAAGTACTACGGCGATGGCTGTGTGAAGCCGTTTGTTTTCGGCAGCGGGCACCGCAACGTCCTGCCTCAGTCGGAGATCGACTCGCAGCACGAGGTGCTCGATGAGTTCAAGGCCTACACGCTGGATCTGATTGCCAACAAGCGCAAGTCGCCGCAGGAAGACATGATTACCTTCCTCACGGATGTCACCTACTCACCGCTGAACCGCAAACTCACGGATCTGGAGATCGCCGGCGTCGTCTATGCCATGGTCATCGGCGGCCTGGAAACCACGCAGTACGCGCTGGCGGAGCAGGTGCAACTGCTCATCGAACGCGAAGGCGTTTGGGACGAGATCAAGGCAGACCGCGACAAGGTGCGCGCCTTCACCGAGGAAGGCATGCGCCTGCGCGCGCCGACCCAGGGTTTGTCCACCCGCATCACCAGCCAGGACGAAGTGTTTCAGGGGGTCGAAGTGCCGAAGGGCTCCTTCCTGCACCTGCGCTGGGCGGCGGCCAACATCGATCCGGAGGAGTGGGAGTGTCCGCAGGATCTGCGCCTGGACCGCAAGGCGGGCACGCGCCACCTCACGTTCTCACAGGGCGCAAGGGTGTGTCCGGGCGCAAGCTTGTCGCGCGTGGAGCAAATTGTTGCCTGGAATTCGATACTCGACCGAGTAGGCCGCTTCGAATACGGCGAGGATAATGACTTCCTGCACCAGCCGGGCATCATGCTGGGCACGATGAAGCTGAATCTGAAGTTCGAGCGCGCCTGAGTTTGCAGCTTGATGAAGGGCTCGTTCGTACGGGCCGTCATAGCACAGCGTACGTAGCCTGCGGGCCGGAGCTGGGCCCGCCGATCATCTTCGTGCACGGTTGGCCGGAACGGGCGCTGTCGTGGCGTCACGTGTTACCGGCCATGGCTGAACACGGTATGCGCGCGGTCGCTCCGGATCTGCGCGGCTATGGCGACTCCTCCACGTATACATCCCACAGCGCATACGCGCAGGAAGAGCTGGTCCGTGACATGCTCGAACTCGCAGATGCGCTCGCCATCGAGCGCGCCGTGTGGGTGGGCCACGATTGGGGTACACCCACCGTCTGGAGCATCGCCCGCCATCATCCGGAACGCTGCCTGGCGGTCGCCGGGTTGTGCGTGCCGTACTTCACGTTGGAGTGTGGTCTGCACCCGGTCATCGCCCGGGTCGACCGTTCGGTGTATCCCGAGGCGCAGTTTCCCGCAGGCCAGTGGGAGTACATGCGCTTCTATGAGGAATCCTTTGGCGAGGCGACATCGCTGTTCGACAGCGACCCGCTCGGAGTAGTGCGCGCCCTGTTCCGCAAGGGTAATGCCGATGGTCTGGGCCAGCCGTCACCCACCGCCTACGTGCGCACCCAGGGCGGCTGGTTCGGTGGCGCGGGTGTCGTGCCCGAGGTGCCGCGGGATGATGATGTCGTCAGCGAAGCGGAGCTTGCCCACTATGCAGACGGATTGGCTCGTAACGGATTCTTCGGTCCTGACTCGTACTACATGAACCACGAAGCCAACGCCCGGTACAACCGGCCGGAGTCCGCAGGCGGGGCACCGGAAACACTGCACATGCCGGTGCTTTTCCTGCACGGGCGATACGATTACACCTGTGAAACCGTGCAGTCATCGTTGGCGGTGCCCATGCGCGAACGATGTCCTGACCTTACCGAGCATGTCATCGACTGCGGCCACTGGATGGCGCAAGAGAAGCCCGCGGAGGTGACCATGCACCTCGCCGATTGGCTGCAATCACACGATCTGAGTCAGGGCGCTTCGCAGTAAGTATTGCCCTCGAACATGCGCGTATAGAAGTTGAGCAGCCGCATACCCTCGTTCGGCCGGATGTGGCCGCCGTCGATCTTGCGGCGCACGAGTTCGGTCATGCGCCGGTCGAGATCGTTCGGGAAGTATTGCACTTGCGCGAGCATGTCTTTCACAGACAACCCGGGAATCTGCTCTTCGATCCAGAAGTTGCCGTCCTCTTCCTCGCTGGCGTACACGTGCACTTCGGTGACGCGTCCGAAGAGATTGTGCGAATCGCCGAGAATCTCCTGGTAAGCGCCCACCAGAAACACACCGATGTAGTAGGGCTCTTCAGGGCTGAGCACGTGCATGGGCAGCCAGTGGCTGGTGGACGCTTCGCGCACGTAGCGGCTGATCTTGCCGTCCGAGTCGCAGGTGAGGTCCACGACGATGCCGCGTCGGGCAGGTTCCTCGTCCAGCCGGTGCAGCGGCATCACCGGAAATATCTGGCCGATGGACCAGTGGTCCAGTATGGAGTGAAAAATAGAGAAATCGCCGAGGTACAGATCGGTCAGGCGCTCTTCGAGTTGCTGCTGCTCCATCGGCACCGGCGACAGATCTGCGTCTTTCAGGGCGTGCAGAATCATGCGCGAGGTGTGCCAGTACAAGGCATCTGCTTCCGCGAGGCCTTCGATGTTCAGATATCCCAGGCGCGCGAGCTGGTCTGCTTCGGCGCGCGCTTCCTGGGTGTCGTGATAGATCTCCAGAAGGTTCGCTACAGACGTCTCACCCTCAGCCGCCTCCAGCGCGCCACGCAGGCGCTGCACCGCAGGCGGCACGTCCTCGTTGGTGGCCGGCAACGGTTGCGCATCCTGGCGGTGCACACCAAGCACGGGCACCACCAGCATGGAGTGGTGTGCCGTTAAGGCGCGACCACTCTCCGAAAGCAGCGTCGGCGGGCGCACGTCGCGCTCGTCACAGATCTCCTTCATGGCGAACACCACGCCGTTGGCGTACTCGGCCAGGCTATAGTTCACGCTGGATTCGTTGTCGCCGTACTCGCCGCCGTAGTTCACGCCGAGGCCGCCGCCGACGTCGACGAACTTCACATCGAGCCCGCGGTCCTGAAAGTCAGCATAGATGTAGCCGATCTCGCGTACGGCGTTGCGCAGCACGCGGATGTCTGCGATCTGGCTGCCTAGGTGAAAGTGCAGGAGCTCGAGGCTTGCGCCCATGTTTCGAGACTCCAACTCGTGCACCAGACGAATGAGCTCCGGCATGGTGAGGCCGAACTTCGAGCCGATGCCGCCGGACTCGAACCAGCGTCCGGAGCCGCGGGTGGAGAGCTTCACCCGCACGCCGAGGCGTGGCGTGATGCCCAGCGTGTCGGCGATGCGCAGGGCATGTTCGAACTCGGTGTACTTCTCGATCACCGGCAGCACGGACTGGCCGATGGCTTGCGCACGCAACATCAACTCCAGCATGGGCTGGTCCTTGACGCCGTTGCACAGCAGCAGCATGTCGTCGCTCACCAGTGGCAGGGTTGCGATCAGCTCAGTTTTTGAGCCGCACTCGAGTCCCAGGTTGAACTCCCGGCCGGCCTCCATCACTTCGGCCACCACCTCGTGGAGCTGGTTCACCTTGATGGGGTAGATGCTGCGATATTCCCCCCCGTACTCGGCGTCGTCGATGGCCTGGCGGAAGGCGAGGTTGAGGCGGCGAACCCGCGCGCGCAGCACATCCTGGAAGCGAATGATCAGCGGCAAGGTGAGGTTCTCGGCGCGCGCTTCGCTAATCACGTCCATCACATCGATGGACAGGTCGTCTCCGTCCCGCGGGCGCACGGCCACGTGGCCCTTGTCGTTGACGTGAAAAAATCCGTCGCCCCAGGTGCCGACGCCGTAGGTGGATTCGGCGTCGGCGGTGGTCCAGTCTTGCATCTGTTCTCTCGTTTGGCTGACGTTGTCAGCCGGTGGTCAGTTCAGTTGGTGCCAGATTATGAGGGCGGCTGCCAGCAGGCTCCAGCTCTGCCAGGTACGGCGCAGAATGACCTGTCCGCTTGCGCCCTGGCGATTGGTTTCGAGCGCATCGGCGCCGTTCGTCACTTTGACGATCTGCGGCAGGTCCACCGCCAGCGACTGCACGAGGAAGGCAAGCCCGCCAACCGCTAACGCCGCTGCCGCGAGCTGCTCGCGCAGCGCGAGCCAGATCGCCATGCAGAGCGTAGCGACCATGACGTAGCCCGCCACGCCGCCCCAGCTCAGCGCCAGAAACTGCGTGCGGCTGTGTGTGGCAGGGTCGAACCGAGCCAGCAGTGGCTGGTTGTAGGGGCCGAGGCCTACCTTTGCACCCGCCAGGCGCGCGCCGGCCCAGTGTCCCCATTCGTGCAGGATGTAGCAGGTGATGTAGGCGGTGACAAAACCGCCCACGGCGACGACTGCGCCGCTCAACCAGCCGTTTGCGTCAACGTGCCAGGTGTGGAGGCCGAACAGGGTTACCGCCAGCGCGCTGATGATCAGCGTATCGCGCAGGAGCCAGCCAGTCAGGCGCGGCGGACGCGTCATCGCCATGCGAGCGGTAGCGTGTGGCGCCCCCAGAGAAACCACGGCGCGATGCGCGTGCCGGGGCTGATGAGTCGCAGATTCGGCAGGCGATCCAGCAGGGCGTGCAGCGCGATCTCCGCCTCCATGCGCGCCATGGGTGCGCCGATACACATGTGCAGGCCCAGACCAAAGGACATGTGCCGCTTGCGCGGACGCCGCAGGTCGAAGGAGTCTGGGTTGTCGAACATTGCCGGGTCGCGATTGGCGGCGGCGTAGTTGACCAGCACCTTCACGCCTTCGGGGATGGTCGTGCCGTGCAGCGTCACCGGGCAGGTGGTATCGCGGTACAGGCCGAGCACGGGCGGATCGAAGCGCAGGCTCTCCTCTACGGCGGCTTCAACCAGCGAGCGGTCCTCCCGCAAGGACTGCCACCGTGCGGGATCTTCCAGCAGCCGCCAGAGCATGTTGGTCATGAGCGAGGTGGTGGTCTCGTTGCCGCCCACCAGAAGCTGCATGAGCACCGACTGGGCATCGGCTTCGGGTACGAAATCCCCGTTTTCCGCACGAGCGCCGGCGACCAGCGTCAGCAGATCATCCGGGACCTGCCTTCCGCCAGCGATGGCCTGGCGGCGCGTGAGCAGGTGGTTGTTCATGTAAGCGAAAAATACCGCCTGCTCCGCCTCGTACTGGCTCGGGTCTTCCGCACCCATGGCCGCTACCTGAATATCGGACCAGTGCTTGAACCGTTCCAGGTCCTCTGTGGGAACCCCCAGCATGCCGGCGATGATGATCACCGGCAGCGGAAATGCGAATGCGTCGTGAAAGTCGAACTCGGCTTCGCCGGCCAGAATGCCGTCGATGAGCTCGTGGGTGAGTGCCTCCACCGTCGGCCGCAGGGCGCTCATCGCTCGCGGCGTGAACGCCGACTGCACGATGTTGCGCAGGTAGGTGTGCTGCGGCGGGTCGCACAGCATGCCCACGGGTTCGGAGAAGCGTGGCCCCTGACCGTGCTGGCTGGAGTACGTGCGAATGTCACGCAGGGCACGGTCGACATCCTCGTAGCGCGACAGCGTGTAGAAGGGTGGCGTGAACGCATCGCACCGATGCACTGGGCATCGGCTGAGCAGTTCATCGTGCCCGTTCGCCGGGTCGGCCATCACCTCTTCCGAAAATGGGTTCCAGCTCATCGCTGTCTCCGCTGCGTTGGTTGCGCAGATGATAAACTGCTCTTTTCGGTTTTGGGGTAATGGCATGGGGTTGGATGCGTTTCGAACACAAGTGAGAACCTGGCTGGAGGACGCCTGCCCTGCGAGCATGCGAACGCCCATGCCGGCAGACGAGTACCCGGGCGGCGGCCGGCGTGCGGTGTGGAAAAACCCGGAATCAAAAGTGTGGCTGGAGCGCATGGCCGAACGCGGCTACACCGTGCCAATGTGGCCCCGGGAATACGGCGGCGCCGGCCTGGACAAGGCGGAAAACCAGGTGCTGCAGGACGAGCTCCGGCGCATCAATGCGCGGCCTGCGCATCTCGGCATGGGCATCAGCATGATCGGTCCGGCGCTTTTGGAATTCGGCACCGAAGCACAGAAGCTCGAGCACTTGCCGAAGATTGCCCGCGGCGAGATCTGGTGGTGTCAGGGCTACAGCGAACCGGGGTCTGGTTCGGACCTCGCGAGCCTTCGTACCTCCGCGGTGGAGGACGGCGACGACTACATCATCAACGGGCAGAAGATCTGGACCTCCGGGGCAGACCACGCCGACTGGATGTTCTGCCTCGTGCGCACCGACCCGCAGGCGCCTAAGCATCAGGGCATCACCTTCATTCTGTTCGACATGGCGAACCCCGG
>JAUIED010000130.1 GCA_030428905.1 Gammaproteobacteria bacterium
CCGTTTCGTGGAGCGTACCAACCTGCTACGTGTGGGGGTAGTGGAGGATATCGATGTAGGCGTTCAGTCCTATGTTGAGATCGGCTACGCACCGTCGGACGGCGGCACCTGGTTGCTGCATGGGGAGGCCACTGCCAACTGGTTACCGTTCGAGCGCCACCTGGTGCGCAGCGGGCTGGATGTCGACGGGCGGCATGGTAGTGATGGCACGGAGGATCTCATGGTCTCCGCGGAGATCACCCACGTCTGGAGCCTGGCGCAACGCTGGCGGTGGATCAGCAGCGCGCGGTTTACGGCCACCCGCGATCTGCCGCTGGAACGTCAGCTCATGCTTGGCGGCGACACTGATCTGCGCGGCTACCCGAGCCGTTACCAGGCCGGCGATCATCGGTACCTTGCCAGCGTCGAAGCGCGCTACCTGCCGGACATCTTTCCGTGGGGGCTGTTTCGTGTGGGTGTGGCCGCGTTCTACGATGTGGGCCGCGCCTGGTTCGAGGAAGATCCACCCGCCTATCTGCCCGCGCCGCGCGGTGATCACTACGGCACGTTGCGCAACGTTGGCGTCGGCTTGCGCATCGAGTCGGTGCGCACGCGCCGCGACCGGGTCATTGCCATCGATCTGGCGAAGCCGCTCGTGGATGGGCCTGAAATTGGCGGTATGGAGCTTACCGTGACGATCCGCGGCGCGTTCTGAGAGCCTGCGCTTCCAATGTGAAGTGCGTTTGCCGCCACAGCAGCCACGTCAGCACGGGGTAGCCGGTGAGCCCGGCCGCGAACAGCCATTCGGAGACGTTCTGGATGGCTTCTTTCTCTGCGGCGAGGTTGGCGATGCCGGCGAAGACGATGCCGCCGATCAACATGCCCAGCCCGAGCCAAACCTTGGCTCTCGCCAGCGCACAATTGTGGGTGAGAATCTGCGCGCGGCGGGACAGCAGGAGTTGAGCAAGGAAGGTGCAGCCGAAGTACCCCACCGTGCCGTAGCGGCGCATGAGCCGATAGATGTCGCCATCGGAGCCCAGAAAGGTGACGTACAACGCCAGAAACAGCGCGCCGGCAACGCCGAGCACGACGATGGTGTTGTCTACACGCGATGCAGAGCCACAGGCGCGCAGCCAGACCCCGCAGAGGTACCAGTACACGGCGCCGAGCGCGGCGGCAGGCAGCATCGTCGCCTTGAACATGAAGTAACCCCAGCCGTGGCGGCCGGTGGCGGAGATGCTGTCGCAGCCGCTGACAAACGGCACACACCACGGTACGTGCCCGTCCATGGCGGAGGCGATGTATGCCGCGCCGATACCTGACCAGGCCAGCGCACAGCAAGCCAGAGCGATCAACAGCAGGCTGTCTGCACGGATCACTGGGGCCGGCATCGCAGCGGTGTCATTGAGTGCCACCTGCCTGGCGCCGTTCGGCGCGGTATGCTTGGCGCAAATGATAGGAGAACATCCATGATCAAGCTCTACGGCGTGCCGCTGTCGCCATTCGTGCGTAAGGTGATGCTTGCGCTTGAGTATAAGAACCTGGCCTACGAAAACGAACCGACCTTTCCGGGTGATGCCTCACCGGCGTTTCGCGCCATCAGCCCACTCGGCAAGATTCCGGTCCTCGAGCGCAACGGTTTTGCCACGCCAGACTCCAGCATCATCTGTCGTTATCTGGATCGCATTGAACCGTCGCCGCCGCTCTATCCGGCAGATGCGCGAGCCGAAGCCCGGGCCGGCTGGCTCGAGGAGTATGCGGATACGGTGCTCGTGGCCAGCTGCGCCGGTATCTTTCAGGAGCGTCTGCTGAAGCCGAAATTCCTCAACGAGCCCACCGACGAAGCGCGTCTCACCGCGATCATCGAGGAGGAGATGCCGGACCGTTGCGCGTACCTGGAAGGGCTTACGCCGGACACCGGATATCTGGTGGGCGATGCGCTTTCAGTTGCTGACATTGCCGTGCTTACCTGTTTTCTGCAGGCTGCCTACGGCGGCTTCGAGGTGGACGGTGCGCAGTACCCGAAGTTGCGCGCCTGGATCGATCGGCTGAGCAGTTCGAAGCTGGTGCAGGCCCGCATGGCCAGCGAACGCGCCAGCATGCCGCCGGGGTTGGCCGACTGAGCACGCTCTACGACAAACTCCTGGCACATCCGGCGTGGCTCGCTGCCTGCATGGCGGTGTGCTTCGCTGTTGCGGCCTGTTACTGGCCATCGTTGCGGTTCGATGCCTCGTCAGAAACCCTGGTGGTGGAAGGTGATGCCGAGTTTGCGGCGTACGTAGCAACGGCGAAGCGCTTCCCCAGCGATGCCTTCGTGCTGCTTACCTGGGAGCCGCGCGCTGGTGGGCCGTTTGAACGGCACAACCTTGAACGCCTGTCTGCTCTGCAGCAGCGTGCCGCGCAGATACCCGGTGTAACCGGCACGTTGAGCGTACTCGATGTGCCGCTGCTGAACCTGCGGGGGCAGCCGACGTTGCTCGATGATGGTGTGTCGCTGGCTGAAGCGCGGGGTTACTTCCTCGGCCAGGATCTTTTCGTCAACCAGCTCATATCTGCAGACGGCCAATCACTGGGCGTGAAGGTCGACCTCGAGCCAGACGCTGGAGATGCCGCTCGGGAACAGACCCTCGGTGCCATTCGGGCGTTGCGTGCAAACTTTGAGGCCGAAGCCCGCATCTTCATCGGCGGCGTGCCGCTCATCGGCAGCGACATGATCCGTTTCGTGCGTGAAGATGTGCTGTGGTTCAGCATTGCGGCGGTGTCCCTGATCACGCTTGCGCTGGTGTTTTTCTTTCGTCGGTTGCGCTGGGTGGCGCTGTGCCTCGCCAATTGCGTCATCGTCATCGGCCTCGAAGTGGGTATCCTCGGTTTCCTCGATACGCCGGTGAGTGTGGTGTCGGCCAACTTCGTATCGTTGCTCGCGATCGTTGCCATATCGTTCACCATTCATCTCGTGGTGCGCTACCGGGAGCTGCTGGCGCAGCACGGTGATCGCGAGCATGCCGCACTCGTGCGCGACACCATGCGCTCCAAGTTCGCGCCCTGCCTCTATACCGCGTTGACCACCATGGTGGCCTTCACGAGCCTGCTGACCAGCGGCATACCGCCGGTGGAGGACTTCGGCTGGATGATGTCCGTGGGCGTGGCCCTTGCCCTGCTCGTCACCTATACGGTGTTTCCTGCCCTGTTGCTGCTGCTGCCGAAAGGGCGTGCCAGCAGCACCCTCGGCCAACCGCTTGCCATCACCCGGGTACTCGGGCGCTGGGCGGCTCATCGGTCGGCGATGGTTGGCGCGCTGGCCCTGGCGCTCGCGGTGGCATGTGGTCTGGGTGTTGCCCGGCTGAGCCTCGACAGCCACTTCAGCCAGTACTTCAAGCCCGCAAGCGATATCCGCCAGGGTCTGGAGTTCATCGACAGCCACTTTGGCGGCGTGCTGCCGCTGGACATCATCGTCCAACTCACACCGTTCGAAGCGGTGGAGGTGGACGAAGACGACGACTTCTTTTTCGCCGAACCAGCCATCTATCCGGCAAGCGCGTGGTTCAGCAGCGACAAGGTGGATGTTGCGGATGCGCTGGCCACGTATCTGCGTGGCCGTGAAGATGTCGGTAGCGTCACTTCGCTGGCGGACCTCGCAACACTGGGCGCGCAGGTGCTTGGCAGCGAGCGCCTGGACGACGCGCAACTCGGCGTGCTGGTTGCCAGCCTCGGCGAGCAGGGCCGTGCCCAACTCGTGCGGCCCGTGGCCAATCCGGACACGGGGGAGCTGCGCATCGGTGTGCGCATGCGCGAGAAGACGCCGCCGGCTGACTATCCGCAGGTGCTCGCCGACATACGCGCCGCGGCGGATACGGTTCCGGGCATATCCGCGGCGCAGATTCAGACTACCGGTATGTTCATACTGTTCGGTCAGTCCATACGCACGCTGTTCGACTCACAACTTCGCACCATTGCCTATGTGCTGCTGGCGACGCTTGCCATGTTTTTCGTGCTGTTGCGCTCTTTTCCCTATGCCCTGATCGGCATCGTTGCCAACGCGCTGGCGGCGATGAGTGTGCTCGCCTACATGGGGTTTGCCGGTGTGCCGCTCGACATGATGACCATCACCATTGCGGCAATCTGTATCGGTATCGGCGTGGATGACGCCATTCACTACCTGCACCGCTATCGCGATGAGCGACGCGGCGGCCTCGATCCTGTGCGCGCCGTGCTCGCCTGCCACCGGAGCATTGGCCGCGCCATCTACTTCACCAGTGTGACGGTCATTGCCGGCTTCAGCGTGCTCGTGCTCTCCAACTTCGTGCCCACGATCTACTTTGGTTTGCTCACGGCCGTGGCGATGGCCGCAGCACTGGTAGCGAACCTGCTTTTACTGCCAAGCTTGCTGGTACTGTACGAACGGCTGCGTGGGAGGTGACCCGTAGCCGTACCACGGAAACTCCCTATGGCTCGGTGCCAGTCGGGTGAGTGAAATAGCTACTGATAGAGAGGAAACACGATGAACAATTACACACATGTTCTGGTGGCAGTGGACCTGACCGATGAAGCACCTGAAGTGCTGGCCCGTGCGCAGCAGGTAGCTGCCAACCATGGTGCCAGGCTCAGCGTGCTCACCGTCATTCGGCCGTTGACATACGCCTACACGGGGCTTGAGTTTGCCGGGCTTGCACAGTCGATGGTGAACTTCGAGTCAGAAGCCGAGGCCAGTGCCCGGGAGCGTCTTGCCACTTTATGTGAAGGAACGGCCATCGGTGAGGATGATCGGAAGGTGATCTTCGGCGTGCCGGCGCATGAGATCAAGGAACAGGCCAATGCTGCTGGCGCGGATCTGATTGTGGTGGGTTCTCATGGCCGGCACGGCTTCGGGCTGCTTCTGGGATCCACGGCCAATGGAGTGCTTCACGGCGCTACCCAGGACGTGCTGACGGTCCGCATTCGCGACGAGGAGTGATATATGCCGAAAGAAACCGTTGCCTGTGAGCACTGCGGCAAAACTGCCAGCTACGTGCGCACGCAATCGAAAGACATCGAGGACCGCAGCGATCGCAAAGGCCACGAGTCCTTTCCGATTGTCGGCAGCGGCGATCTCCACGTGTACCGGTGTGCCGCTTGTGGGCACCTCACGCGTGTACCGGCAGGTTGAGGGGGTATTGATGCGCGCAACAAACAAAAGCATGGCCGTCATGCTGGCAATGCTGATCCTGGGCGGCTGCGCCACGCCCATGGACACGGGCTCGCACTGTGTGGTGGAGCCCGGCTATCTGGACGACCAGGACGTGTTCAGCTGGTACTCCGTGCCGGCGGTAGATCTCGATGATCGCACCGGCTACATCAGTCCGGCCATCCTCCGGGGCCTTGAAAGGGCGGTGGTCGCTGAGCTCGAAGGCAAAGGGCTGCGTTTCGTCGAGCGGCGAGAGGACGCCGAAGCGAGCTGGCCCGATATGCAGGTGAGCCTGGTGTTCCGTACCCGGCGTGAGGTGGTATCCATGACCATGCAGGATTCGCCCTGCAAAACCACCGACTGCTGGGAGCGCGTGGACATGGGGGCGGCAGCGCGCATGGAAGTGCGCACCATTGGCTTCCTGGCGGCGGATGTCTACTACCTCGGCGAGCCGGTGTGGCGCGGCTGGGTAGAGCGCACCCTCTACCCCGAAGACCGTGATCACGCGGATGAAGTCGTCAGAGAAGCCATTCCGGCGCTGTTCGCAACGTTTCCGCCGTAGGCGCAGGTGACCCGCTTGGATCGCAGCGGTATTGTTGAGTGATCCCGACCACTTGCAACCCATGCAGTGAGCGGTGGACTGGTCGATCGGAGGACAAACCGTGCTCGAACTGCGTCCCAACTGTGAGTGCTGTGATAGAGACCTACCGCCGCAGGCAACCGACGCGATGATCTGCACGTTCGAGTGCACCTTCTGTAGATCGTGTGCGGATGCCAGGTTGCACTTCACCTGTCCAAATTGTGGAGGCAACCTGGTGGAGCGGCCCATACGTCCGGTGGCAGCTCTCGAACGGTTTCCTGCCTCGTTGCAACGGGTTAGAAAGCCCGAAGGTTGTCCTTGATCCCTACGTAGCGAGAGGCCGCTCAGCATAATCTACGCAATTGCGCGCGATGGCGTGTGTTGGCGGCGCTGGTACAGACAGCACATGTGATTTGACCGACCCGCAGCTATTCGACGTTGTGAAAGCCTGGAGGTGGCGGTGTGGCCTCAGCCTGTGCAGCGTACTCGTCGAATACACCGCGCACGCTGACGCCGAGCAGCGCCAGCAGGATCAGAATGAGGATCATTTCTACACGGCGGTCAGTGAACACCGTGCGAGGTGCCGGTAGTTCGCCCTCGGGCAGCGCCCGCAGAATGCCCCACGGCGTGCAGTCAAAAAACCAGGACAGCGTTGCGACGATTGGGAAAAGCGCACAGGCGATGATGATAGCGCCGGTGACCCACCCTGGTGACAGCTCGTAGTAGGTGGCGGCACCCACAAGCGCGTTGATCACGGCGAAGGCAAGCACGGCGTACGCAGCACTCACCCGAAACACCCGGCGCCGGTGCAGTTCGTGGATGAAGCGATTCATGGGTAAACCCCTCCTAGTCACGCCAAAGCTTGCGCATGCGCAGAAACGTATAGGACGCCGACCAGGTGATGAGCGCAAGTCCGGTGAGCGCCTCAGCAGAGGTGATCATGCGTATGGCTTCCTGGGGCACGATATCGCCGAATCCCACGGTTGTGTACACCATCGCCGAGTAGTAGCTGTAGTCGAACAGGCCCAGGGAATCCGGGGTGAACGTGCCGATGCCGAACACGTTGACGACGATCATGTAGCCCACCGCGAACACCCAGATTTCAATGACGTGCGCGGTGAGCAGGCCGAACATCACGGCGAGCAGGGTCGTGCGGTGATTGCCTAATGCGCTGGTCAGCCGGTCCAGCAGGTTCAGGGCTTCGTAGTGCAGGCTGACGACGATGCCTGTCAGCACGATGGCCGCTGCGGTTGCAACAAAATAGTCCACGTCAGCTATGCATTCCTCGGTTCGACGCCACTGTATTCGGTTTGTCGATTGGCGATGAGTGGTTCAACTTTCTGCGCCAAGCATACCGCGTTGGCGTAGAATTTCGTCCATGGCAGTAAAGTTTGGCACCCAGGCAGCAAGGTACTTCCGGCGCCCGCACACGGCCGTGCCCCGGGCACCCCTACAAGGCGCTTGCGCCTGGTTCGGGTCAGATTTCGCGGCCGCACCACCGATGGAAACGTTTGCGGCTGAAGAGGTGGATGAATTGGAGAACGTCGCTGCGCGACTGCTCGGTGAAGGTGCAACGGTCAATGACGTAGGCCGCGATCATTTCCCGCTGGAACGCACGCTGCCTCGTTTGCGCAGGGTGATGGACGAGGTGACCGTGGGGGGTGGGTTTGCCGTGCTGCGGGGGCTGCCAGTTGCACGTTGGGGTGAACAGCTCACCAGCATGGTGTACTGGGGTATGGGGCAGCACCTCGGTGATGCCGGAGAGCAGAACCCGCAGGGCGAGCGGCTCGGCCATGTTGTGGACTACGGTGAGGAAGCCAGCCACCCGCTGGTGCGCCGCTATCGCACGGCGGGAAACATCGATTTCCACTGCGATGGTGCCGATGCTGTAGGGCTGCTGTGCCTGCGGAAGGCGCGCGCGGGTGGCCAGAGCCGTATCAGCAGCTCAGTGACGATCTTCAATGAGCTCATGGCCTCGCATCCGCATCTGGTTGAACGTCTGTTCGAGCCCATGTACCTCGACCGGCGCGATGAGGAGCTGCCTGGGCAGCCTCCCTGCACGAAGCTGCAGCCGGCCTGCTACGACGGTCAGACGCTTCGCACGTTTTATCACAGCGAGTACTACCGCTCCTCGGCGCGCCATGATGGATATGCACTGGACACCCGGGCGCTGGCGCTACTCGATGCCTACGACGCGATCGCCAACCGGCCTGACGTGCGTCTGGATCTGTGGCTCGAGCCCGGTGATGTGCAGATCGTCAGCAATCACACCGTCGTGCATGCACGCACCGCCTATGAAGATGACCCTGCGCAGCGGCGGCATCTGCTGCGCTTATGGCTTTCTTTTCGGCTAGAGTGCAACGCATGACTGACATCGACCCCCAGGAACACCTCAGCCAGATTCCACACGCCGCGGCGCTGGGTCTCGAATTGATCTCGCATGCGGGTGACACCTGCGAAACCCGTATCCGCAATGCTGCGCACCTGGTGGGCGACCCGGATACGGGTGTGATCCACGGTGGTGCCATTACGGCGATGCTGGACAACGTTTCCGGCATGGTGGCGCGTCCCGAGCACATGCCACGGGAAAAGGCGGCCATTGCTACCCTGGATCTGCGCATCGACTACATGGGCGCCGCCGACCCAAGCAAGGATATCCACGCGCGTGCACACTGTTTCAAACGCACCCGCAACGTCGCCTTCGTGCGCGCGGTGGCGTACCAGGATAGCCCGGACGATCCCATCGCCACGAGCACGGCGACGTTCATGCTCGGCACACGCAACGAGCCTGGCAAACCATGAAGCTGCTCGATGAAATGCATGCCCGCGGAGACGGCCGCGATGTGGTCTGGCTGCTGCAGCAGATTCCCTACGCCCGATTTCTGGGGCTACAGGTGGAGCTGGTGGGCGAAGAAGTGATGACAGTACTGCCGTTTGCGGAGCATCTGGTGGGCAACACCAACCTGCCGGCGGTGCACGGTGGCGCGGTTGGCGCGGTACTCGAGATCACAGCCCAGCTGCAGCTCATCCACGATACGGCTTCCGAGCGGCTGCCGAAGACGATCGATGTATCCATCGACTACCTGCGTTCCGTGGGCCCGAAAACCACCTACGGTCGCGCCATCGTCACGCGCCGTGGTCGGCGCGTGGCAAACGTGCGTGCGGAATTGTGGCAGGACAGCCGTGACAAGCCGGTGGCAGCGGCACACGGACACTTTCTGCTCGCGCCTTTGTAGGTATTTGAGCCGCACGACGCAGTCGGATCTTCGGCTATAGTGACGCTTTTATCGGGGGAACCGGGGATGGAAAACAGATCATTGGCAGCCTGGCGGCGCGGCGAGCAGACCATCGGCTGCTGGCTGTCACTCGCCAACACCTACACGGCGGAGGCCATCAGCCGCCTGGGTTTCGACTGGGTGTGCGTCGACCTGCAGCACGGCATGGTGGACTACACGGATCTGCGCGGCATGCTGCCTGCCATCAACAACACCGACGTCACCCCACTCGTGCGCGTGCCCTGGAACGAGCCCTACGAAATCATGAAGGTGCTGGACCTCGGCGTGCAGGGTGTGATCGTGCCGATGATCAACAACCGCGAGGAAGCGGCCCGCGCCGTCTCTGCCTGCCGCTACCCGCCGGATGGCCTGCGCTCCTTCGGACCCATGCGCGCTGCCATGGTCAGCCGCATGGGCTATGCGAAGAACGCAAACTCCCAGATCGCCTGCATTGCGATGATCGAAACGAAGGAGGGCATGTTGAACCTCGAAGAGATCGTCACCACGCCGGGCCTGGACGGTATCTATATCGGTCCCGCGGACCTTGCTCTGGCCCTCGGGTTGCCGCCCACCGGCGATCAGCCCCAGGAAGAGCATCTCGAAGCCGTGCAGCGCATCCTCGATGCCTGCAAGGCGCACGGGTTGGCCGCGGGCATCCACACCTCGAGTCTGGAGTACACGCAGAAGTATCTTGAACTCGGTTTTCACTTCGTCACGCTGGGTTCCGAGTCCGGGCATATGATGAAAAACGCGGCTCGCGAGCTTGCCGCTGCCCGCGGCGCGGCGGAGCAGAAGCGGGAGTCCAGCGGTTACTGACGCTCTGGCGGGTTGCCCCAGCGCTGCCAGAAAGTGATCTGCTCGGCAGGCAGCCGGTCAGCCCGTTTCAGTCGCGCGCCTTTCATGTATCCAACCGGCAGCATCACCAGGTGCGTGGTCTCCTCCGGCATGCCCAGGATCTCACGCACGGCTGACTGCTGTGAGGCCAGAAGGCTCGTCCAGGTGGCGCCGATGCGTCGCGCCCGCAGTGCCAGCATGAGCGACCAGGCTGCCGGCAGCACCGAGCCGTAGTAACCGATCTGTGTGCCTACCTCGTCCGGCGGTGGCGGCGCGTCGATACACACGAAAATCATTGCTGGTATGTGCGGCAGACGTTCCACCAGATGCCGGTGGGCAGGTTTCAAGGCGACGCCCCGGCTGGCGGCAAACTCCTCGAGAATGCTGCCGTAAAGCGCTGCCAGGCGTGCCTTGGGCTCTGCGTCGGTGACGACCAGGAAGCGCCAGGATTCGCCGTTCACAGCACCTGTTGGCGCCTGAGCCGCCAGGTCGATGCAATCGTGCAGCACAGCGGGCTCGATGGCGCGTTCGAAGTCCAGGTTGCGTCGCACGGAGCGCGCCGTGGCGAGCACCGTGTCGATGCTGTCGAGGTCAATGGGCTGGTCCATGGATGGAGCATACCGCAGGCCGGGGCCGCGGCGTGTGAAGTGATAATCTTGCGCCATGAACAGCGGTGTGATCGTCAGCCGGGAAGCGCTTCCCGCGTTGCTCCTGGAGCCCAACATAGCCGACCGCGGCGATGCGCCCAGTTGGCTGGCGGTGGATGCCCGCGAGCCATTGCCGGACGGCCTGGCTTCCTGGGTGCGCCGTCAGCCGGTGCCGGTGATTGGTGTCGGCGGCGAGCACGCGGCGTTCGACGTGCTGGCGCCAGACGAAGTTTCCCTTGCCTCCATCACGGCGGCAATCGAGGCCAACCCCGTCGCCAGTGCCGTGCTCATACAAGTGCTGCGCAGCACCTGTACCCTGGATATTCCGGAGGCGCTGCAGCTCGAGTCTCTCGCCTACGGCGTGCTGCAGGGCGGCGCGGAGCATGCGCGTTGGCTGGCCCGTCAGCCACAGCGTAGCCTGGCAAGCGCCGAAGATGTGGTGCGCCTGGAGCGGCTTGGTGACGCGCTGCAGATCACCCTTACCCACCCGGCCCGGCGCAACGCGCTGGGCACTTCCATGCGCGATGGGCTTACCGAGGCGTTCAAGCTTGCTGCCGTGGATGAAACGATCGGCGCGGTTGAAGTGCACGCCGAAGGGCCTTGTTTCTGCGCCGGCGGCGATCTCGCGGAGTTCGGCACCACCCGCGACACCGCCCGCGCTCACGCGCTGCGCCAGGCGCGTATGCCCGCACAGTACCTTGCGTTATGCGCCCACAAGTGCACCACCTACCTGCATGGCGCCTGCATTGGCGCCGGCATCGAGCTGCCGGCGTTTGCCCATCGCGTGGTGGCGCGAAGCGATACCACGTTTCGTTTGCCGGAGGTTGCCATGGGTCTGATCCCCGGCGCTGGAGGGTGCGTGAGCATTCCCCGGCGTATCGGTCGGCAGCGGACGGCGGAGCTGGCGATTACCGGCCGAACGCTCGAGGTGCCGGAGGCGTTGGAGATTGGTCTGATCGATGAGGCCAACTAGAGTCAGAGTAGCCGTGTCCACGAGCTACTCTGACCGAAGGTGAAAGGATTCTAGCCGCGGTTGGCCTGTTTCTCCGGTTCGCCGGCCACCAGGGTGTCCTGCCGCTCCTGCGCAACCGCCGACAGCGCCGGGCGATCGATGGATCGTACGATATCGAGCGTCACATCCTGCACGCAGTCGTTCACACCTGCCAGGTCGCGCTCGCGGAAGTAGTTGGGGCAGTGGTCTTTGGCGACTTCACGAATTCTCTGGTACAGCGCTTTCACCGTTGTCTCGGACTGGAAGTCCTTGTTGCTGTACTGCAGGGCGTAGCGGTACGCCTCGGCCGCTTGAGCACCGGCTGAAAGGACGCCTGCGATGATGAGAATCTGCAATTTGTTCATGAGAACACTCCGATACAGTTTTGCTTCTAGTCCTGGCTATCGTTTCGATGTTTAACGATCAACCATGGGCGTCATCATCCAATACTCAGCCGCTATCTTTGTCGTGTGCTTTACACATGTTTCGTCTCGGCTTAGTGTATTCGCGCTGTGCTCGATACCCTTCGCGACATCCGCGGCACTCAGGTTACTACATTCATCAACAGGCCAACTGCCAATGACCAACTCGATTTCGTTGTTTTTCGATGCCTGGGAAACAGAATCGGATGATGAGCGTCTGCATATGATCACCCGTGCCGTGATCCCTGAAGTGGAGTACACGGATCCACGCACACCCGACACCATCACTGGCGTCGCGGCGCTCGGTGAGTACGTCGCGGCGTTTAGTGCGAATGCGCCAGGCTGGTCTGCCAGGGTTGTTGGCAGCGATTCCTCTGCGGGAGTCACTCGGGCCACTGTTGCCTTTGGTGGCAAAGGGGCCGACGGGGCAGACGTTGTCCAGTTGGGGCAGTATTTCGTGGAGATGAAAGGCGAGCTGATTGCTCGAATGGTCGGCTTTGTCGGTACGGGCGCTCAGGGTTAGGTCACACGGGCAGCCAGCTTGCTGGCGTCAGGAGATGTAAGTGCTGATCTAGCGCCTGCCATGCCGCAGCGCACGAATCCCTTGGCAATTCAGAATGAGATGCGCGAGTCATCGCGCACGTGACTGCGCGCTCAGTCGTCCATGTCCGCATACAGGTGCAGTCCCTATACGGCTGTATGCGTGAAGTTT
>JAUIED010000131.1 GCA_030428905.1 Gammaproteobacteria bacterium
AGTAAGCGCGCTCCTGGATGGTCGGTGGGCCCTCGGTGGGCGCGTCGAGGCCGAGCGCAAGCGCGTCAAGCAAGGCATGCCGCGGCGTTGGGATCTCCAGCACGCGCACGTAGTAGAACGCCGGCTGGTCGGGGTCGAATTCCGGATCACGCCACACCGCTTGAAGCTCCGCCGCGCCGTGATCGTCGGTCCAGGTACCTGCAGCCGTATCTACGGTGTTCGTCACCGGTGGCACGGCGCCATTCGCGTCCGGCGTTCTGTCACCTGCCCAGGCCACGTCATAAACGCGCTCGAACGTTTCACCCTGCGCATCCACCCAGCCTTTGACCACCTGGATACGATCCAGCGCCGCGGATTTCGGATCACGCGCAGCGTGGATGGCGAGCGAGGGTGCCTTGTCACTATCGACACGGCTCAGCGCACCGCCCATGGGTACGCCGTGGGCCAACGCGTCATCTACCGCTACACCGTCAGCAAAGTCGAACCCCGCAGCCAGGCGCAGGGCGATGCGCGGCCCGGTGGTGGCATACACCTCGCGGCGCTGAAAGGCGTCGACAATGGAGGCGCGATCGTTCGCATCGGCCCACACAGCGGCAAGCCCTGCCGCCTGCATGGTCCAACCGGTGGGGCCGTCGGCTATGGCGCGTCCCTGCTTCCTCTCAGGCACGGAGTCATAAGCCATCTTGCCCCAGAAGTTGGGTTCTTCCGCAGAGGACAGGCCCGTATGGCTATCCGTGGAGCCGATCAGGCCGAACCGGTACGGGTTTTCGCCGATCTTCTGACCGATGGCGAGGCCGGTACGTAAGGCCGAGCGGACGTAATCGCCGCGACCGGCCACGTAGGGCTCCGTCGGGGGCTGCTGGATGTACCAGGGGTAGAGTTCGAAGTCTGCGAACGGATCATCCGGCGACAGGTCCGGATGGGTTTCCGAGTCGCCCTTGATCTGCGTGACCTCCACCACCGGCTCGAAACGTGCGCGGCGCGCCGCGTATTCCGCGGTGATTTCCTCGCCTCGCAGCGTGCGCTGCGCAAACATCTGCCCTTTGGAAATGTTGGAGTTGTGCGGGATTGCCACGAAGCGCACGCCGACCTCGTCGGCCGTGCGCTCCATCCAGTTCCACAGGTCTTCGGGAAATGGACTCGTAACCGAGGAAAATGGTTGAAATTTCTGGGCCTGGTTGCCGTCCGCATCGGTGAGCACCACACGGTGCAGGTTGGCGCCGCCGGGAATGGTGCTCCATTCCCACCCCAACAACGCCGTGAACGTACCGGGATCATTGTGCGCATCCGCCATCTTTCCCAGCCGCGCCCAGGCATTGCGCGAGGACACCTCAGCTCCCGGCAGCACCTGAGCACCAGTATCGGCAGACCAATCCTTGACCGCCTGCACGGGATCGGCGCTCACCGGCAGCTGATCTACGAAGTACGCCTGACCGTTGCCGGAATCGATGGCATCGCGCACCTGTTTCTCTCCGTACCAGTACATCAGCCGGTCGATGGGCCCAGCATCCGGGTCCTGAATCCCGTCGTTGTAGATGTCACGCATGCCACCGTAGAACTCTGCATGATCGGTGACCACCAGAAAATCCAGCGGCGTACCAAGCTGCACCCGCGTGCGGTTGTAGGGATGAATGACCGGCAAGCCGCGAGCGAAGCGATAGGCCACGTCCGGGTCGGCGGTGTGATTGCCGTTCAGAAAGGCATCGAACGAGTAGGAGGTGTGCAGGTGTGTGTCACCCCACAGCAGCTTTTTGCCGTCTGCCTGTGCGGTCGCAGCCAACAAACAGATCAGCACCAACAACAATCCCCGCATACCCGCGCTCCCCTTACCAGTGCAGGCATCTTATCATCGGCCGGTACAGCAACGGACTGAGCAATGAAAATCTGGATCGACGGCGATGCCTGCCCGAACCCCGTCAAGGCGATACTGTTCAAAGCCGCCGACCGCCGCCAGGTGGAAACCACCGTCGTCGCCAACCACTTCGTGCGCACGCCTAACTCCCGCTGGATCCACTGCCTGCAGGTACCGCAGGGCTTCGACATGGCCGACGCCACAATCTCCGAACGGCTCACCGCCGGCGATCTGGTGATCACCGCAGACGTGCCGCTGGCGGATGAGGTGATCGGCAAAGGTGCGGTGGCACTCAATCCCCGCGGCACCCTGTATGATGCGGAGAACATCAAGAGCCATCTGGCCCGGCGAGACATGCGAGAAGAACTTCGGGCCAGCGGCCTCGTGAGCGGCGGACCAGCCGCCCTGTCAGAAAAAGACATCCAGCAGTTCGCCAATGCCCTTGACCGCCTGATCACCCGCGCCCTGCGGCCCGACGCATGAACCGCGGCGTACCATCCCTCGCCGGCACGCCGGCAGCAACACCGCTGGGCTACTACAGCTGGACCTTCGGCCAGGCTGCCCGCGACCCCTTCTACATCATGGTGATCATCTACATCTTCTATCCCTACTTCTCGAACACCGTGGTAGGCGACCCGGTGCGCGGCCAGGAGATCATCGGCTATCTCACCGCCGGCGCCGGTTTCATCCTGGCGCTGACGGCCCCCTTCCTGGGTGCCATCGCCGACAAGAACGGCCGCCGCAAGCCGTGGGTGGCCGGCACGGTGGCGATCATCGCCACCGGTGCCTGCATGCTGTGGCTCGTGCAGCCGGGTGGCACCGGCATCGGACTCTTCGCAACCTGCGCCGTTCTGCTCACCATCAAGACCGCCTTCACCGTATCGGAGGTGTTCCACAACGCCATGCTGCCGAGCATCGTGCCGGTGACGAAGGTCGGAGCCGTGTCAGGGCTTGCCTTCTCTCTCGGCAACGTCGGCGGGCTTTCCTGCATTCTCTTCGTGCTGTACGCCTTCGCGCTCCCGGGCAATCTCGACTGGGGGTTCCTGCCGGACGTGCCGCTCTTTGGCGTGGATCAGTCCCTGCACGAGCACGACCGCATCGTTGGCCCCATTGCCGGCGTGTGGATGCTGCTGTTCACCCTGCCGGTGCTGCTCTTTACCCCAGACGGCAAAGCGAGCACCACGCCGATGCTGGTGGCAGCCCGCCAGGGCTTTGCCGACGTGGTGCAGACGTTCAAGCACCTCAAGCACTACTCCAACATCGCGCTCTACCTGCTGGCGCGCATGTTCTTCATCGACGGCATGGTGGGCGTGCTCACCTTCGGCGGCGTGTACGCCTCGGGTAACTTCCAGTGGGGCTCCGTGACGCTGCTGCTGTTTGGCCTTGCCACCTCCGCATCCGCCATGATCGGCGCCTACTTCGGCGGCAGGCTGGATGACCGCCTGGGGTCCATCCGCACGCTGAAGCTGGCCATCGGCATGGCATCGCTGATGTTGCTGACGCTGGTTTCCATCGAACCAGGCAAGGTGCTTTTCATTGTCGACGTGGGCCACGAGCCACTCTGGTCGTTCCCCTATTTCGCGAGCCCGGCGGAATTCATATACCTGTGCACCAACCAGGTGTTTGCGGTGTTCTTCGTGACCGGACTCGCCTCCTCCCGCACCCTCATGGCGCGCATCTCACCGCCAGACATGGCCACGCAGTTTTTCGGCCTGTTTGCGCTGTCCGGCACCGTCACCGCCTTCCTCGCACCGCTCATGGTTGCCACTACAACGGGCCTGTTCGATTCGCAGCGCGCAGGGTTCAGCTCACTTATAGTCCTGATGGTAATAGGTGCGGTGATGTTGTTCTGGGTGCGTGAGGAGCAAAGCCAGCGCGCCAGCGGCCACTGACGCGCAGGCGCCGTCCTCAGGAGTAGCGGTACCGGTCGCGGCCTTTCAGCGGCGCCAGCAACAGGTAGAACACCCAGGCAAACCAGGTGATGAAGACCACCGCCAGCAGCCAGGCCAGCTTCTCCTTGCCGGACGTGCGGTCGGACACGCCGATCAGCACCAGCGGAATCAGCCAGACCACAAGGCAGATCAACGCGCCTACGAGGGCGAAAAGGGCTTCCATTGGACGACCCACTCCTGTTCTGTTGGACTCACAGAACACCATGCAGGAAACGAACCAGCGAAACAAATCGCCTACTTACAATAACTTACAGGCACCTTTTCAGCCGCGCACCGCCAAAGACATGGTCGAAATAACCAATGTTTGGCGTCACTGGAAGGCCGGCATCACTTCCTCAATGTACTGCTCAAGGGCCTCCCAGTGTACCGGCGGGCGAAAAGCGATGTTCAAGCCCTCCACGCCCATCTCCACGTACTCAGCGATCTTGTCGATGGCCTGCTGGCTGCTGCCTACCAAGGACCCCGGGGCGATGTGCGCGGGGATCTGCCCCTCGTCTGCACCCAGGTAGAAGCCGAGATTGACGCTTGTTTCGATTTCCGCAGGATCACGCCCCAACCGCTCGCAGTGCTCACGCATGCGCGCAAAGCGCACCGCCGCGGCCTTCGGCGGCACGTACGGCAGATTGAACCCATCGCCGTACTGGGCGGCGATACGCGGCGTGCGCTCCTTGCCGGTGCCGCCGATCCACAGCCGCATGCCGGGGTTCAACGGCTTCGGCGCGCACACCGCCCCCTGCATGTCGTAGTACTCGCCCTTGAAGTTGGTCTCCTCGTCGTGCCACAGGGAGCGGATGATGGTGAGCGCCTCCTCCAGTTGGTCAAGACGTTTGCCCAGTGGCGGGAAGCCGTAGCCGAAGTCGTTAAACTCCTCCTCAAACCAGCCGGCACCGATGCCGATGTCCGCGCGGCCGCCGGACAGATGGTCGATGGTCACCGCCGCCTTGGCCAGCACGCCGGGGTTACGGAACAGCGCGCAGAACACCAGACACCCCACCCGCACGTTCTGGGTGAGCGCCGCCAGCCCCGCCATGGCCGCCACCGCTTCGAAGCACGGGTCCTCGCGGCTTTCCAGCGGGTTGGCGTAGAAGTGGTCCCACACGCTCACCCAGTGGAAACCGCGGGTATCGGCGATGTGCCATAGCCGCTTCAGCTCTTCCATGGTCAGGTTCTGCGGGCCGGCGTGGATTCCGAACTTCATCGTGCTCCCCTTCTGTGATCGAATGCGACCAACAATAAACGAGGAGGAATCGATGGGTCGAGTACAGGACAAAGTCGCGCTGGTTACGGGAACGGCGTCCAATCCGAGCCTCGGGCGTGCCACGGCGCTGCTGCTGGCACGGGAAGGAGCAGCCGTGGTGGTGACGGATATCGACGAAGCCGGTGCGCAGGACTGCGCCGCGCAGATCGAGGCGGCCGGCGGCAAAGCGCTCGCATTGCATCAGGATGTCACCGACGAGCAGCAGTGGCAGGCGGTGATCGCCGCCACCGAGGAGCGCTTCGGCAGCCTCGATGTGCTGGTGAACAACGCCGGCATCGCCGTGCTCAAGCCCATATCCGAGATGTCTCTGGCGGACTGGAACCGGCAGATCGAGGTGAACCTCACCAGCGTCTTTCTAGGCTGCAAGTACGGCATGGAAGCCATGCGCCGCGCCGGCGGCGGCTCCATCGTCAACCTGTCGTCAGTGGCGGGCCTGGTGGGCCTGCGCTCGTGCGTGGCCTACGGTGCGGCCAAGGGCGGCGTGCGGCTGATGTCAAAAAGCATCGCCGTGGAGGGTGCAGGCGACAACATTCGCTGCAACTCCGTACACCCTGGCGTGATCTGGACCAACATGCAGGCACAGGCCGTGGGCAGCGACAACCCGGATGACGCCAGCGTCGCGGTGTCGCGCGTGCCGCTCGGCCGCCTCGGCCAGCCGGACGACATCGCCAACTGCATCCTCTATCTCGCCTCCGACGAGTCGAACTACGTCACCGGCGCGGAGTTTACGGTAGATGCCGGCATGACGGCGGTCTAGCCAACTCAGCGGGTTCGCACCACCCCGGCGCCGACGAGGGCATCGATCTCGTCGGCGCTGAAGCCGGAGGACGCCAGCACATCGCGCGAATCGGCGCCGATGTCCGGCGCCCTTGCGGGCGGCTTTTTCGCCTCTTCGCGTACCTGAATCGGACTCGCTATGGTCAGCGCATAGCCCTCGCCCTCGTCGCCGGTTTCCATCACGTAACCGTTAGCCCGCACCTGAGGGTCGTCGATCACCTCCCCCATGGGCTGCGCCCAACCGTAGGTGACGTCTGCCGCATCGAGCCGGGCGCGGTTCTCCGCCAGGGTGCGCTCGGCGAACGCGCGGTTGAGCTTGTCGATGAGCACCATGCGATTGTGCATGGCCGAGGCGAGGTCGAGAAACCGCGCATCGTCGCGCCACTCCGGATGCCCCACCGCCTCGCAGATCTTCGGCCACTCCCGCGCCGCGTTGATCGCCGCGAGCACCACATACTGGCCGTCTGAGGTGGGGTACACGCCCGTGAACGGGTTGTGCCAGCCCTTTTCCTGCTTGTGGCGGCCGAGATCGTTGCCGGCGATCACCCCCTGCAACGCCATGCCGTTCTGCCACACGCCGTTGGCCAGCAGCGAAGTGGCCACATAGCTGCCCTCGCCGGTTTTCTCGCGGCGGTACAGGCCGGTCATGATGGCGCCGAAGAACGCCATGGAGGTAGCATGGTCGCCCATGCCGGGCGACGGGTTCTGCGCCGCACCGCCGCGCTCGCGCACGAACTCCATCAGCCCGGAGCGGCCCCACCAGGCGGTGACATCGAATGCGCGGCGCGCCACATCGGGCCCTTCGGTGCCGTAACCGGTGATATGCGCAAACACGAGCCGCGGGTTGATTTCCCGCAGGCGCTCGTAGGTCATGGCGTAGCGCGCAAGCGTGGGCTCAAGAAAATTGGTGGTGATCACGTCCGCCTGCGCCACCAGCCGGTGCAGCACCGCCTGGCCTTCAGCGGTTGCCAGATCCAGGCAGAGGCTTTTCTTGTTACGCGACGTCAAAAGCCAGTGGTACGGCACCGGGTAGTGGCCCACCAGGCGCCGGTAGCCGTCGCCTCCCGGGGGCTCGATCTTGATGACGTTGGCACCGTAGTCGGCCAGCACCGTCGCCGCCGCCGGCCCCGCCAGGAAACTCGCCACGTCGATCACCGTCAGATCTTCCAGAAGGTAACTCATGTTTTGCTCCATCCCATAATTTGACGCTGCACCTGCTGCTAAGACCCGTGTGCTGACGCCGTTCTTAAGATACCCTACGCAGCTTGGGACTTTGAGAAGTTAGGAGCGAGGTATGGGACTGGCAGATCTCGGTGGGGTACTGAAAATTTTCGGTGGCTCCGAGCCCAGTGAGGAAGAAAAGGCGCAGCTCGCCAAAGAGGTGATGCTGATGGTGCTGGCCCGCGCTACTGCGGCCGACACCAACATCAAGCAGGTGGAGGTGGAAAAGGTCCGCCAGGTGCTCAAGCAGCACACCGGCGAGGACTTCACCGACTCCGAGGTGCGCGTGGCAGCCAATTCGCGCATCTATGAAAAAGCACCGCTGGACCGCTACGTGGACGTCAGCGCGCGCAAACTGGACGTTGCGGCATGTCTGAACATCGCACTGGCGTTGAAAGAGGTCATCAAGTCGGACGAACGCGTCAGCGACTACGAGATCAGCTTCTTCAACAGCATCGTCAGCGCCCTGGACCTGACGCCGGCGCAACTGATGGGCCTGGAATCGTAAACGCCGAATGACGCTCGCCCTCTCCGGGTACCGCATCGTCGATTTCACCCAGGTCTTTGCCGGGCCGTTCGCTACCCAGCAGCTCGCGCAGCTCGGCGCGGAAGTCATCAAGGTAGAGCCGCCGGACGGCGGCGACACCACCCGCGGCGGCCTCATCGAGCCGGCTGAAGGCCGCGTGCCCGCCGGCTTCGTGACCTGCAACCTCGGCAAGCAGAGCCTCACGCTCAATCTGAAGTCTGCCGAAGGGCTCGACATCGCCCGCCAGCTCATCCGCACCGCCGACGCTGTGGTGGAGAATTTCCGCCCTGGCGTCATGGACCGCCTCTGCCTCGGCTACGACGCCGTACGAAGCCTGAAGCCCGACATCGTCTACTGCTCCGTTTCAGGCTACGGGCAAACCGGCCCAAAGGCCGAACGGCCCGCCTTCGACGGCGCCATTCAGGCCGCCTCCGGCATGATGAGCATCACCGGCCATCCCGATGTGGGCCCCATGCGCACCGGCTTCTTCGCCGTGGACATGGCCACGGCAATGAACGCCGCCTTCGCCATCACGGCTGCACTGCTGCGCCGGGAACGCACCGGCGAGGGGCAACGCCTGGATGTCGCTATGACCGACACGGCCATCAGCCTGATCGGCCCGCAGATGTCCGCCTACCTCGCCAACGGCACCGTGCCGCCGCTGTATGGCAACCGCTCGCCCACCGGGCAGCCGACGGCCAACGTCTTTCCCACCGCCGACGGCCACCTGCAGGTGGTGGGCCTGAAAGACAACCACGCCCGGCTGCTGTTCGATGTGGTGGGATTGCCGGAGCTGGCCGACGCCTATCCCGGCGCGCGGGATCGCATCAAGAACTACGACACGATCAGCGACGCGCTGCACGCGCGCTTCGCCACGCAAAGCACGAGCCACTGGCACGACGCCCTGCTGGAAGCCGGCGTGCCGGTGTCCGAGGTGCGCACGCTGCCGGAGATGGCGGCAGATCAGCAGCTCGACGAGCGCCGCGCGCTGGTGGACGTGCGCCTGACCAACCAGAGCGACACGATGATCCGCACGGTGGCCGGCGGTCATCAGGCCAATGTGGACGCACCGACAGTACCCGGCAGCGCGCCCACCCTCGGCGAGCACAACGGCCGCATTCTCGAATCGCTCGGCTACAGCGCGGCGGACATCGCCCGCATGAAAAAGGACGGCACCATATGACCCTCAAGGCAGCGCCACCGGAACGTCTGGGCTTCGATGGGGAGCGATTGTCCCGCGTCAGCGCCTGGCTGGATCATCAGGTGGCCAGCGAGCGCCTTGCCGGCGCCAGCGTGCTGATCCAGCGCCGCGGGGAGACCGTGTTTTTCGACGCCGCCGGCGTGCAGGACCTCGAAAACCGCAAAGCATTCGCAGACGACACGATCGTGCGCATCTATTCCATGACCAAGCCGGTCACCACTGTAGCAGCCATGCAGCTCTACGAAGCGGGCTGCTTTCAGCTCGACGATCCGATAAGCCGTTACCTGCCGGAGTTTGCCGACACGCCAGTGTGGTGCGGTGGCAAGCTCACAAACACGGAACCGCAGGCGCAGCCGATGACCGTGCGCCACCTCATGACGCATACCTCGGGCCTCACCTACGGCTTCATGCATACCAATGCGGTGGACGCCGAGTACCGCGCGCGCGGCATTGAGTTCCCCGGCGCCGGCGGACGCCTGCGCGACTGGGTGGAACGGCTCGCCGAGGTGCCGCTGGTGTGTCAGCCCGGCAGCCAGTGGAACTACAGCGTCTCCACAGATGTGCTCGGCGCGCTGGTGGAAGTGTGGTCAGGGCAGAATCTCGCCGACTACCTGGAGCGCAACGTGCTCGACCCGCTCGGCATGTACGACACCCGCTTCACCCTGCGGCCTGAAGACCGTGACCGCTTCGCCTCCCTGTACGGGCCGCGCACCGGCGGCGGGCTGAGCGGCGTGGCACGCCAGGCCAGCGCGGAGGAGCAGGCGGCCCGCGGCGGCCTGAAGCTGCAGGAATCCGGCCCTGACAGCCGCTTCCTCGAACCCACCGAGCTCTATTCCGGCGGCGGCGGCCTGACCGGCACGATCGGCGACTACGGTCGTTTCTGCCAGATGCTGCTCAACGGCGGCCAGCTCGACGGCGTGCGCATTCTGAGCCCCACCACGGTGCGCTACATGCGCACCAATCAGTTGCCGGAAGGCCGCGACATGGCCGGCATGGGCCAGCCGGTGTGGAGCGAGACGAGCTACGAGGGGATCGGCTTCGGGCTCGGCTTTGCGGTGGTCATCGATCCGGTGAAGGCCCACATCATCGCATCCCCCGGCGAGCACCATTGGGGTGGTGCGGCAAGCACGTTTTTCTGGTTAGACCCGGTGGAAGATCTGGCGGTGGTGTTCCTTACCCAGCTCATGCCTTCTTCTACCTATCCCATCCGTCGGGAGCTCCGGGTAGCGGTGTATCAGGCGCTGGCCGAGTCCTACGCCTGAGCGGGGGCAGCCCTCAAAGGAAACGCCGCGCATCGATTTCCGGCAGCAGCGCATCCCCCGCGCGCAGGTTGCGGGCCACCAGATCGCCGAGCCCGGCTGAAGTCTGCACGCCGAACCCGCCCTGCCCGGCCAGCCAGTAAAAATCGCTGGCGCGGGGGTCGAACCCCACCACCGGCCGACGGTCCGGCGCAAAGGTGCGCAATCCCGCCCAGGTGCTGATCACCCGCGTCACATCACCACGCACCGCCTGCTGAAAGCGGTCGATAGTCACCGCTACATCCATATCGTCCGGCCAGGCATCCATCGGCACGCTTGGCACTTCGTCTGCCGGGCTCACCATGAGGCCGTTGCCTTCGGGTTTGAAGTAGAGCGTTCCGTCGGCAGCGTGCACCAGCGGCCAACGCTCGCCGCCTTCCGGAAGCGGCAGCAGCACCGCCGTGCGGCGCAGCGGCTGCAGGTGAATGCCGGTAAGGCCTGCCATCTCGCCGACCTGCTGCGCCCAGGCGCCGGCGGCGTTCACCACCACTTCGGCGGTGAGCTGGCAGCCGCCGCAGTCGATGCGCCAGGCACCGTCCTCGCGGGCGAGCGCCGTTACCGGCGCATTGACCCGCACCTCGCCATTGTTGGCGCGGATACCGCGCTGGTACACCTGCAGAAGCTCATGCACGTCGATGCCGAGCCAATCAGGGTCGTAACAGGCCGCTGCAAGCCATTGCGGATCGAATGCCGGCACCAGTGACAGTGCCTCTTCCACCGTAACTTCCCGCAGATTGGGACAGTGCGGTGCCCACCGCTCAACAAACGCACGTACTTCGTGCGCATCCTTGTCGGGCCCGGCGGTCAGCCCGCCGCGCGCGTGCAGCAGCGGCTGCTCGCACAACTGCGCCGGCGGCTCGGTCAGAAACGCCTTACCCGCTTTCGTGAGTTCGGAGACCGTTTCGTTTTCGTACCCCTCGATGTACAGCGCCGCGGAACGACCGGATGCGTGGTACGCGGGCTGCGATTCCTGCTCGAGCACGACGACGTTTGCCGCGTGCGAAAGAAAGTAGCCGGCGCTCAAGCCGGCGACCCCGGCACCGATGACGGCGATGTCGTGTTGCGGCAAGGTTCAGCGCTTGCCGTTGTCGGGCGCGTGGTGTGCCGGCATGGCCGACTGCGCGTTGGCGCCCTGCTGGAACGCCGCTGCAGCGCGTTCGTTGCCCATGATCTTGCTCAACACGGCCTGCCCGGCCCGATCGAAGCTGTCGCGATGCGTAATCACGTGTTGCTGCGACTCCCGATAGCCCGCCAGGTATCCGTTCACCTCCGGCACCACATGCCGCGCCACCAGGTCCCAGCTGCGCGCCGTGGCCTCGGGGTTGGCCCAGTCGTGGATGAAGCCGATCACCGTGCCAAAGCCGCCGGTGAGCTCCTGCAGCTCACGAATCTTCGCCACCAGCTCATCCGGCGTGCCGATCACCGCCGCAGCACCGTCCACCCGCGCCGTCTGCCGCACGCCATCGTCGGGCGATGCGAATGCCTCCGCACCCGGCCGCATGAGCGTGCCCACGGTGTACTCGTTGTGCCAGCGGTACAGGCCATTCTTCGCCTCGCGCTCCGCCTCCGCACGGCTCTCGGCGAGGTGCCAGCTCAGCACCACCCGCCAGTCTTTGCGGTTCACCGTGTTGCCTGCCTTGTCAGCGGCTTCCTCAGCGAAGCTCCACTGGGTGGACAGCGCCGCCAATCCGGCAGTGGAGGTGGAACCGATGGAGAGCACACCGATACCGTGCTTACCGGCGAGGGTCATGCCGGATGGGCTCACCATGGACGCCACCGCACACGGCAACTCCTCCTGCAACGGCAGAAGCTGCAACCGCGCATCCTTGAGGGTGAACCAGTCACTTTCGTAGCTGAACCTCTCCTCACCAGCGAAAAGCCTGCGAATCACTGCCAGCGCTTCGTCCTGCCGGTCGCGTTGCAGCATGGGATCAATGCCCAACGTGTAGGCATCCGAGGGCAACGCACCAGGACCGCTGCCAAAGATCGCCCGCCCGCCGCTCATGTGATCGAGCTGCACCATGCGCTGCGCCACATTGAACGGATGGTGATACGGCAACGACACGACACCAGTGCCCAGGCGTATGCGATGCGTACGCTGCGCCGCAGCAGCGAGAAACATCTCCGGCGAGGCGATCACCTCCCAGCCGGTGGAATGGTGCTCGCCGCACCAGTATTCATCGAAGCCCAGCCGGTCGAGCTGTTCCGCCAGATCAAGATCCCGCTGGAACTGCAGCATCGGATGCTCGCCGATGGGATGGTGCGGCGCCAGAAAAGCACCGAAGCGCACACGATTCATATCCAACCTCCCGAGAATCAAAGCAGCAGTTGACCATCGGTCGCCGCAACGTGCAACGGTCACCCGCACCCCGGCACCTCGTCCGGCGAAATCAGCCGATGCCGCCGCCACCCGACACTGAGCAACCAACTACGCGCCGGCGACACCTCCGCCAACCGCCCAGGCGGGCCTGGGTCCCACCCACGCTTCCAACC
>JAUIED010000132.1 GCA_030428905.1 Gammaproteobacteria bacterium
CAGCAGAGGCCAGAGCGGCAGCTGGCCCGTGTTCTCTTGCTGCCGTTCCCTACGCCAGAGCGACAGCTGCGCCTGTACGGCTTCAGGCGAGGGGCGCGCTACCTGTGGCTGCAGCTCCACCTGCAGGTCGGGTACAGCCCAGCCGCCGCGCCGTTTGGCGATGTGCACGGTGAGCTTGTGGGCATGCTGTTCGTGCCGCTCCAGAGGCGGCGCCTGCAGGTGTAGCCGCAGCGGCGCCATGGAGGCTTTCCCGCGGGCTTCTGCGGGGCGGAACAGGCAGGTGAGGGTCTTGCCCTGAGCTGCCGCCACCTGCAGGCGCTGGGTGTCCTGCGGGCGCAGGTAGCGTTCGTCCAGCCAGGCCAGGGCGGCGCTGCAGGTGCCGGAGCGGCTGGCGCGCTCCAGAGCCCACAGGGCTTCCTGAGCGGCTGTTTTCCCTGGCTCGGCCTTTCCCACTTTTCCTGGCGATGCAGTGGCTGATGCTGTGCGGTGCCTGGTATGCACGAGCAGGATTTTGCTGGTGTCGATGCCGTGTGCCGCGAGCGCGGGTGCATAGGGCACGAACGGCGGGTTGATCCAGATGATCCAGCGCTGTCGGGCGCTCAGCCGGGCCAGGGCAGGTGCGAGAAGCTGCAGCTCGCCGATACCGGCCTGGGCCAGCAGCAGTTCCGTGAGGCCACCCAGGGGCCAGCCGCCGCCGGGCAGGTGCGCGTCCAGCGTATCGAAGCCCGTGGGTTGCGATGGGCAGGCGGCATCGAGTTGGCCCGCTCGCCACAGATCGGGGTGCTGCAGCAGCGTGTGCGGTTGTTGTGTTGGAGGTTTCGGCAGTGTGCTCATGATGTCTGTATTTATATACAGGGCCGATCAGATTAACTGTATAAAAATACAGTATCAAGTGTCTCGCAGCATTTCGTGTCATTCGGCCAGGCAACCGCCTCGAATCTGGGCGCTGTCGGAGGGGATGCGTATAGTAGCCAGCCTCCATTGGCGTCCCTCCAGACAGACGCCGGTTCAGCCACCTTGTGGCGCCCACAGACTGGAAACAAACGAATGACCTATCAGTACGACCTCTACGTCATTGGCGCCGGCAGCGGCGGCGTGCGTGCCAGCCGCATGTCGGCCGCGCGGGGCGCGCGGGTGGCGGTAGCCGAATCCACCTACCTCGGCGGCACCTGTGTGAACGTCGGCTGCGTGCCGAAGAAGCTCTTTGTGTACGGCTCGCACTTCGCCGAAGAGTTCGAAGATTCGCAGCGCTTCGGCTGGCAGGTAGGCGAACGCACCTTCCACTGGCCGACCTTGCGCGACAACAAGACGGCGGAGATCGAGCGCCTCAATGGCATCTATCAGAACCTCCTCGACGGTGCCGGTGTGGATACCCACCGCGGGCACGCGCAATTGCTGGATGCGCACACGGTGGACGTGGACGGCACAACGTACACGGCCGACAAGATTCTGATCGCAACCGGCAGCCGACCCTACGTGCCCGAATTCCCAGGCTGCGAGCACGTCATTACCTCCAACGAAGCGTTTTATCTGGACACCTTCCCGAAGCGCGCGGTGGTAGTGGGCGGCGGTTACATCGCGGTGGAGTTTGCCGGGATCTTTGCAGGCCTTGGCGCCGAGACGCATCTGATCTACCGAGGGCCGCTGTTTCTGCGTGGTTTCGATGAAGGTATCCGTGGATTCGTTCGTGACGAGCTGGAGAAGAAGGGCATCCATCTGCACTTCGAAGAGAACGTTACTCGTGTCGACGGGGACAAGACGGTGCACCTGACAAGCGGAGATACTCTTTCGGCAGACACCGTGCTCTACGCCACCGGCCGGCGGCCCAACACCGCAAACCTTGGCCTGGAATCCGTTGGTGTGGCGCTCACCGATGCCGGCGCGGTAGCGGTGGACGACTACTTCCAGACGAGCGTGGACAACATCTATGCCATCGGTGACGTGATCGACCGTATGCAGCTCACGCCGGTGGCCATCGGCGAGGGAATGTGCATCGCGCACAACCTGTTCGGCACCGGTGAGAAGCGCAAACAGGACTACGACAACGTGCCGACGGCGGTGTTCTGCCAGCCGAACATCGGCACCGTCGGTCTCACCGAAGAAGCGGCGCGGGCGCGCTTCGAGATCGACGTGTACGAATCCGTGTTCCGGCCGATGAAGCACACCATCAGCGGCCGCGAGGAACGCACGCTGATGAAACTGCTGGTGCGGCGCTCTGATGACGTCGTGGTGGGCCTGCACATGGCGGGGCCTGACGCCGGAGAGATCGTGCAGGGCATGGCGGTGGCGATGAAAGCCGGCGCCACCAAGGCGCACTTCGATGCCACCGTGGGCATCCACCCCACCGCGGCGGAAGAGTTCGTCACCATGCGAGAGGCGGCGCGATGAAAAAGGTAGCCTGTGTCTTTTTGTTGCTGCTCGTGCCGCTGTTCGGTCATGCGAGGAAAAGCACGGACGATCCCCGAGGCGTAGTCCTGTTCCTGGGCGACGGTATGGGCATCAGCACGGTCACCGCAGCGCGCATCCTTGCGGGCCAGCTCGCCGGCGGCTCCGGTGAGGAGCACGCACTGTCATTCGAAAGCTTCGACAATGTGGCGCTGATCAAGACCTACAATCTCGATCGGCAGGTTGCTGATTCCGCCGGCACGATGACGGCGATCGTCACTGGCCGCAAAGCCAACTTCGGCGCCATCAGCGTCGCCCCGAGCGCGCCGCGCGGTAGCTGCAAGACGGCACTGGCAGCGCCGCTTACCACCCTGCTGGAGCGTGCCGAGTCGGCTGGCTACTCGACCGGTATCGTCAGCACGGCGCGCATCACGCACGCCACACCGGCCGCGACGTATGCGCATGTGACGGAACGCGACTGGGAAAACGACGGCATGTTGCCGGAGACGGCGGTAGCGGAAGGTTGCCGGGATATCGCCCGGCAGCTTGCAGAGTTCAGCATCGGCGATGGTCCGGAAGTCATTCTGGGCGGCGGCCGCGCCAACTTCCTGCCGCGTGAGGTGAAAGACCCGGAATATCCGAAAAAAACCGGCGCACGCAAGGATGGTGCGGACCTCACGGCGTTCTGGACGGCGGCGCGCGACGGCCGCCGTTATGTCTGGAACAGGGCGCAGTTTGCTGAGCTGACACCGGGCGACGGTCAGGTGTTGGGACTGTTCGAGCCGTCGCACATGCAATTCGAGGCGGATCGTGCAAAGGATGCCAGCGGTGAGCCGTCACTCGCCGAGATGACCCGCTTCGCCATCGCCAGCCTCCAGGCGCGCGGCAAACCGTTTTTTCTGATGGTGGAGGCGGGGCGTATCGACCACGGCCACCATGCGGGCAATGCCTACCGCGCGCTGCACGACACGCTGGCCCTCGATGCGGCGGTGCAGGTGGCGGTAGACATGCTCGAACCGCGACGCTCGCTGGTGCTGGTCACTGCCGATCACAGCCACACCTTCACCATCAGCGGTTATCCGCGCCGCGGCAACCCCATACTCGGCAAAGCCGAAGCGGTGCCTGGAATGAACCTCACCGACGCAAACGGCCGTCCGTATCCCATCCTCGGCTACGCCAACGGCCCCGGCTTTCGTGAAGACCTTCCGGATCTGTCAGAAGTGGATACCGAAGATGCGGACTTCCGTCAGCTCGCCACGGTGCCAATGCCCTCGGAAACGCACGCAGGCGAGGACGTGGCGGCCTATGCGCGGGGCGTGGGCGCGCACCTGGTACGCGGAGTGATGGAGCAGAACCGGCTGTATGAGGCGCTTTACCTGGGCCTCTTTGGAAAGGCTGGCCGATGAGTTATCTCGAAGCGTTCTTCAACCTGCTCGACGGCTGGCTCGGCAGCGCCGCCTACTTTCCACTGCTGCTGCTCGGTGTGGGTGCCTTTCTCACCGTGTATCTGGGCTTCCCACAAATCCGTTTCTTCGCGCATGCCTGGCGGGTGCTGCGGGGCAAGTACACGGGCAAAGACGAGCCGGGGGATACGACGCATTTCGAGGCGCTGTCGACTGCGCTGTCCGGCACGGTAGGTACCGGCAACATCGGCGGCGTTGCGTTCGCCATCTATCTCGGTGGGCCTGCGGCGCTGTTCTGGATGTGGGCGACGGCGTTTCTCGGCATGACCACCAAGTACGCCGAGGTGACCATCTCGCACCGCTATCGGGTGACGGACAGCACGGGCCGTATCGCTGGCGGGCCCATGTACTACATGGAGCGCGGGCTCGGTTTGAAGTGGCTGGCGGTGTTCTTTGCCATCGCCACGGTGGTGAGCTCCTTCGGCAGCGGCAACCTGCCGCAAAGCAACAACATGGCTTCGGGTATCGAAGCCTCGCTCGGCATAGCGCCGTGGATATCCGGCGCCGTGCTTGCCGTGTTGCTCGGTTTCGTCATTATCGGCGGGATTCGCCGCATCGCCGTAGTGGCAGCTACCATCGTGCCGTTCATGGGCGTGTTGTACGCAATGGGTGCTCTGGCTGTGGCATTTACCAACTACGAGCAGATCATTCCGTCGTTCGTCAGCATTTTTGCCGACGCATTCACCGGCTCTGCTGCCAGCGGCGGCTTTCTGGGTGCGACGTTTGCCTACGCGTTCAATCGTGGCGTGAACCGAGGGCTCTTCTCCAACGAGGCTGGGCAGGGCTCGGCGCCCATTGCGCATGCCTCTGCGCGCACGCAGGAGCCTGCTTCTGAAGGCATGGTGGCAATACTCGAGCCGTTCATCGATACCTTGATCATCTGTACGCTGACCGGGCTCGTCATTCTCTCCTCCGGCGTGTGGAACGAGAAGTTCGACAACGAGTTCTCCACGTTCGATACCGAGATCGTCGCGGGTGATTATCGAGAAGACAACCCGGCGCACGTTCAACAACTGTTCGCACACATGGATCTCGTGCCGCCGGCGGGTGACCCGGTGCAGCCGTTTACCGGCGTGCTTTTAGTGCGCGACGGCCGCCTGGAGACGGGGCAGGTGACCGTGCTGCACAATCGCTCCATAGCTGAAGACGTGCGTGTGTACGTGGGCGATGACGCCTACGTGGGTGAGCTCACGGTTCGTGAAGGGCAGGTGGAAAACGACGGCGTTCGCTTGTCAGGACGCTCGCTGTTGCACTCGGTGCCCCTCACCGCCGAAGCGTTCAAGCGCAGCTTTCTCGGCGAGTTCGGACAATACGCGGTGACTTTGGGGCTGGTGTTGTTCGCATTCTCCACGGCACTTGCCTGGTCTTACTATGGTGACCGTGCGATGACGTACCTGTTCGGTGTGGAATCCGTGATGCCTTACCGGGTGCTGTACGTCATCGGTTTCTTTGCCGCCACCATCGCAGACACGTCGCTCGTGTGGTTGATCTCGGCGGTGACGCTTGCGCTGATGACGTTGCCCAATCTGCTGGGGCTCGTCTTCATGAGCAGGGAGATCAAGACCCTCACCACCGATTACTGGCGCAAGGTGACTGAGCAGGATTCACACAAAGCGTAGACGCGCTTCGGATCATCCAGGGCCTGCAGCGCCACTTCGGCCTGCTCGAGCAGCGACAGTGCATGGCCCACAGTGCTTACCGGGGTGCGGCTCTGCAGCATGTTGGAAATGAGCTGTGCGGTGGGGTCTTGCGGCGTCTCGAACCGCTGCACCTGCCAGGTTTCGAGGCCCGCGAGTTCTGCGGCGGCGTCGATGGCCGCCTGCAGATCGCCCAGCGTATCGACCAGGCCGATGCTCTGCGCGGCGGAGCCTGCCCACACCCGTCCCTGGGCGATTTCCTGCACCTTTGCCAGCGGCAGGTCACGCCCGCGTGCCACCAGATGCGTGAAGCGGTCGTAGGTGTGGTCTACCGATGCCTGCAGGAGGCTTTTCATGGGGTCGCTGAGCCCGCCGGTGAGGCTCAGGCTGCCTGACAGGGGGGAGGTACCTACGCCATCACGACCAATGCCAACGGACGCGAGCGCGTCCTCGAAGGTTGGGATGAGGCTGAATACGCCGATGGAGCCGGTGATGGTGCCGGGATGCGCAAAGATCTGGTCAGCCGTGGCGGCGATCCAGTAGCCGCCGGATGCGGCAACGTCACCCATGGATGCGACTACCGGTTTGCCGGCGAGCTGCGCAAGCTCGAGTTCCTGACGGATGATCTCGGAAGCGAAGGCGCTGCCGCCCGGGGAATCCACCCTGAGCACTATGGCCCGCACATCGTCATCCAGGCGTGCGTCGCGGATGTGTTCGCGCAGCGCCACCGCTGAGGCGACGCTGGCTTCATCACCATCCAGAAAGATCGGCCCGGAGGCGACGATGAGGCCAATGCTGGCGCCGGGTCGAGGCAACGTCGGTCCCAGATGCGCCAGGTACTCCTCCGCGGTGACTGCCCGGTAGTTTCCGTCTTCATCCTGGCCAACGGCGTCTGCGAGCCGGGCGTTGAGGGCATCCAGTGTTAGGAGCTCATCTACCAGATGGCCTTCTACGAGCGCGAGAGCCATGTCGCCGGACGCTGCCACTACCTGCTGGGGCAGCGCGTCGACAAACCCTTTGAACGCATCGCTCGCCATCTGCCGGTTGCTCGCCGCCACCTCTGCATAGCGGCTCCATAGGGACTCGAGCAGCTCGCGGTCGGCGAGCTTTGCCGGTTCCGACATGCCGGCAGCTGTAAATGGTTCAACAGCAGACTTGAACTCGCCGGCGCGAAACACATGAACATTGATGTTCAGTTTGTCCAGTAAGTCTTTGAAATACAGGGGATAGGTTCCATATCCCGTGAGGAGCGCCTGGCCGAATGGGTGGAGATACACCTCGTCTGCATGCGATGCGAGCAGGTACTGCCCCTGGCTGTAGCTGGTGCCGTAGGCGATCACGCGCTTACCGGCCGCCTGGAAGCGGCGGATGGCGGCGCCGAGTGTGTCGCTGTGCGCCTGGCTGACGTAGGGCAGGTCTTCGAGCTGCAGCACCAGAACTGGAATGCGCTCGTCATCGGCGGCCGCATCGATGGCGCGTACCAGGTCGGTAATGACAATCTCCCGCGCCACGCCGCCTGCGATGAGCTGTGGTAGCGGCGGTGAAGGGCTCAGGCGGTCCACGAGCAGGCCGCTGGGGGCAATGAGCAAAGCCTGCCGCTCGGCTAGCGTAGCGCCTCCGCAGCCTCGTAGGAGGGTCACGACCACGAGTAACAACACCAACAAAAACAACGTGTTAAGGGTAAATACTCGCAGGCTGGTGATGGTGCTGCCAATGCGGGAGAGGGTGCTGCTGGCCATGTTCGGCTCCGGGGAAACAAGGCTGCAAGGATACTCAATGCTGACTGGCTTGTAGACGCCATCCGCCGTGGGCACACTGCGTCCGTGGCAAGCGTGGATAGCAGAGCATTGTGGACCGCAGGTGAAGTTGCTGCTGCGACCGCGGGCCGCTTGCAGGGAGCTGCGGATACTCCAATCACCGATGTCGCCATCGACAGCCGCAAGCTGGCGCCAGGGGCGCTGTTCGTAGCGCTGGCGGGAGACTTGAGCCACCGGTTTCATGTCAGTAGCACCAGCAGTCGGGATGGGCATGAGTTTCTTGCCGCGGCCCAGGCCGCCGGTGCGGCGGCCGCGCTCGTCTCGTCGCCCCGGGCGGACCTGATGATGCCCCAGATCGTGGTAAGTGACACGGTGGACGCCTTGTGGGACCTCGGTCGCGCAGGACGCGCACGGCTCGCAGGCGACGTGGTCGCCGTGACCGGCAGCAGCGGCAAGACCACCTTCAAATCCATGTTGGCCGAGGCGCTGGGAGCTCATGCCACAGCGGGCAGCCTGAACAATCATCTTGGCGTGCCGATATCGCTGGCGGCGGTACCGCCCGCGGCCGGAGCGGCGGTCATCGAGATTGGTACCAGCTCTGCCGGTGAGATTGCACCGCTATCGACCCTGGCAGCACCGCACGTGGCGGTGCTCCTGAATGTGCAGTCGGCGCACATCGGCAACTTTGCGAGCATCGACGCATTGCGGCAGGAAAAATGTGCCATTGCAGCCGGTTTGCAGCCCGGAGGTACCCTGGTTGTGCATGATGGGGTGACCTGCGATGGCGCTGTTGTTCGCTTGACCTTCGGTACGTCCAACACGGCAGACGTGCGGCTGGTAGGCCTGGAAGGTGCAATCGCACACTACCGACTGCGCGGGACAGAACTGCGAGCCCGGGTTCCGGGTGGAGGAGAGCACCGCGCATTGACCCTGGCAGCGGTGATCGGCGCGTTGCACGCGCTGGGACGGGACGTCGAACCCGCCCTGGCGTTGGGTGATGCGGTGGTGCCAGGCGGACGGGGCACCGTGCAGGCCATTGCCGGCATCGAGATTGTGGATGACAGCTACAACGCCAACCCTGCCAGCATGGCCGGCGCGCTTCGCGCCTTTCGGGCGCGACCGGCTGGGCGGCGTCTGGCAGTGCTCGGCGAGATGCTTGAGCTCGGTGACCAGTCCGCGGCCTTGCACCGCTCGCTGGAGCCGGAGCTGGAAGGCCTGGATGGGGTCTGGCTGGTGGGCGAGGGTATGCGTGCGCTCCAGGCGCCCGCGTGTGCGCGCGGCTGGTGCGCCCAGGCTGATGCGGCGCTGATCGATGCGCTGGTGACCGAATTGCGTCCGGGGGATGCGCTACTGGTGAAGGGTAGCAATCGGGTTTTCTGGGCGACCGGCTTCGTGGCGAAGCTCATCGCCGAGGCAAAAAAAAGCCCGGCGTTGGGGGAAACGCCGGGCAACTACCATTAGGAGTCACACAACCGAGACCGGGGGTCTCGCGGCGCTGCGCGTTGGGGGAGTCGCGCGGCGCTGAAGGAAGTAAAGCAGCTATTTGCGATCCCGCCAGAGAACCAGTTCGCAAAATCGCGGTGTTACGGAAAAACACACGTGCCTGCCTCGAACTGGCATACTGTCCGCCATGATTACCGATGCCCACGGCCGAGCCTTCCGCAACCTGCGTATCAGCCTCACCGCTGCGTGCAACTATGCCTGTACTTACTGCGTGCCAGACGGTAAGCGTCTGCTGCCGGCGCGGGCGGAACTTTCAGCTCGCGACATGGTGCGGGCGGTGTCGATGCTCATCGACGTGGCGGGTATCGATAAGCTTCGAATCACCGGTGGCGAGCCACTGTTGTCGCCCAAGCTCGACGCCTTTCTCCCGCAGGTAATGCGGCTGCCGCTCAAGGATGTGGGATTGACCACCAATGGTCAGCTATTGGCCCGCAAGGCAGACCTGCTGGTGCGCTCGGGTCTCAAGCGGATCAACGTCAGTCTCGATACGCTGGATGGTGCGCGGTTTCGCGATATCGCCCGCACCGGAGACCTGGATTCGGTGCTCGCCGGCATCGACGCGGTGGCTGCGGCTGGTCTGAAGGTGAAGATCAACATGGTGCCCATGCGCACAGCCAATCGCGATCAGATCCTGCCGATGCTCGATTACTGCCTCGAGCGCGGCTTCGAGTTGCGCTACATCGAGTTGATGAAAATGGGGCACCTCAACGGCAATGCGCAGTTCCAGCGGGACTTCGTTGGCATGGACGAGATTCTCGAGCTCATCGACACACGCTATGAATTCGAGCGCACCGATGCGCCGTTCGACTCCACCGCCGTGCGGTTCGGTATTCCTGGCCGCGGTACCTTCGGCATTATCGCCAACGAATCGGAACCATTCTGTTCAAGCTGCACGCGGCTGCGGCTGTCTTCCAACGGTCGGCTATACGGATGCTTGTCGAATGCCCGGTCCCATGACATCACCCCCATACTCGAACGTGAGGATGAAGAGGCGATGCCGGCATTGGCAGCGATCCTCACCCGAGCGCTGCATGACAAGCAGCCGCTGCGCTTCAGCGGCGAAGTCACCGTGATGAAGTTCATCGGCGGCTGAGCTATTCGCCAGGCCTTCTATACTGGGTTACACGCCCTGTAGAGAAGGAAAGCTTCGGGTGAAACAGCTTATTGTCCCTGTAGTGCTGGCACTTTCGGCATGCAGCATCGCGCAACCACACCCCGATCTCGTGGATACCCTGAGTGCTGCGCGAGTGGTGGGTGGCGTTTCGGTAGAGAGCCACGAGCGTTGGGTGCTCACGCCGCTGTCTGCCGTTCGGCTGCAGTCCGGCGACAGCCGCTATGCACATCTCGAGTCCGCGGCCCGGCAGGGCCTGTCAGAAAGCCTGCGCGTGGCTGAGGATGCTCCATGGCATGTCGTCGTGCACTGGCCGGATGCGCCGCAGGCGGAACGGGAAGCTACCCGCGAGTTTCTGCGTGTCGATCTCTTGCCGTGGCAGGTGATGGTGCCGCTGCCGGCAGAGCGTCAACGGCTGGTGGTAGATGTACTCGACGCCAGCGGCGTGCATTGGGTGCAACGTCTGCATGTGGATGTAGAGCCCTGGTGGTTCGGTGCCGACTGGCGCAGCGAGGAGGCGTTGACGCGTGCTTTCGCCGCTGTGGGTCGCGCCTTGGTAGGCACCTGATCCGGCTGCGCTGATTCACTTATGATGGGCGCATGAGCACACAGGAATTGGATGCGCTGTTCCAGCGCCTCGAACAAGCCCAAGCCGAAAGGCGGCTGCCGCCGGTGCAGGACTGGCACCCGGAGCGCGCCGGCGCCATCGATATCGTCATTCGAGCGGATGGCACCTGGTTGCACGAGGGTGGCGAATTCAAGCGCCAGGCGCTGGTGCGGCTCTTCTCCACGGTAATGCGCCGGGAGGGAGATCGTTACTTCCTGGTAACTCCGGCGGAGAAGCTCGAGATTACAGTGGAAGACGTGCCCTTTCTGGCGCTCGACTTCGAGCGACGGGGGCAGGGTAGCCAGCAGGAGCTGATCTTCACCATCAACAGCGGCGATTACGTAGTGGCCGACCACTCGCATCGGCTATGGGTGGAAACGGACCGGCCGTATCTACAGGTTCGTGATGGGTTGACCGCGCTCATCAATCGGCCGGCGTTTTACCGCCTCGTAGATCTCGCCGAAGAAGATGCCGACGGCTGGTTCATCACCAGCCGCGGCACGCGTTTTTCGCTCGGCTGAACGGCTTACATATTGGGATAGTTCGGCCCGCCGGCGCCTTCGGGAACCACCCAGGTGATGTTCTGGGCCGGGTCCTTGATGTCGCAGGTTTTGCAGTGCACGCAGTTCTGCGCGTTGATCACGAACTTCGGCCCATCGCCTTCATCTACCACCTCATAGACACCGGCCGGGCAGTAGCGCTGAGCTGGTTCGTCGTACATCGGCAGGTTCTTGGCAATCGGCACCGACGCATCCGCCAGGGTCAGGTGGCAGGGTTGGTCTTCTTCATGGTTGGTGTTCGACAGGAAGACGCTGGAGAGTTTGTCGAACGACAGCACACCGTCCGGTTTCGGGTAGTCGATCTTGCGGCTCTGTGCGGCAGGTTTCAGCGCCGCGTGGTCCGGGGTCGGGTCGCTGAGCGTCCAGCTGGCACCGCCAACCCAGCTTTCCACCAGCGACACGGCGCCACCCACCAGCATGCCGAGCTTGTGCAGGTTGGGGCCGGCGTTGCGGGAGCGGTGCAGCTCTTCAAACAGCCAGCTCGCCTCGAAACGGTCCTTGAAACCGCTGAGCTCAGTGTAAGCCTCGCCCGCAGCCAGCGCTTCAGCGATGGTTTCGGCTGCCAGCATGCCGGACTTCATGGCAGCGTGGCTGCCCTTGATCTTAAGCACATTGAGAAAACCGGCATCGTCACCGACGAGGATGGCGCCCGGCAGCACGTTCTTCGGCAGGGCCTGCAGGCCGCCTTTGACGATGGCGCGGGCGCCGTAGGACACCCGCTTGCCGCCTTCGAGCACCGAGGCGACGCGCGGATGATGCTTCCAGCGCTGGAACTCATCAAACGGTGACAGGTGCGGATTGGAGTAGGACAGGTCCACGATCAGCCCCAGCGATACCTGGTTGTTCTCCAGGTGGTACAGGTACGAGCCGCCGGTGGGGCCGCCGGTACCGTGGCCCAGCGGCCAGCCCATGGAGTGCATGACGCGCCCCGGCACATGCTTGTCCGGGTCGATGTCCCACAGCTCCTTGAAGCCGATGCCGTAGTGCTGGGTGCCGGAATCGGCGTCGAGTTTGAACTGCTCGATCAGGCGTTTGCCGAGATGGCCGCGGCAGCCCTCAGCGAACACGGTGTACTTGCCCAGCAGCTCGTATCCGGGGGTGTACGTGCCTTTCTGCTCGCCTTCGCGGCTCACACCCATGTCGCCGGTGACGATGCCTCGCACGCTGCCATCGTCGTTGAACAGTACGTCAGAAGCGGCGAAACCCGGAAATACGTTTACGCCCAGGTTCTCTGCCTGCTCGCCCAACCAGCGGCACAGGTTGCCGAGGCTGATCGCATGGTTGCCGTGGTTGTGCGTATCGGCCGGCACGAACATGCCGGGCAGCTTGATGCCGACGTCGTCGTTGGGAAAATAGTAGACATCGTCTTCCGTGACCGGGTTATTCACCGGCGCGCCCATGTTGCGCCAGTCTGGAAACAGCTCATTCAGCGGGCGCGGCTCGAAAATCGCCCCGGACAGGATGTGCGCGCCGATTTCGG
>JAUIED010000133.1 GCA_030428905.1 Gammaproteobacteria bacterium
CCTGATGAAGTCCGTGGCTTTGGCCACACCGGCACCGCCGGCAGCGCCTCCCAATCAGTTCATGCCGCAGCCGCAAGGCTCGCAGTTCACGCAGCTGCGCGACTTTCTTGCCAGCGACTTCGACGTGGAATCTGCAGACCTCGGTACCGGCACATTGCCAGCAGGAGCCGAGATGCTGGTTGTGGTGGATCCAGAGAACCTCGACGAAAAAGCCGTGTTCGCGGTGGATCAGTTTCTGATGCGTGGCGGCACGGTGGTGCTCAGTGCAGCGCCCTTCGACGCTGCACTCACGCAGCAATCCCTCAACGCCAATCCGCAGACTACGGGTCTCGAGGATTGGCTTGCGCACCACGGTGTGACGATGCCCGCAGAGCTCGTGATGGATCCGCAGAGCGGTATGTTTCCGGTACCCGTCACCCGGCAGGTGGGCGGCTTCAGCTTCCAGGATCTGGCGATGATCAGCTATCCGTACTTCGTGGATGTGCGGCCTGATGCGATGGCAGACCTGCCGTTTGCTCAGGGTGTGCCGCAGGTCACCGTGCCGTGGGCGTCGCCGGTGGCGCTTGCAGATGGCGTGGCCGATAGGTTACAGGTCACCGAGCTTCTGCGCTCATCGGAAGGCAGTTGGGTGTCCACCAGTACCGATGTCGTGCCTCAGTTCGACGAGCAGGGCATTTCCTCGTTCGTGCCGGAAGGAGAGATCGGCTCGCGGGTGCTCGCGGTTGCGCTGCAGGGGCGGTTCGATTCCTATTTCGCGGGCAGGAACTCACCGTTGTTGGAAGAAGCGCCCGCGGAGGAAGGCGAGGGTGATGCAGATGCAGATGCCTCGGAAGATGACCCGACGTTCGCCTCCGTCATAGAAAAGTCTCCGGAATCGGCGCGGCTGTTCATCATCGGTTCCAACGGCTTCCTTGCGGACCAGACCCTGCGCATGGTGGGTGCTGCTGATGGCATGTTCTACACAAACTCCGTGCAGCTGATGGCCAACCTGGTCGACTGGGCGCTGGAAGACGATAGCCTTACTGGTATTCGCGCCCGCGGTAACTTCAACCGCACGCTACCGCCGATGGAGGCGTCCGACCAGTCGACGATCGAGTATGCGAACTATCTGCTGGCGTTGCTCGGCGTGTTGGCGATCTACCTGGTACATCGGCAGATACGCGCGAGGCGGCAGAAAACCGTGCTTGCGTGGATGCAGGGAGGTGCGGCATGAACCACAGGCTTGGGCTTCTCGGTGGCATTCTCGTGGTGCAGCTTCTGATCGTTGCCTGGCTGCTGATTGGCGGTAGCGCGGCTGAGGATCAGGGTGGTGCTCTGCTTGATGTGGATGCAGCGGACATCGACAGCTTCGCGATCAGCGACGGCACCTTGCAGGTCACGGTACGTCGAGAGGGTGAAGGCTGGCAGGTCGGTGATTGGCCAGCGGATACCACCAAGGCGGCGGAGCTGGTGAGCGAATTCGCCGATATGTCAGTACCCTGGCCGGTGGCGACCACGGCAGACAGCGCCGCGCGCTTCGAGGTGACCGCCGAGAAGTTCCAGCGGCGCATAGCCTTCTTGTCTGGGGATGCTGCGGTAGCGACCGTATTCCTGGGCACGTCTCCGGGCTACCAACGCGTGCACGCACGCGTCGATGGCAGCGATGACGTCTTCGCTATCCCCTTCAGCAACTTCAAGGCGCCGGTGGCGGAGTCTGACTGGATGGACAAGACCCTGCTGGCGTCCGATGGTGCCGTGCGCAGCGTTGTTTCCAGCAAAGGCTTCGAGTTGAGTCGCGGTGACGAGGGCTGGCTGGTGGACGGGGAGGCGGCAGACCAGGATGCAGCACAAGCGTACCTGGAGCGTTTCGAGAACCTGCGTGTGCTCAACGTCGTCGCTGAGCTGCCGGAAGGCGTCGAGGACAAGGGCCAGCTCGACCTTACGGACGATGCGGGCGGCCTGCAGCTTGCCTTTCTGCACGCTGGCGAAGAAGACGACTATTACGTGCGCTCGTCCCGTCGCGACGGTGTGTTTGAAATCGCCACCTACATCGCCGAGCAGTTGCTGGCGGACAAGGATTCTCTGCTTCCCGATGTGCTCGATGCGCCTGAAACGCTCGATGTGCCTGAGGAGGAGACCACGGAACCCGCATCCTGATGCGGTCTGGGTTCTTCTTGGCCGCAGCGCTGCTGCTGGCCGGTTGCGTCGCCCCGGACGGGCGCTGGGGCGGCGGCGCCCACTGGCCGTCGATGCGCAATCTCAGTGATGCAGCAGTACATTCGGCAACCGCGCCTGGCACCTGGGTGCCGCTGGCGGGGGCTGCGCTGCTGATGATCGACAATCAGGACGCGGAACTCACCGAGTGGGCGGCGCGCGAGAAACCGCTGTTTGGTGACCGCGCGCAGGCCCGCAGCGATGATCTCGAATCTCTGCTGATTGGTACCTACGTGATCTCGGCGCTGGCGGCCCCGAGCGCTTCTGCCGGCGACAAGCTCAAGGGGCTTTCAGTCGGTGCGGCCGCAGTGGTGCTCGAAGGGGGCTTGACCAAAGGATTGAAGCGCACGATCAAGCGGGAGCGGCCGAACGGTAACAACGATTTCAGCATGCCCTCCGGCACCGCCGGTCGCGCCAGCGTGCTCGCCACGCTCAGCGAGGAAAATTTTGCGGCCATGGACTTGTCACCAACGACACGGCGCGTCGCGCAGGGGGCTGCACACGCAGCATCCTGGGCGGCGGCGTGGTCGCGGGTGGAGGCTGGTAAGCACCATGCGAGTGACGTGCTCGTAGGCAACGCGCTTGGCCACTTCCTGGCAACGTTTATGCAGGAGGCGTTTCTGCAGGCCGGAAACCGGGACCTGTCCGTGCGTTATACGCCAGTGGAGGATGGCGGTGCCCTGGTGATCACGCTTGCTACGCAGTAGAGACACGGTAGCGCTTGACTCGCCAGCGGTGATGCCGATTACAGGGTCGTAGAACAGACCCGGTTGCGGCCGTTGTTCTTGGCACGGTAGAGCGCTCGGTCGGCGGAGCTCAGAAGCTTCTCCACATCCTTTGCGGACCGCTGTGCGGTTGCCACGCCGATGCTGGCGGTGACGTGTAGCGGCGCACCGGCAGGGCTGAGGTACTGGTGGCGTTCGATGGCCGAGCGCAGGCGTTGCGCGAGCTGCACCGCGCCCTGTTGGTCGGTTTCAGGCAGTAACAATGCGAATTCTTCGCCGCCGAGCCGTGCTGCCACGTCGCTCATGCGCTTGATGTCGGTGGCAATGCGGGCGATCGAGGCGAGCACGACATCTCCGGTGTCGTGGCCGTAGGTGTCGTTTACACGCTTGAAGTAATCCAGGTCGAACAGCAGCACGCTTACCGCGCTGCCGTGGCGGCGCACGCGTTCCACTTCCTCTTCCAGGCGCTGCATGAAGATACGCCGATTGAACAGACCAGTGAGCGCATCGGTGTGTGCGAGCCGCTCCAGCTCCTTCTGCATGCGGCGCAGCCTGCGCTCGCCTTCCCGTCGAACGGTGACATCACGGAACACGAGCACCACGTCGGATTGCTTGGCGAAGGTGTCGAGCACGGAGAACGCCACGTCGTAGATCTGCCCCGATATGGTGATCTCATCGAGCGCTGCGCCGTCGCTGCGCAGATCGTCCGTGGGCCAGCGGGGGATGAACTGAGCGATCGAGCTCAGGAGCAGCTCGGGCCGTTCCTGGGCAAACATCGACACAGCAGCTTCGTTGGCATCGACGATCAGGCCCTTGTGGTTGACGACAACCACCGGGTCGCTGAGTTGATTGACCACGCGATCGCGCACCACCGGTATATTGTCGAGCAAGCCGTAGCGCAGCACGCCGCGGTAGAGTATCCAGGCCGACACGGCGATGCCCAGCGCACGCAGGTCCAGCAGCGGCAGCGTGTTCCAGGGCGACACGTGGTAGAGCATTGCGGCGGTCGCCACCGTGGGGGCGGCGATGATGGCCGCTACGGGCCGCCAGTCGGATTGTGATACGGACAGAATGTAGGCGAGCATGGCCGACCCGGCGATCATCAGCACGAAGCTGTACAGCGCCTGGGCGTAGAACCAGGGCCCGTAGCTCAGGGTGAGCCCGGCATATCCCGACTCTACGAAGGGCGCGATGTCCTGCCAGACCCAACCGTGCATCGGATTGGTAAATCCCAGCAGTATCGTCGCCAGCGGCACGACGCTCAGCGCGTTGAGCATGATGGGTGGCGCACGCATCTGGCGGCGGGCGTAGGAGATGGCGAAGCTCATCCAGGCGACGGGCGTCAGGACGGCGCCAATCAGCGAGATCTGCTGCACGAGTAACTGGTGCGTCGGAACGGCGAGCAGCGTGCTGGCGAGCTGGGCCACGGCCCAGAAGCCGATGCAGGACATCAGCAACAGCAAGCCATGTACGCCAGGCACATGGTTGTTGCGCTTGATGCGCCGGTACAGCACTGCTGTCACGATCGCCGCCAGCAGCGGTGGTATGGACCACAGCGTCAGCTGAAACACGGCAGTCTGTCCTTGCTCTGCTCTGATATCACCAAAATCGGAATCCGGATTTCCGCTGCCCTAGAATCCCTTACTCAGCCGGCAGCTACAAACCTGGGGTCTGAAAGGGTGCGGTGCGTCACAACTTCGGTGGAACTGCGCACCGGTTGGCTCCTGGCTGCGCTTGCGAGGTAAGTGTGCGAAGCTCCCCGGCCAGACTGGCAGCAGGGGCTTTTCGTGATCGATCTGTATACCTGGTCCACACCCAACGGTCGCAAGGTATCCATTGCGCTCGAAGAGTTCGGTGAGCCATACAAGGTGAAACCTGTCGATATCACGCGGGATGAACAATTCGCGCCCGATTTTCTCGCCATCAGCCCGAACAACAAGATCCCCGCCATCGTCGATCACGACAGCGGCAGGTCGTTGATGGAGTCGGGTGCCATTCTCCTGTACCTGGCGGAGAAACATGATCGTTTCTGGGGCGATGACCGTTGGCAAACGGTGCAGTGGCTGATGATGCAGATGGGCAGCATCGGACCGATGCTCGGGCAGGTGCACCATTTCGTGCGCTACAATCCTGGGAAGTCTGAATATGCCGAAGCTCGTTACACGGCTGAAGCGCAGCGCCTGTACGGCGTGCTGGAAAGCAGATTGCAGGCTGCAGAGTACCTGGCCGGCAGTTATGGCATAGCCGATATGGCCACCTGGCCCTGGATATCGCGTTTCGAGTGGCAGCGCATGGATCTGGCTGGCTTTCCTGCGCTGAAACGGTGGTATCTGCGTATCGCCGAGCGGCCGGCGGTGCAGCGCGGATACGATGTGCCTGCGAGTGGTTTTAGCATTCCTATGCCGGATTCAGCATGAATTCAGGCCTTCACCCGGAAAATCGTTCTTTATGAAGCGTTTGTGTTACCTGCTGTTGCTCTTGTCGCTGCCCCTTGGTGCGGCGGCGCAGGCCGTCGACCTGCGTTACGACGCCTACGTGGGGCCGGCGCACGCGGGTGTCATCAAGGTGCAGTTGGAGGTGGATCAGCAGGCATACAGCGTGTACGGCCAGGCGCGCTCCAAGGGCCTGGTCGAGATGATCAAAGACACCCGCGGTTGGTTTTCTGCTCGTGGACGCATGGAGGGCGGCGAGCCGCAGCTTGATGTGTACGAGTACTTTCAGAAGGACAACAGTAAAGAACGCTTCGTCAGCGTTGCCGGAGGGCAGCTCCGCTACGTCAAAGACGGCAAAACACGACCAGCAGCGCCGGTACATCCAGGGTTGGATCTTGTGACGGCGTTGTGGGTGGTCGGCGACTGCCGCGCACTCAGCCAGGTACACACCGGCCGCAGCGCCTATGCGTTCCGTTTCATCGATCAGGATGCCGGCGTGTGCCGATTTGCCGTGCAGGAAGATGACGAAGACGAGGAGCCGTTCGAGCTGGATGTGGCGTACGGTGAGCGATCCGGTCTGCGGGTGCCGCTGAGCATACGCTCCACCGGCGGCTGGGCGGGCAGAATCGTCCTTATTGAGTGACGGCTTCGCGCAGCAGCGCCAACCGCTCGGCAAGGGCATCCTCGTCGTAAGGCGTCGGCGTCCCTCGCCCCCAAACCGGATTGGGCCACGCCGCATCAGTGGTGTGCCGGGCGATGACGTGTATATGCAACTGCGGCACCAGGTTACCGAGGGCGGCGACGTTCATCTTTTCGGCGTCGAACGCGCCTTCCAGAGTGCCGGCGACGTGTGCCACTTCTCTCCAGAGCGCCATTTGCTCTTCGCTGTGTAGCGTATGCACCTCCCGGGCGCCGGCAATACGCGGCACCAGAATGCACCAGGGGAAGCGTGCGTCGTTCATCAGCAGCAGCGAGCACAGGCCCAACTCGGCGATGTGCACGGTGTCGGCTTCGAGTTGCGGGTGGAGCGTGAAGGTCATCTGCGGATGATGCCCTCCTGACAGGCTGCTGTCATGAGGGGTGAGGCACAATGGTGCCCACAACGGTTGGAGGAAATGAAGCATGAGCGCATCTGGAAAGTGTCTTTGCGGAGCAGTGCGGTTCTCCGCGGAATCGGTGGAGACGCACATCCACAGCTGTCACTGCAGTATGTGCCGGAGCTGGACCAGCGGGCCGATGTTCGGCGTCGCGGCGCAAGGTGTGCAGTTCGATGGCGAAGAACACATCGGCCGTTACGTATCCTCCGAATGGGCGGAGCGGGGATTCTGCAAACAGTGCGGCTCGAGCCTGTTCTATCGCATGAAGGAGCCGGAGCAGTACATTCTTGCCATGGGCGCGTTCGACGATGCTGAGCAGTTCAAGCTGACGGGAGAGATATACATCGACGAGAAGCCCGGAGGCTATGACTTTGCGGGGGATCACCCCCGGCTCACCGGGGCGGAGTTCTTAGCGTCGTTAGCGGGATCGCAGTAGACGCTGACACGGCCGACAAAGCGCAGTATCGTCACCGTTCATTGATGAGCGGTGATACAGCAATGAGCAACGATACCTGGCAGGTATTCGACATGGCGGAGCTGCGCAGCAAGCTCACCGATGCGCCGGTTGAGTACCGGCAGTTTCTGAGCGTTCCGGCGCTCAGTTGCGGCCTGTACAAGCTCGTGGCCGGATCGAAGGACATGCAGTCTCCGCACGACGAAGACGAGATCTACTACGTGCTTGAGGGCCGCGCCAAAATGCGTTTGGGCGATGAAGAGCACATCGTGGAGGCGGGTTCGCTGCTGTACGTTGGAGCGACTGAAAGCCACTCGTTTTTCGAAATCGAGCAGGACATGACGCTGTTGGTTTTCTTCGCCTCGGGTAAGTAGAGCGCTTAGTAGAACTCAGTAAGGCGCATCGCCCGCGACGGTGGTGCGGTACATGATTCGCCGATACCCGTCATAGCCACCTTGGGCGCAGTGCTGCACGCACCGGTTGTCCCACATCGTCAACATGTGCGGCTGCCAGCGGTGGCGATAGATGAAGCCGTCCTGCAGGGCGTGCCTGCATAGATCTCGAATCAGCGCCTGGCCTTCCTCTGTGCCCAACCCTTCGATGCCGACCGTGTAGACAGGATTTACCCAGAGCGCTTTGCGTTGTGTTTCGGGGTGCGTGCGCACCACAGGATGGCGTTGCGTGGCCAGCGCCGCGTCGCTCGGGCGGATTTTCATGCTGCGATGTTTGCCGCCGCCGGCGACGAACCCCGCATGGCTGTAGGGTCTTCGCGCGGAGTGAATGGCGGTGAGTGTGTCGCATTGCGCGCGCAGTTCGACGGGTAACGTGTCGTACGCCCGGTAGCCGTCGGCGTAAAGGGTATCGCCCCCATAAGGGGGAATCTCACGCGCGTGCAATATGGTGGCACTGGGCGGCGTTGCCTGAAACGACCAGTCGGAGTGCCACGAGGAGCCGAAAGGCGAGGCGTTCTCCTGCGCCTCGCGGCGGATCTCGATGACGTTGGGATGCCCATCGATGGGCGTGACGTAGGGGTCGTCCCCATATTCACCGAAGTAGCAGGTGAATCGCTCGAGTTCAGAAAGCGTGAGCGGCTGGTTCGGGAAACTAAGCACCTGATGCTGCAGCCAGGCATGCCGCAAGCCCCGCACCGTGTCGTCGCTCAGGGGCTGGCTCAGGTCCACATCGGTGATGCACGCGCCGAAGCCGTGTGGCTGCGGCTCGATGTTCACGCGAGCAGATCGCCCAGGGTGATGAACAGGATGATAGCTACCGTCGCACCGATCGCCAGGATGAGGATGAAGCCTAACGTGCCGTCCGATGCATCCGGACTCTCGGCGCGCTTGCGGCGCCAGCCGAGCACGCCCCAGGTGACGAGCGCGAAGATCAGCACCGGCACGGCAAACTGAATGAAATATCGCATTGGGATATGGTGAGCCGCTTTCCCGAGAAGCACAAGTTCGGAGGTTTCGGTGTCCTGGGTTCTCGAACACGGCTTTCTGCTGATGCTGTTTACGCTGTACACGGCGGTGCTCCTGCACAACGCCGCGGTGGGTCGGCGCAGCGTGCGGGATGTGCGTGACTACTTCGTGGCCGGCCGCAACCTCGGCGGCGTGGCGGTGGGTATGAGCTTCTTTGCCACGCTTGCAAGCACAAACAGCTACATCGGTCATGCGGGCAAAGGCTACGCCTGGGGGCTGCCCTGGTTCACGCTGGCCATTCTCATCGTCTTGTTTTCGGTGGTGAGCTGGCGTTTCATCGGTGCTGATCTCAGGCGGTACGCCAGCCGCTGGGATGCGCTGACCATGCCGGACTACCTGAGCAAGCGATTTCCCGATGTGGCGCGGCCACAACGGCTGCGGGCGGCGAGCGCGGTTGTGATCGTCTTCTGTTCGGTGCTTTTCCTTGTAGCGATCTTCAAGGGTGCCGGTAATCTGTTTCAGCAGTTTCTGGACATTCCCTACGAGGCCGCTGTGGGCCTGACCCTCGTGGTTGTGATGGCTTACACATCGATCGGCGGCTTTCTTTCGGTGGTACGCACCGATGTGCTGCAGGGCGCGCTCATGCTCGTTGGCTCCGTGGTGATTTTCTGGTGTGTCACCGATGCGGCGGGCGGTGTAGGGCGGATCGCTGAACTTGCCCAGGTGCCGGACACAGCGCATCTGTTCGAACTGAACGGCGGTATTCCCTTTGCGGTGCTTCTTGGCATTGCGTTGTCCGGCTCGTTGAAGCTGCTGGTGGATCCGCGCCAGCTATCGCGCTTCTTCGCGTTGCGCGATGCCTCCCAGGTGCGTGTTGGCCTGTGGGTCTCGGCCATCGGCTTGACGGTGGTGTTGGGTAGTTTGTTTCCCGTTGGTCTGTACGCACACTTTCTCCTGGATGGTGTCACTGACACCGATCTCATCGTGCCGACGCTGATCACGGATGCGAGCGTTTTTCCACCGATGGTTGCCGACTTTCTCATCGTCGCCATCGTTGCTGCAGCCATGTCCTCCATGGACTCGGTGCTGCTGGTGGCTGCCAGCGTGTTCAGCAAGGATCTGCTGTTGTTGCGCTATCCAAACTTGCCGGCGCTGGGGGTTACGCGGCTTGCGGTCATCGGCATTGCCCTGGTATCGGCCGTTATAGCGCTGCGCCCGCCCGGCGGCATCGTGGAGATCACGATCTTCTCCGGGAGCCTGTACGCGGCCTGCTTTCTGCCCGCGGTGGTTGCCGGGCTGCACTGGCAAAGGGGTACCGCTTCTGCGGTGCTGACATCCATGATTTGCGGGGTTGCTGTGCTGCTCGTGTGGCTGGCGAGCGGCCTGAACAGCGTGCTGCACGAGGTGTTCCCAGCGCTGGCGGCGTCCTGCCTCGCCTATTGGTTGGTATCTGTGCGTTCCCCGGAACCGGGTTAAACTGGTCACATGCTCAACGGCTACGTGCATCCCGACTTCGCGTCCGCAGTGACGGCGTTGTCATCCCAATTGCCCCGTGCCGGCCGCGGAGGCGGTGCGTTGTGTGTCTACCACCATGGGATAAAGGTGGTGGATGTGTGGGGCGGTACCTGTGACGACGCCGGCAGCCCGTGGCGGGAAGACACACTGGCGCCCTCGTTCTCCACCTCCAAAGGCGTGCTCTCCACGCTGGTGCACCTGCTGGCCGAGCGGGGAGCCCTCAGCTACGCCGATGCGATTGCCGATCACTGGCCGGCGTTTGGTTGCCGGGGCAAGGAGCAGATCACCATCCATCATGCGCTATGTCACGAGGCCGGGCTCTATCGCATTGGCGACATGATCAGTGCGCCGGAGGAGATGCTCGACTGGCAGCACATGCTGAAGGTGATCGCTGATGCGGAGCCCGCGCACCAGCCCGGTGAGTGGCATGGCTATCACGCTCTGACTTACGGTTGGCTGGTCGGCGGCCTCATCGAGGCAGTCACCCAACAACCGTTGGCCGAGGCGCTGCGGGAACTGCTCGTGGAGCCACTCGGTCTGGACGGTGCTTACATCGGTCTGCCAGAGGCTGCGATGTCCCGCCGGGCGCTACTTACCAACGGCTACATGAAACCCTCGCAACCGCGCAGCGGCTGGCAGGGCAACCTGCGTGATTGGGTCAAGGAGGGGTTGTTTCGCCTCGGCATGGATGTGGGGGAGTTTCGAGCCGCACTTTACCCGTTTGATGCACCTTTCGACTGGAACGATCCGGCAGCCGTTCAGGCGGTGATACCGGCTGCCAACGGGCAATTCACTGCGCGCTCGCTGGCCCGCATGTACGCGCTCATCGCGCAGGGTGGGGAGCTGGACGGATTGCGTCTGCTGTCCGCGGAGCGGGTTGACGCGATGCGGGTTGTGCATAGCCGCTCCCGGGACCGGGTGCTGTTTCTACCAATGCACTGGCGGCTGGGTTATCACCGCGCCTTCACGGTGGGTGTACGGGCGCCGGAAGCATTCGGTCACTACGGCTACGGTGGCAGCGGTGGGTTCTGCGATCCGAGCCGACGGCTGGCCCTGGCTTTCACGACGAACTTCGGCGCCGGCACGCCAACCGGTGATACGCGCATGCCGAGGTTGGCGCGTGCGGCGATACAGGTTGCAGATCGCCTTGGCTGATCTCCAAACGCTTGCCGAGTTCGTAGCCAGCCGCCAGCGTTTGGCCGTGCTCACCGGGGCTGGTTGCTCCACCGCGTCGGGCATTGGCGATTACCGTGACGAATCCGGCGAGTGGAAGCGCGCTATGCCCATCCAACACGCTGACTTTCTGCGCTGCACCGCCGTTCGGCAACGCTACTGGGCAAGAAGTTTCCACGGCTGGCCGAGCTTCAGCGCGGCACGTCCCAATGCTGCCCACGAAGCGCTTGCAACTCTTCGCCCCATGGGCGTGATCACGCAGAACGTCGATCGCCTGCACCAACGTGCCGGCAGCGACCGCGTGATCGATCTGCATGGCCGCTTGGATCAGGTGATCTGCATGTCGTGTGGCACTTTGAGCCCGCGCCACGAGCTGCAGGACCGACTGGCGGTGAGCAACCCCTGGCTCGGTGGCGCCCGTTTTGCCACAGCGCCCGATGGAGATGCGGATGTGCAGATGACAGAAGAGGCGCTGGCGCAGGTGGTGGTGCCGGATTGTCAGGGCTGTGGCGGGACGTTGAAGCCGCACGTGGTGTTCTATGGCGATAACGTGCCGAAAGCGAGGGTCGATGCAGCCTACGCGTGGGTGGACAGCTGTGATGGGCTGCTCGTGGTCGGCTCCTCGCTCATGGTGTTCTCGGGTCTGCGTTTTGCCCGCAGGGCGGCGAAACGTGGCGTGCCGCTGGCGCTTGTGAACAAAGGACGAACACGCGCGGATGAGCTGTTCGACCTGCGCGTGGACGCGGCTTGCGAATCGGTGCTTGCTCAGATCGCAGCCGCGATGTAGGACAAACGGTTGGCAATGCAGCGGCGGTGCCGCAGGATAGCGCTATCGGCCTTGCGGAGCATGCGATGAAACGGCTGTTGAGTGGATGGGTGCTTTGCTGGTGTGTAGCGGCATGGGCGTCGGACGAGCGCACATCGCAGATGACCATCGAAGCCGTGTTGAATGAAGCGCTGCCGGCGGATGCCTATGTCGAAACGACCGATTGCATTCGCGCGCGCGGCGTCAAACGGGTGGATGTGCTCGACCGGGGACACCTGCTCATCTTTGGCAGCCATAAGCGGGCCTGGCTCAACCGTCTGGAAACGCAATGTCCCGGGATTCGGGACGACATGATCATCATGTTCGATCTGTGGGGCACGAAGATCTGCCGCTATGACTTCGCATATGCGCAGGACCGCAGCAAGCACTCATTCGACAACTACCGCGATGGCGGCATCATCGGCGCTTACGCTTCCCGTTGCCGCCTTGGAGCGTTCGAAGAAATGGACCATCAGCAGGCAGAGATGGTGCTGGAAGCGTTCCGCAAGGCGCAGGGCGAGCCGAACGGTTAGCCCGGTTAGCAGGCTGCTGAAAAAGCAGCCTGGTATCCCGGCCAGGGACGGACGGGCCGCGAACCAAGCACGTAAGTGCTTGATTCGGCGTGAGCGGGCGA
>JAUIED010000344.1 GCA_030428905.1 Gammaproteobacteria bacterium
AAGATCATTTTCAGAGCAACAACCAGCGCCGTGACACCGAACACCAGCGCAAGCCAGCGACCGTCTACGAACCCGGCTGTGAACGCGCCCACCAGAGCACCAACGAGCACCAGCGGGCCCCAGAAGCGCACCAGATCCATGTCCACCGCACCGCGCGCATGGTGGGCGCGCGCAGAGGAGATGGAGGTGGGCACGATGGTTGACAGAGAAGTGGCCACTGCCACATGCATGCGCACTGCAGGATCGACATCCAGCACGCCCAACGCCGTGTCGAGCACCGGCACGATGACAATGCCGCCACCCACGCCCAACAGGCCGGCCAGCACGCCGCCAACCACACCGGTCGCCAGCATGAGAAGGACCAGCGGGATGTACGGCGCAAGCTCACTCATGACCGCTCGATCATAGGCGCAACGATCACCGCGCGCATCCTGGGTTCAGCAGAGGCTGGCCGCCGCCGTGAGCACGATCTCTTCCACTCCGGCGCCGCGGGAGAGATCCGCAACCGGTCGTGCAAAGCCCTGAAGCAGTGGCCCCACAGCCTCCGCGCCGGCGAGTTGTTGCACGAGCTTGTAGGCGATGTTGCCGCTATTGAGATCGGGAAACACCAGCACATTGGCAGCGCCGGCAACACCGCTCACATTGGAGACTTTACGTGCCGCAACCGCCGCACTCAGCGCCGCATCCGCCTGCAGCTCGCCGTCTACCAGCAGCTCAGGGGCACGCTCCCGCACCAATGCCACAGCCTCACGAACGGTGTCCACCGATTCGTGTTGGCCGCTGCCATGGGTGGAAAACGACAGTAGTGCAACCAGCGGCTCCACTGCCAACAGGCGTCGAGCACTCTGTGCGGAGGCGATGGCGATGTCGGCAAGCGTGCTCGCATCCGGCGAGACGTTCACGGCGCAATCTGCAAACACCAATGGTTGCTGCCAGGCTGGAGCGTGCATGAGAAAGCAGCTCGACGGGTTGCCTACCCCGTCTGCCAGGCCAATGCACAACCGTGCTGCTTCGAGCACCTGCCGGGTGGGAAGCACTGCACCGGCCACCATGGCATCTGCAGCCCCAGCGGCAACCATGGCCGCGGCGTTATACACAGGGCGTTTCAGACGCCGGCGTACCATCTCTGGTTTGCCGCCCGGCCGATTCGCCAGATAAGCCTCAACAAAGGTATCAGGCACTTCGTGTTCGTCACCGCAAAGCAACGTACACTGGCATCCCACCTCATCCCGCAGTCGCGCCGCTGCAGCCTGCACGCGGGCATCATCACCCTCTGGAAACACGATGTGCCCCCCGCGGGCGCGCGCCAGCAGCGCGCTCGCAAGCGTCACGCCTTGGCGAGCTTCTTCAGGGTATCTCCGAGAATCTCCGCCATTTCGTCGAGCTCTGCCTCTTCCATGACCAGGGCCGGTGCGACGATCGCCGCGTCACCCGTTGTCTTGAGATGCAGGCCTGCGTCAAACAACATCCGCTGCAGCAGGTGCCCCCGTGCACCAGGCGCCCCTTTGGTCTCCACGTCGATGCCGACAAGCATTCCGTAACCCCGCACGTCCGCGACACCGGGAATGTTACGCAGCGCAAACATGCGATCGAGAAACTTTGGTGACAGCTCCTTACCACGCTCAAACAGACGATCGTTTTCATAGATATCGAGGGTCGCGATAGCAGCCGCGCATGCTACCGGATGCGCCGAGTAGGTGTAGCCATGCGCAAACTCCACAACGTAATCCGGATGCGCATCGAGCACCGCATCGTAAATACCCCGGCGACAAGCGACCGCACCCATCGGAATCGCACCGTTCGTGAGCGCCTTTGCCATGGTCATGATGTCTGGCGTCACCCCGAAAGCATGCGCACCGAACGCCTCTCCCGTACGCCCGAAGCCGGTAATCACCTCGTCGAACACCAGCAGTATGCCGAACTGATCGCAGATCTCGCGCAGCCTCGGAAGGTAATCTTCCGGCGGCACCAGCACACCGGTAGAACCAGCAATGGGTTCAACGAAGCAGGCTGCAATGCGGTTGGCGCCGTGGGTTTTGACAGCCTGCAGCAAGTCGTCTGCAAGATCCGCCCCGCCCGGCGCCTGGCCACGGGTAAAGCGATCTTCCTCACGCACGGTGTTGCGCATGTGCACCACCTGGGGCATGGCACATGCATAGTCCTGCCGATTCTTGGGAATCCCAGCGAGCGCAG
>JAUIED010000345.1 GCA_030428905.1 Gammaproteobacteria bacterium
ATGTCGAGGCCGCTGCCGCCGCCCTGGAATTCGCGATGCGCGCTGATTGCGGTGGACAGGTCTACAGCCAAGCCGTGCCAACGGGCCAACGCACCGTACACCGCCACCAACGTTGCTGCACTCGAGCCGATGCCGATTTTTGTCGATTGCAGGAAGAAGCTGCTTGAGTCCATATGCAAAGAGAATGGCCGGTGATCCAACGGGGGGAGAACGCTCAGCAGCGCGGCCAGCAGTGCGCCAACGGGTTGGTTGGCAATGTGCTGTAAACTTCGGACGCTCAGGGGAGGTGCAGCGAATCCGCTGCTGCTCAACGCGTATCCTGTGGCGTTTTCTTTCAGTGTGGCGGCCGCGCGTCTGTCCAGCGCCATGACAGCCGCGGGTGCGCCATCCAGCACAGCGTACTCGCCCCAAAGCACGAGCTTGCCAGGCGCGGTGGCGGAAACCGAGTGGCTAGACGGCAACCGTTGTGGCCCCAGGCCCTAGTCGAGTGTGCACAACGCGAAGAATGTTTGGCAGTGCGTTGAGCGCTTCGCTGACGGCAGGGGCGGCGCTTTCGGTGCACACAGCCTTGACCTGCGGGCCTGCGTCCATTGTGGCGAACACATCCAGGCCGTCGGATTGCAGCTCGCTGATCTTCGCCAGAGCTTCCAGCGATCCAGCGTTCCAGTAGATGAGCGCGGGTTGGCTGCTGAGCATGAGTGCATGCATCTTCATGCTGCTGTGTTCTGCCACTTTGGCAAGCGATTCAAAATCCTTGTGGCGGATCGCATCTTTGGCAGATTGGAAATCATCCGCCGCGGTTTCTGTCCAGGCGTTGAAATAAGGTGAGGTGTTGGCGGAGATGGTCATGCCTTGGGTGGAGCTGGTGTGCTTGCGAACGTCGGAGGTCACCGCGACGAGCACATTCAGCGGCCAGTGCGAGGCGTCAAACTCTTGTTTTGCTTCCCAGTTGGGGGCGCCTAGCGACACGAAGCCGCCGAATACAGATCGAGCTGCCGATGCTGAGCCTTGCCGAGCCCAGCCGCTGATTGCGCAGGCGCTGAGCCCAAGCTCGCACTGCGCGTTGATTGCGGTCATGAGTGCCGCGAACCCTGATGCTGACGACGCGAGACCTGCTCCGGTAGGGAAGTCGTTGGACGTATCGATCTTCAAAGGAGGAATGTCGAACTGCTGACGCAGTAAGGCGAGAAATTGCGAGATCTTGGGATCGGCGCTTTCAGTTCCGTTCAGTACGAGGGTATCCACCCCCCAGGGCTCCACAGACGTGGTCGTGCGCATCCCCTCCAGCGTGACGGATAGCGAAGGCGTTGCCGGGAGGTTACCGGGACCGGGCTGCTTTCCCCAGTATTTGATGAGCGCGATATTGGGGTGCGCAATCGCAACCGTCATTACTGGTAGTCGGGAGGTGGCTTGAAGACGAATCCTTCCTTCTCCAATGCCCGCGCTGCACCGATGGAGACGAGGTCGCCGTACTCTGGTGCGACCAGCTGCACACCGATCGGTAGCCCCTGGTCGTTCAGACCGGTGGGGATTACGGTGGAGGGTAGGTAGGCCACGCCCGTTAGCCCGGCCCAGAACACCTGCTGAAAGTAGGGGCGCTCCTCGTTGTCTACGCGCAGCACGCGCTCCGAAAAAGGCGCCTGATCATGCGGGAACGCTGTTGTGGGCATGATGGGTGTAACGAGCAGGTCGTAGCTGTGAAAAAAGTCGTGCCACTTCCAGCGCAGTTTGTGTCGCAGCTCGTTGATACTGCCCCATTCGCGAAAGCTCGACACCTGTGCGCGAAAAATGCGGGCAGACCGGCTGGTGTCGTTTGCATCGAGGCTGTCGACGTAGGTTTTGAGGCTCGCGTAATCCGCCTCCGACATCCGTGAAGCCATCGTTGCGTTGAGAAGGCGCTCATATGTTTCGTGGCTGTGCTCCGATGCGAAGTCTGGGCGTGCGTCTTCATCCACCTGCGCCCCCAGGTCTCTCAGCACTGCAGCAACGGTATCCACGCGTTTACGAACTTCTGCGCTCACGGGGCACATGGCGTCGTCTGACCACACGGCCACGCGCAGATTTCGAACCGACCCGCCATCGAGCGAAGGCAGGTCGAGCTTGTAACCCCGCGCCATGATGTCGTCTGGACCTGCTAGATGGCGCATCGCGATATCGAGATCTTCGGCGGTGCGGGCCATCGGGCCA
>JAUIED010000134.1 GCA_030428905.1 Gammaproteobacteria bacterium
GAGATCGATTTGCGCAACGGGCGGGGGCGCTGAGGCCGGTGCGCTTGCGGACGGTTGGGCTGCCGGTTGAGCACTCTGCGCTTGAGCCTGAGCGGCCTGCCACTCGCTGGCGATGGCGGCCATGCGCGCCTGCAGCGCCTGCCACGTGGCCACCGAGGTGGCGAAGTCCGGATGTGCTTTCGATTCAGAGGCTTGCAGCAGCTCGGCAGACTTGGTCAGCTTGGCGCTCAGGCGGTTGTAGCTGGACACGTCTCCGGGCCGCAGCCCATCCAGACCGGTGCTCACTTCCTTGAGCGTGCGCGTGGCGATGTTCAGGTTGGCGTCGATCGTCGCAGCGTGACCGAGCGTTGCAAGGCAGAGGGTGCCCAGGAGCGCAAGCAGGGCCATCGTGTGTGAAGATCGTCGTTGCATCATTGCGCTCCATTGCTGTCATCGAAGGCTGAGTGTAGACCGACTGGTTCATCGACGGTATGCATTCAGTCGGCGCTGATGGCCGCGAGCGCCTCTGCGGCGCTGCGGTTCGCATCGGCGGTGCTCCTGACGACCTGCGGACGATGCTGATCCGTGAGCGCAGACTCAGCGCGCAAGATCCTGCTACCAGCGCTGTCGCTGCTCGAACACCCGCAGCAGTTGCTACTGCAGCATGCGGTGGATCTGAGGCCGACGTGTCACCTCGGCAGCACACTTTCAGTCGCGCAGCGGCAGGCTTATGCAAGAAGGGTGATGTGAGATAAGGGCTGTTCTCGGGTTTATGGGTTGCCGGCCCCGGAAAGCGGAAAATGGTGGGCAGGTACGGTCGTCAAGGATCTGCGGGAACCTGTGCTGACTGTGTAGACGCTGAGAATGAACGCGTTTCGATTGACCGGGCTCTGGAGCCCAGGTAACGGCCGCGTCTTGTCACTTGCCGTGCCCGATCGAATCAACCCCGCAGTTTTTCCAGTATGCGCTGACGCAGGGCCTGGCGAGCAGGCGTCTGCCGTTGCGTGGCGAGCTGTGCATCGGCCCGCTGCAGAACGGCGCGCGCATCATCCATGCGACCTGCCTGCACGTAGACACCTGCCATATCCAGTGCCCATGCGGGTGTGTGTCCCAGCGCGTCTCCGAGCCGCTCGCCCAGCTGCACACGCGTCGTGCCTTGCGCAAGCGCCATGGCGGCACGCAGGAGCTGCGGCTGCTCGCCGCTGCGGCGGAGGCTGTTCTCGAGCACCTGCAGCGCCTGCGCAGGCTGGCCCATGTCGAGCAGAACGCGGGAATACGCCAGCGCATCGCCCGGGTGAGGGGCTGCGCTGCGTTGCAGATGGCGGGCATAGTCGGCGCGACTTGCTGCAAGGTTTCCCGCTGCTGAGTGGGCGCGAGCGCGCAGCAGCAGCGCCTGTGGATGGTCGGTGTGGAGTGTGAGGTAGCGGCTGAGCGCCTGCACCGCGGGCTCGGCCTGGTTGCGGGCGAGTAGCAGATCGCCCTGCTGCAGATCGGCTTCCCGGGCGTCACCCAAGGTTCGCGCGGTATCGAGGTCGTTCTGCGCCGCCTGCCAGTGGCTGGCTTGTGTGTGCAATGCCGCGCGGCGGATGTAGAGCACCTGCTGGTCCGGCTGGCTGCGGATCTGCGCATCCAGCCGTGCGAGCGCTGTGTGCACGCCTGGATGTGCCGCCGCCAGGGCTGCGGACAGCGTCAGCAGCATGCCGGCCAGAGCGTGGTTCATTTACTGATGACGAACCAGTCCAGCACCTGGCCGTGCTCGTCCACGAAGCGGGAGGTGAGCGTGGTGGCGGTGGCGTCCAGCACCACGGAACCGCGCCGGGCCAGGCCATTGGGTTGCGCACCTTCGATGCTGGCGTCGAAGGGAATATGCGCCGGGTGCTGCAGCCAGTTGGGCAGTGTGCAGCCCATGCGCTGGCCGGGCTCGCATGGATGGTGCTCGTCCGCTTTGCCGGCGCTGCCCGCGACGGTGTACACCGCGCGATCGTCGGCGCCGCTGGACGGGCTCACCTGCTGATAACCCTCATCGCCGCGGCCTATCGCCGGCGCCCCGGCGGCGTTCAGTTCGGCGTGCTCGGCGGCGTCGAAGGTGTCGGCGGTACCGTAGTGGCCGTTGAGGTACCAGGACCGCTCGTAGTTGTGCGCGTGGCCGCTGTACACCACATCCACGCCGTAGTCTTCGAATACCGGCGCGAATGTCTCGCGCATATCGATCTCCGCCTGTTCGTGGTCGGAATCGTGGTTTTCGCCTTTCGTGTACGGCGGGTGGTGGAAGATGACGATGGTCCAGTCCTGGGTGTTGGCACTGAGGTCGTCCACCAGCCAGGCACGCATGGCGGCGCGCTGGTCGTCGTCGCGGTTGCTGAGCTGCGAATCCAGGCTCACCACGTGCACGTTGCCGTAGTCGAAGGCGTAGTACTGCTCGGTACCACTCGCCACACCGCCGTTTTCGCCACGGCTCGGCAGCGAGAAGATGTCGAGGTACGGCAGGCCGCCCGCGTCAGGGCCGTCGCCGTTGCTGTCGTAGCTGGCCGGGTCCGTCGACTCACTGACGCCGCCGATGGGCATCATGATCGGGCCGGACGCACATCGCGGCATGGGCCGGAACAGGCACACATTGAGAAGCCCGGCGCCCATCTCGTGGTTACCGATGGTGGGCCAGGTAGCAACCTGTCGCACGATGTTCGGATAGACGTCGAAGTAGGCGCCCTGCCACTGGGCGTCGGTGCCCTCCAGGTAGGCGTTGTCACCGAGCAGGAGTACGAGGTCCAGCGGCTCGTTGCCGGCCTGGCTTTCGTTGTACTTGAGAAACCCCTGCCTCACCAGCTCCGCCTCGCCGGGGTGCGTGTAGTGGCCCATGAACTGCTCGGTCTGCGTGCCGGAGTCACCCAGCAGCCAGATGTGCACGTTGCCATCGGCCGGAGGCTGGCCGGGCAGCGGTGCGGTGCTGAACTGCTGCTCGGGGGGTGCGCTGGCGGCGGCGCCCACCGCGTAGAAGTAGCGTGTGTCTGCCGCCAGGTCGGTAACGTACGCTGCCTTGTGCGTGCCTTCGGTAGTGGCCTCCACCAGACGATCGAGTGCGTCTGCGGATGTGCCCAGGCATACGGCGCTCGCTTCCCCGCGCCATTTGATGATGGCGCTGTCGTGGTCGATCTGCTGCAGGAACAAACGCTCCGTGGGCTGCGCCTCGCCCGTGCAGGGATTGGCGACCTGGGTCGTGGTGGTGCAGGCCGCCAGGGAGACGCTGCATGCAGCGGCAACAACGAGGGATCGGAACGTGGTCATGCCATGGCCTCCAGGGCGGTTTTCAGCGCGCCAAGGGCACGCTTGTTGGCGTTTTTGATTGTCTCCATGTCGGGCGCCTGCTGGCTGATGTCGCCGAGTTCCGCCAGCGCAACGTGCACCGTGTCGTGCCCCGGAACCTCTGCCATGTCACGAAGCCAACGTTGCACGTTGGGGTAGGGCGATAGATCGAACACGTTGGTGAACTGCGGCTGCAACTGGCCGATCTCCACGTAGGCGGCGAAATCGGCAATGGTGAGGTTGGCGCCGGTCACGTGCGCCTGGTTCTGCAGCAGACCGTCCAGCACCCGAAGCGCGCCGGCAAGGTTGGCTGCTGCGCTGAGTTGTATCACCTCGGGAATGTTCAGATCCTTGCGGATCTTCGGCGCGACCAGGCCCACAGAGGCGTCGCGCACGTTGCGGTGGTGGTAGTTCAGGTACCAGTCCACCTGAGCCCGCGCCTGCAGGTCGTCCGGGTAGAGATCGTGCCAGCCGTGTTTGCTGCACAGGTAGGCCATGATGGCGTGTGCCTCGCCGAGGGTGAAGCCGCTCTCCGGCTCCTCCAGGCAGGGGATGGTGCCGCTGGGGTTCTTTGCCAGATAGGCCGGGTTTCGGCTGCCGTTGTCGCCTTTGGAGCCGGGGTTGATCAGCACCATGTCGAACGGGCTTTGTTTGTACAGCATGAGCCACATCACGGCGCGCACCGGCTGGGAAAATGGCACCCCGTAGAGAATCGGTCTGGCGCTGCTCATTGAAGGCTTCCTACCTGCAAAACTGACAGCGCAGTGTATATGAGCCGATAATGGCTACCAAACCAACAGGGGAAAGGCGTGGAAAACCGCAGAGTGCTCATCGACGCGCTGCCGCAGGGCAAGCTGGCAGCAGAACATTACAAGCTCGTGAACGAGCCGGTGCCGGAACCCGGCGACGGGGAGGTGTTGTGCCGAACTCTGGCGCTCACCATCGGCGCGGGTACGCGCGCCGGCCTGCAAGGCAGTGCGAGCTACGCTGGAGCGCCGCGCACGGGCGTGGTCATGAACGGCACCACCGTTGCGCGCGTGGTTGCTTCCCGTGCAGACGGTGTGGCCGAAGGCGACCTGGTGGTCTGCCCGGGCGGCTGGCAGGACTACTCGGTGCATGCTGCCAGCGAGGTCAGCGTGGTGGCCGACGGCGTCGACCCGGCGCACTACCTCGGCGTGCTCGGCACCAACGGTCTCACCGCCTACTTCGGCCTGCTGGCTGTTGGGGAGCCGCAGCCCGGGCAGACGGTGCTGGTATCCGCGGCGGCCGGTTCGGTTGGGCACCTCGTAGGCCAGATCGCCCGTATCAAAGGGTGCCGCGTGGTCGGTGTGGCCGGCGGCGAGGTGAAGTGCGCGCGCCTGGTGGATGAGCTCGGCTTCGATGCGGCGGTGAGCTACAAGGACGACGGTTTTCGAGCGGCGGTGAAGGGGGCGTGCCCTGACGGTGTGGACATCTACTTCGACAACACCGGCGGAGACATTCTCGGCACTGCGCTGCGGCTGATGAACGTGCACGGGCGAATCGTCTGCTGCGGGGTGGTTTCGCAGTACGACACCAGCGACCCGGCGCCGGGGCCGCGGGGCGTGCCCGGGTTGCTGGTGAACAAGCGCGTGCGCATGGAAGGTTTTTTGGTGTTCGACTACCGCGACCGCTACGCCGAGGCCAGACAGGCACTGAGTGGCTGGATGGATGATGGCAGCCTCACCGTGTGGGTGGACGAAGTGCAGGGCCTGGAGAACGCGCCGGCGGCGTTCGTCGACCTGCTGGCCGGTGGCAATGTGGGGACGCGCATCGTTCGCGTGGCTGACGCCTTAGCAGGCTGCTGAAAAAGCACCCTGTTAGGGCTCAGGCTCGGGTGAACTCGATGTGCAGGGCGTTCAGGGCGCGCAGGGCGTAGTTCGGATAGTGGCGCAGGTCGTTTTCGCCTGGAGCCAGCCGGAACTCGGCGACGTTGTCGACAAACGCCTTGAACCCCCAATACAACTCCCGCCGCGCCAGCGGTGCCCCGAGGCAGTAGTGGGTGCCCGAGGAAAATCCCAGGTGCGAGGCGGCGTTGCGCCGATCCAGATCGATGTCGTGCGGGCAGGCGAACTGCCGGCCGTCGCGGTTGCCTGCGGCGAACCGCGCGTCGATCACAGCACCCTGCGGGATGGTCACGCCGTGCAGCTCGATATCGGTTTTCGCGGTGCGGGTCAGGCCTTGCACCGGGCTTTCCAGGCGTACCACCTCCTCACAGAATGTCTTCAGGTGCCGCTCCGGGTCGTCCTTCAGACGTGCCCAGACATCCGGGTTGCGCGCCAGCAGCATGATGCCGGCGGACAGGGCGTTGGTGGTGGTCTCTGAGCCGCCGACGAAGGTGTCCTGCATCATCACCGCGTGCAGCTCGTTGTCGTCGAGCGGTCGGCCCCACTCCGGAATCTCCGTGTTGACCAGGTCGGACAGCAGCGTGCCATCGGGCTCCTGGCGCAGACGCTCGAAGATCGGCTGAAAGTAGTGCTGCGCCTGAATCTCCATCTCCGTGCTCCAGATAACCTGCTCGGCAGTCAGGCCGAAGCCCGTGCCTTTGAACCAGGCGTCCGTCCATTCCTTGATCTGCCAGATGTCTTCCTCCCGAGCGCCCATCTGGTGGCAGATGATGATCAGCGGCAGCGGCACGGCGAACTGACGCACGAAGTTACAGCGCCCGTCGTCGATGAAATTGCCGACGAGGACGTAGGCGAGGTTACGCACCTGCGGGTCGAGGTCGTTGATCCGTTTCGGGCGAAACGCTTCATCGAACACCCGTCGCATCTGCCGGTGTTCGGGATCGTCGCGACCGGCCAGCGATACGCCCGGCACCCAGCCCTTTTCCTGGAACAGCCGATGCGCAAGCAGCGCGTTGCCTGTCAGATTGGCGTGGTCGTTGCTGGGTCGATGATTGCTGAAGCGGGCGGTGTCGGTGCAGATCATGCGCAGGTCTTCATAACGCGTGATGACGTACATGCCGGTGCGCGGATCGCGGAACACGGGCGCCTGCTCACGGAGCAGATCGTAGGTGGGATAGGGACACTCCAGCACTTCGGCATCGGCCAGCGTTGCCTCGTCGACCGAGGTTGGACACACCGGGTCGTCCATGCGGTTGATCATCGTCACGTCTCCGATCTGCTTCTGCATGCGGTTTTCGCTGCTGCGTTGCCGGTGGATGGAACACCGGTATGGTAGTTGGGGTCGGATATCCATGGTAGGTAATCAGGAGACGATGTGAGAGCTGTGATTGCACTGGGTTTGTGGATGTTGGCGGCCGCTGTCGGGGCCGCACCCGCGGCAGAGCCGTGGCCGATGTGGGAGGCGCACGACCAACGCGCTGCGGCGCGTATCGATCACAGTCGCTGGCAGTCGCTGCTCGATGCCTGCATGCAGCCGTCGCCGGACGGTATTCATAGGGTGCGCTATGGGGCCGTGGACGGCGCATTGCTCGCGGACTACATCGATGCGATGACGGCGCTGGATCCTCGTCGATACAGCCGCGACGAGCAGATGGCTTACTGGATCAACCTCTACAATGCCCTGACGGTGCGCGTGGTGCTCGAGCACCCCGATGATCGCAGCATTCGAAGCATGGGCCGGAGCTGGTTCAGCGGTCCGTGGGACGATGTGGTGGCCTCAGTGGCCGGCGAACCGCTGACATTGAATGACATCGAGCACCGCATTCTTCGGCCAATCTGGCGCGATCATCGCATTCACTATGCGGTGAACTGTGCGAGTCTGGGTTGTCCGAACCTCTCCCGGACGGCCTACGACGGTGTGCGTATCGACGCTCAACTCGACGCAGCAGAACGGGACTTTCTGCAGTCACCACGCGCCGTGGCGTTCGACGCGCGCGGGCGCCTCACGCTGTCGAGCATCTTCGACTGGTACCAGAGCGACTTTGCTGCCGATGAACAGGCACTGTTGGAGCACCTGGCCACGCGGCTGCCGGATGTTGCGGAGCGTCTGCGCGATTATCAGGGGCGCGTACGCTACGCATACGACTGGTCGCTGAACGCGGCCGAATAAGCCGTACAATGGCGGGCGGGAATGTTGGAGGTGCGCTTTGAACGCTCTGGACGACGTGCGTGTGCTCGATCTCACCATCGGCCCTGTGGGTGGTGTGGCAATGATGGTGTTGGCGGATTTCGGTGCCGAGGTGCTGCGACTGGAGCGTGATACCCCGCACCCGCTGGATCGATTGCCGGCCGCACCGATGTGGCGGCGCGGTACACGGACGGTGCACCTGGATCTCGCGGCGGAGCGCGAACGCTTCGATGCACTTTGTGCTGCGGCGGATGTGATGGTCTGCAACTGGCGGCCGTCAGCCCGCCAGCGTGCGGGGCTCGATGTCGTCGCGTTGCGGCGGCAGCATCCGCACCTGGTGATCTGCTCTGTAACGAGCTTTGGCGCGCAGGACCCGCGCTCGGAGTTACCCGGTTACGAGCACGTGATCGCTGCGGCGAGCGGGCGCATGGCGTCGTTTGCAGGATGTGCCGACCGCGATGGCCCGGTGTTCTCCGCGTTGCAGGTGGGCGTGCATGCCTGCGCGCAAACGGTGGTGAGTGGTGTGCTGGCCGCACTTCTCGCGGCGCGGGAGGACGGCCAGGGCTGCCTGGTGGAGACCAGCATGCTCGAAGCGATGCTGGCCTATGAACAAGGCGCGATGATCGGCGAGCAGTTTCGCGAACGGTTTGGGCCGTTAGTGGATGCGCTCCCGGGTGCCACCGCCCAGGCGCCAATGCCGACGTTGCACTATCTGCCCACCCAGGCCGGTGACGGTCGTTGGGTGCAGCTCGGCAACCTGTTGCCGCACCTGTTCGACAACTTTCTGCTGGCCACCGATCTGTTCGAGATACTCGCGGATCCGGAGTTCGACAGCGCGCAGATGAATCTGCCTGAAACCAAGCGGGAGGAGTTTCGCGAGCGCATGTTTGCGCGCATGCAGGAAAAGTCTGCTGTCGCGTGGATGGATACCTTCATCGCCAATGGCGGCGTGGTCGCGGCCAAGGTGCAGAGCACCCAGGAGGCGTTGGAAGATGCGGATATCGTCGCCAACGGCCACGTCATTGAACGCGGCGATGGACTGCAGCTCGGGCCGCTGGCCGCGTGTTCGCGCACACCCGCCGCACCCGGATTCGGGGCGCAGCCGGGCGATCCGCTGGAGGCGGCGTGGCGCGCAGCGCCGCGTGGTTCTGTAGCGTTTGCGGAGCACACGCGCCTGCCGCTGCACGGAGTGCGCGTGATAGAGATTGCAACCATCATCGCAGCACCGTTCGGCGCCTCGTTGCTGGCGGATCTTGGGGCGGACGTCGTGAAAGTAGAGCCTCTCGCGGGCGACCCCTACCGGGGTCTGGCCGGCGGCGTCGGTGCAACGCGGGTGAATCTCGGAAAGCAGAGCGTCTGCGTAGACCTCAAGAGCGATGCGGGTCAGAAAGCCGTGCTTGATCTGCTGGCAGACGCCGATGTGCTCATTCACAACTTTCGCCCCGGCGTGCCGGAAAAGCTGGGCATCGGTTACGAAGCCGTCAGTGCCGTCAACCCAGGCATCGTCTACCTGCAGAGCAACGGCTACGGTCCACACGGGCCCGGTGCACACCGCCCGAGCACGCACCCGGTGCCGGGCGCGGCGATGGGAGGTGTGCACTTTCAGATGGGTGGGCGCCTGCCGGATACGCTGCTCGACATGGCTGCGCTGCGCGACTGGTCGCGGCGGCTCATGCGGGCCAATGAGGTGAATCCTGATCCGAATACGGCGCTGGTGGTTGCTTCCAGCGTACTGCTCGCGCTCGCGGCCAGGCAGCGCCACGGTTGCGGTCAGCTCGTGTGCGTGGATATGTTTGGCGCCAATGCCTATGCCAACGCCGATGACTTCCTGCGCTATCCGGGCAAGGCTGCGCGATCCATGCCGGACGAGCAGCTTCTCGGTCTCGGCGCCAACTATCGGCTGTACCGATGTGGGGACGGGCGCTGGATATTTGTTGCCGCCGCCAGCGTCGAGATGCTGGCCGAGATTGTTGGCGTGCCGGAGAACGTGCTGGAGGACAGTATTGCTGGCCAGCCGCAAGCCTTCTGGCTGAATGTCTTTCGCGGTACAGATGTTGCCTGTGTGGCAGCGGATGCCAGCCTGCCGAAGGACTTCTGGCTTGCCCCGGAACAGCAGGGATTTCTAGTGGACAGCCACCACGGTGAGTGGGGCGCATTCAAACGGCCTGGACCGCTTTGCCGGTTTGATCGGCAGGTACCGGCGTCACTGCTGCCACCGTTGCAGGGGGAGCACACCCGCGCGCTGCTGAAAGCCGAGGTCTAACGCCGGTCGATCTGCAGCTTCAGTTCCACACCGTCAACGCTCTCGCGCAGCGTTTTCGCTTCCTTGTTGGTAATCAGTCCCGGCTCCAGCCGAACGCCGCGCGTTGGCGTGTCATCGAACAGTTCCGGCAGGGTAGGCTGAAGCTCGCCCGGTTGCGGATCTTCGTCATTGAGTGACTGCAGATGGTCGCGCGAAAGGTCCAGCGGTGGAGCCGGTTCTGACAACCCCTCGCCGTTGGTGTGCGTTTGCTCGATGGCCTCTGAGGCGGGTCCGCCTGAAGGTGGGGCGCCGGTGGGCTCGTCTGCCGGGCCGCAAGCGGCCAGCAACAACGCTGCGGCTGCAATCATCAGTCTCACGCAACCGCACCCTTGGCGCGCAGCGCGGCGATCTCGTCACTGTCCAACCCGGCGGCGGTCAGCACCTCGTCGGTGTGCGTGCCGGGCGCTACCGCGGCATCCGGCATCTCCGGTGCAGTGCGACTGAAGCGCGGGGCGGGCGATGCCTGTACTATCCCTTCGACGTTGGTGAAGGTGTTCCGTGCGACATTGTGGTCGTTCGCTTGAGCTTCTTCGAACGACAGGATTGGCGCGTAGCAGATATCCGTGCCATACATGATCGCGTCCCATTCGTCGCGTGTTTTGCTGGCGAAGATCTTTTTGAGCTTTGCTTGAGTCTCCGGCCACTTCTCCCGATCCATCTGTCGGGCCAGGTCCGGGTCGTCGCCAAGCCCCGATTTTTCTAAAAGCAGTGCGTAAAACTGTTTCTCTAGCGAGCCGATGGAGATGTGCTTGCCGTCTTTGGTGGCATAGGTGCCGTAGAAGTGCGCGCCGCCATCGAGCAGGTTGGCAGCCCGTTCCGGCTTCCAGTGGCCCTGACTTGCCAACCCATAGATGGAGTTCATCAGCAGTGCGGATCCATCGGTCATGGCCGCGTCGATCACCTGACCTTTACCGCTGCGCGCGGTTTCAAAAAGCGCAGCGGCGATGCCGAACGCCAACAACATACCGCCGCCACCAAAATCGCCGACCAGATTCAACGGCGGGGTGGGAGCGTCGCTGCCGCCGATGGCGTGCAAAGCGCCGGTGAGGGAGATGTAGTTGATGTCGTGGCCAGCCACCTGCGCCAATGGACCGGTTTGCCCCCAGCCGGTCATGCGGCCATAGATGAGCCTGGGGTTGCGCGCCAGACAATCATCCGGCCCGAGTCCGAGGCGCTCGGTAACCCCCGGACGGAAACCTTCCACCAGAACATCCGCGCCTTCCACCAGCCTAAGCACGGTTTTCACGCCGTCCGCGCTCTTGAGGTCGACGGCGACACTCTTGCGACCGCGTGCGAGTACATCCGATGCTTGTGCCGCCTGGCCGACGGATGCCGCGCGGTCCACGCGGATGATCTCTGCGCCCATATCGGCGAGCATCATGCAGCAGAACGGTCCCGGGCCAATGCCCTGCAGCTCGATGACTTTCAGGCCCTGTAGTGGTCCCATGTGTACTCTCCTTTGTTGCTCGCGTTACAGACCGAGTTCGGTGGCAGTCTGCTCGATGAAGCGCTGCAGCCCCTCGCCGGTCATGCCCGTCGTGCCGGGCGGCATGATGTTGAGCCGGTGCACGCCAAGATCCTCGAAGCGTTTGACCCGATCGGCATCCACGCCGCCTCTCGGTGTTACAGAGATCTCGAGATTATCGAAGCGGCTGCTGTCGTCCGACGCGGCTTTCAAGCCGGCGATGGAGGCCGCGGTGTCCTCCTCGGACTGCGCGAAGCCGTACCAGCCATCTCCGTGGGAAATTGCCCGCCGGTATGCCGCCGGGCTCATGCCGCCGATGACGATGGGCGGGTGCGGAGACTGCACGGGGTGCGGATGTTGCTGCACACCGTGGATATGGGTGAAGCGCCCCTCGTAGTTCGGCTGTTGTTGTGTCCATAAGGCGCGGATGGCTTCGATGTGATCGTCGACGCGGGCGCCGCGCTCTTCGTAAGGCACGCCGATCACCTCGAACTCCCGCGGCACGTAGCCAACGCCCACGCCGAAGATCAACCGGCCGTTAGACAGTACGTCGATGCTCGACAGGGATTTGGCGAGTACCACAGGGTTGCGTTGCGCCAGCAGGATGATGCCGGAGCCGAGTTTCAGCTTGCTGGTGCAGGCGGCGGCAAAAGACAGGGCGGCTACGGTATCGAGCATTGGCAGCTCTGGTGGCACCGGCGACGGCGGCTCCTGCGGGTCGATGAGCACGACGTGCTCGCCGGTCCACGCGGACTCAAAGCCGGCGTTTTCCAGCCAGCCGAGAAGAGAAGCGATGTGCTCAGGCGTTGCCGCTGGGCCGTTGTTGAAGCCGAAATAGCCGATCTTCATGGTTGCCTCGAATGCGTTTGCTCAGCCAGGCAGTGTACTGGCCGGCGCCGGAGTTGTCTTTTTTCGGACAGGCTGGAACGATGCACACTCACTCACCAGCGCGAGGCAACCATGGGCAACCGCCTGACGAAAATCTACACCCGCCAGGGTGACGGCGGCGAAACCGGCCTGACCGGCGGTACCCGGGTCAGCAAGGATGATCCTCGCATGGAGGCCATCGGTGATGTGGATGAGCTGAACTCGGTGATCGGTCTGGCGCGCGCACATGGCTTGCCTGCGCCGGTGGATCAAGTGCTCGAGTCCGTG
>JAUIED010000346.1 GCA_030428905.1 Gammaproteobacteria bacterium
TGGGAACCTCGAGCACCAGCACCAGCGCCGTGAAGGCGGCCTGCAGGAGGAATACGTCCTGCATGTCGAGGCCCTTACTCTGAAAGAACGGCACCACAATGGGCATGATCACCAGGAACACGCGCATGCAGCTCATCCCCAGCACCAGCCGGACGTTGTTGCGCCATTGCCTGTTTTCGTTGCTGATCACCAGATTTCTCCCGCCCGAAACGAAAAAAGCCCCGAAGGGTCGCTTCGGGGCTTTTCGATCGTCGGCGGCTAACTGAGCCTCACCACATCGCACCCCTGCCCGACGGCACCAGAATGACCACAAGACCACGCACACGGGCCGCTGCCATGGTGGCGCGGTGCGTATCGAGGTTTGTGGTTTGGTTCGTCGAGTAACGGTTCACGGCGTTGCTCTTTGGCCTGGAGTTCAAACGGCCGGCAAGGTTACGCCGAGGAAAGCGGCTGTCAAGCACCAAAGTCGCTCAGTGCGGCATCCAGCACTTCGAGATCTTCCGGCAAGGGTGCGGTAAACGTAAGCTCCCGACCGCTTTGCGGATGTTCGAAGCGCAGTTCGAACGCATGCAGCGCCTGGCGCGGGAAGCCGCGCAGCAGCGTCGCCAGCGCCTCGTTGGCGCCGGGCGGCAACCTGCCGCGTGCGCCGTACAGGCGATCGCCCACCAGGGGATAGCCGCGGCTCGCGAGGTGCACGCGAATCTGATGGGTGCGGCCGGTATGCAGCCGGGCCTCAATGCGGGTGTGCGCCGCAAACCTGCTCTGCACACGCACGGAGGTCTGTGCCGGTTTGCCATCCTCGCGCACCGCCTGACGGGTGCGCTGGTGCGGATGGCGGCCGATGGGTGCATCAATCTCCATGCCGGCGGTCATACGCCCTTCCACAAAGGCAACGTAACGGCGGCCGATTGTGCGAAGTGCAAGGGCCTCCACCAGCGCCAGATGCGCTTTAGGGCTTGCAGCCACAACCATGACGCCACTGGTGTCCTTGTCCAGGCGGTGCACGATGCCGGCCCGGGGGAGCGCCGCCAGGTCCGACCGGTAGGCCAGCAGGGCATTGACCAGTGTACCGTCCGGGTTGCCTGCGCCGGGATGGACCGTCATACCGGCGGCCTTATTGAGCACCAGCACATGTTCGTCCTCATGCAGTACATCCAGCGGCAGGGCTTGCGCTTCATGCCAACGCTCAGTCGCCAGCAGATCCGCCTGGAGCTCCAGCGATTCACCGCCACGCAGCCGCAGCTTAGGTGCCACTGAGGCGCCATCGACCCGCAGCGCGCCATCTTTCAGCCAGCGGCTGAGCTGCGCCCGGGAAAAATCCGAAATCAGCTCAGCCGCTGCCTGGTCTGCCCGAAATCCCGCCATTTCGGGCGGAACGACGACCCTGCGCCACACGGAGGTGCTTTTGCTAGAATTGCTCATCTTTTCGTCTGGACGGCGCCGTACCCATGCCTGAACAGCAACGCTGGATCTCTTGCTGCAAGCCGCTTTTCGCGGCGCTAATGGTTTCTTTCCTCGTTTCCGGATGCGCGTTGTGGCCGTTCGGCGGCGACGACGACGAGGGCGTGGAAGACCCCGAATCGTCGGAGCAGGAGCTCTACCGGACCTCGCAGCGCTACCTGCGCAGCGGTAACTATACGACGGCAATCAGCCACCTGGAGCATCTCGAAGCCCGGTTTCCGTTCGGCCGCTACGCCGAACAGGCCCAGTTGGAGCTGATCTACGCACGCCACATGTCCTTAGACCACGACGCCGCCCGCAACGCCGCGGACCGCTTCATCCGGCTGCACCCCAACCACGACAACGTCGACTATGCCTACTATCTGAAAGGCCTGGCGTCGTACAACAAAAGCGCCAATCTGTTCGACCGTTTCGTCACCACCGACCCTTCCAAGCGGGATATGAGTTCGGTTCGCGAGGCCTACGCGGAATTCGCCCAGCTGCTGGCCCGCTATCCCAGCTCCCAGTACGTACCGGACTCGAAGCAGCGCATGGTGCATCTACGCAACGTGCTTGCACAGTCTGAGCTGCACGTGGCCGACTACTACATGCGCCGCGGCGCCTACATGGCCGCCAACAACCGCGCTCGCTATGTGCTGGACAACTTCTCCCAGAGCACTGCTGTACCGGATGCGCTCGCCGTGATGGCGGAATGC
>JAUIED010000135.1 GCA_030428905.1 Gammaproteobacteria bacterium
TAGCGGCGTGTGAGGTACCAGGCGCTCATGCCGGCGAGCCGTGGCGCGCTGAGCATCTCGTTGCCTTCGCCGTCTTTTCCGTGGCAAACGGCGCACGCTTTCCAGGCTGCTTCGCCGACCGTTGCATCGCCGGTCACCAGATCGGGGCTTGCTGCCCACGGCAGCGATGCGACCCGTTGTGCCACCGCGGCGAGCGTTTCTGGGTCGCGTGTGTACAGCGGTGCCAGCAGCGCCATCTGCTGTGCCCAGACGTCGTCTTCAGGGCCGCCACGGCTGCCGGCGGCGTAGCGTTCCAGTTGCTCGCGCACGTAGCGCGCGCTCAGGCCGGTAAGGTTTGGCGCGCTCTTCGCCGGCTCGCCGCGTCCATCCTCGCCGTGGCAGCTGGCGCAGGCGAAGAAGACATCGCTCGGATCAGCAGCGGCAGTTGCCGTGGAAAGCAGCAGCCCGGCGAGTGCTGCTGAAATACCTGACTTACTCAATGGCATTGCCCATATCGAAAACAATTTTCCACACGCCATCCTCCGCGCGTTGCCACACGAACAGAAACTTGCCGCGCTCCGGCCCCCATGGTGCGTCTTCGCCTGTGGCGCGAAACTTCAGGTGCGAGGCGTACGTGCCCCACGTGGTTGCAGTGTCGCCCTGCAGCCGCACGCCCTGAACCTCTACGTCGAATCGTGCTGCCTGGAACGTATCGAACACCAGGGTGCCGAAGGCACGGATTGCGTCCTTACCTTCGTCTGCGGGCCGACGGTTGTGCAGGGCAACGGCGTCGTCTGCAAACACCTGCAGCCATCGCTCCAGGTCGGCGGCGCGGAACGGCTCGACGTAGCGGCTCTCTACCATGGCGGCAAAGTCGACCGTTGCGGGTTGAGGGGCGACGCATCCTGCCAGCGCCAGGATGCCAACCAGGTTGAATATCTTCACGAGTTCTGCTCCGCAAGCTTGCCGCGCCGGATCAGGCGCTGACGTATCCATTCGTGGGTTTTCGGGGTCAGGCGGTGCGTCCACAGCAACCAGGCGCCGGGTATGGCAATCAGGCCCGGAAGGCACAGTGCGACGATCATCATGTTGTTGACAGACTGCGCGGTATTCTCCGTGCCGGGTGCGAAACCCGCCAGGCCCGCCAGCGGTAGTGCGAGACCCACACCGACTGCGGCCGCCATCTTGTGGGCGAAATGATACAGGGCCATGTACAGGGCCGCGTCGTCGCCCAGACCACGCCACATGCCGAACTCGATGGTGTCGGAAACCAGCGCCGGCGGCATTACCCAGATGACGCTGCTGACGATTCCCAGGGCGGCGAATACACAGGCAACCGCCACGAGCCCTGTGCCCGGGAACAGAAACAACACGGGCAGCGAGCCGAGGAATGCCAGGCCGCCGATGGCCAGCGCCCGGTGCCGCGACCAGCGGCGCGCTACCCACAGCCACAGCGGTAAGCCGGCAAGGCCGAACACGTACTGCACGAACACGAGCCACAGGAATCCGCCGCTGGGCAGGCCAAGCCCCGCTTCCACGACGAACAGCACCAGCGCGTTGTACACGCTGCCTCCGAGCCAGAGCAAGAAGGTGCCGATCAGCAAACGGCGCAGCGGACCGTTACTTGGAATCACCCGAAGTGCGGTAGCGAAGGAAGTCGTCGAAGCAGGCTGCCCGGTGGGTACGCTGAACAGCACGGCGATGGCCGCAAGCGGCAGCAGGATGTACAAGGCGTTGGCGAACACGTCGAGAATCTCGCGCAGCGACGGCTGCATGCCCGCGAGCACGATCAACGGTACCGATGTTGCCAGCAGATTGCCCACCATGGTGCCAGCTTCGCGCACCGAGACGATGCGTGTGCGGGCGTGGTAACCCCTGGCGACTTCGGCGGCCATCGACAGGTAGGGGATCTGCACCATCGTCAGCGCTACATAGAAGCACAGCGCTGTGACGAACAGGTAGGCGGTACTCACCCCGTCCGGTGGCTGCAGGAATGCGTGCACGCCGATCAGCAGCAGCGGCACGCCGACCAGTATCCAAGGTTTGCGGCGGCCCAGTGGGGAGTTGGTGCGGTCGCTCATGTAACCGATCGCCGGATCGATGACGGCGTCCCAGGCCCGCGCGAGCAGGAACACAAAGCCGACGGTGGCGATGTCGAGCCCGGTTACGGTGGCGTAGAACGGCGGCAGGTAGACGATGAGCTGCATCATCAGCATCGCCATCGGTACGGCAAGCGTAGCGTAGCCGAAGGTTCTCCAGTTGCTGAGCGTTTCCAATGTGGCTCTCCCCCGAGAAGCTGCAGTCTACCAGCCGCTCATAAGTGGGCTTTATGTGATGCAAAGGAAACTCTATGAAGCCTGTGTACACTGCCGGTATGCGACGCAGAAACTTACTTCGTGCCGGTCTGTCGGCACCCCTCGCCGGAACCGCGCTCAGCGGCTGTGTCACCCCGGACGCCCAGCGCTTTCAGGGCGCACATCGCCGGATGGTATTGCGCGACGACCCGGATTATGAACGTTGGCGTCAGGGCATGGCCTGGCAGACGTTCAAGCATGACCGCTACCCGGATGTCATCGCGCGCCCGCGCACGGCGCTGGAGGTGGCAGACGCGGTGAGCTACGCCCGACGTAACCGCCTGCCGGTGGTGGCCCGCTCCGGCGGCCACAACGTCAGCGGGGCGTTCTTTCGCGATGGCGGCATGCTGCTGGATCTGGGTGCCCTGCAGGGGGTGGAAGTGGATGCGCGTGCCGGCACCGCGTGGGTTGAGCCGGCATTGTGGAGCCGTAACCTCGCCCGTGTGCTGCAGCCGCAGGGGTTCGCCTTTCCGTACGCGCATTGTGGAACCGTACCCATGGGCGGCTATCTCCTTGGCGGCGGCGTCGGTCTCAACGGCGACAGCTGGGGCGGCATTGCCTGCGCCAATATCCTCGAGGCCGAGGTGGTGCTGGCCAGCGGCGAGCTGGTAAGGGTTAACGCCGAGCAGCACCCGGATCTCTACTGGGCGGTGCGCGGCGCGGGCACCGGCTTCCCCGGCGTGGTCACCCGATACCGGCTGAAGCTGCACACGGCCCCCAACGTGATACTGTCGAGCGCCTATGTGTTTCCGCTGCCGGCGGCTGCAGATGCGGCGCGCTGGATGGAACGTGAACGCCGTGCGGCGCCGCAAGACACCGAGCTGATGATGCTCATGGCGCACACGCCGCAGGGGCCGATAGCCATCGCCCGGTTTGTCGCCTTCACCGCAGATCAGGTGGGGGCTGAACAGCTGCTGGCGCGCTATGCCCAAGCGCCGGAAGCGCAGAAAGCGCTGGTGCGGATGGAGCGCGTACCGACCAACTTCGAACGCTGGTTCAGCGAAAGTGTGGACGCAAGCCGCGGCCTTGGCTTCGGCAGCTATGGGGTGGAAACCATCTGGACCGATCGCCTGGCCGAGAGCATTGATGCGGTTGCCTCCGCCTTCGCCGAAGCCCCTTCCACCATGTCGCACATTCTGGTTTCCCCGCGCATTCACACGGCGACGCCGAACCAGGCAGCGTTTTCGATGTATGGCGAGGCGTTCGTTGGCGTGTACAGCGTATGGGCGGACGATGCACACTCCGCGAACTTTGCCTGGTTGGAGCAGTGCGCGGAGTTGCTGGCGCCGTTTGCCAAAGGCCGCTACGTGAACGAAACCGACGGCTTCACCGCGCGCGAGCGGGTGCGCAGCGCTTTCTCCGAGGATGCCTGGGCGCGTCTGGCCGCGGTGCGTGCGCAGGAAGATCGCCAGGGCGTGTTTCACGGATTCCCTGGCTGGGGATGAGCCGCGGCGGTTTGCTTCGGCGTCGATCCGGGGTACAACGTCTTTCGCACAGTGGAGGTTCAGTGGAGGAGGGAAGCGATGAAATCCATGTTCCGGTGGGCGGCGGTCGCGGTGTTGCTGGCTGCTTGCAGCGACCCCGTTGAACCGGAGAGCAGCACACCCGAGCAGGCAATCGCAGAAGACAGTGCGCCTGAACCGGCCGCGACCGAGGACGCGCCTGTGGATCCCCAGCTCGCCGGTCGGCGCTTTGCCGGTGAGCTTGAGATGCCGGGCGATCTGATCGTTGGTGATGCGGCGCGCAATGCTGGCCGGCGTGCCTACTTCGGCGATCTGCACGTGCACACCGAATACTCGTTTGATGCCTTTGCCTTTGGCACCATCGCCTCGCCCGATGACGCCTACCGTTACGCGCAGGGCGAGCCGCTGCGCCATCCGGGCGGCTTTGATGTGCAGCTCTCCCAACCGCTGGACTTTTACGCGGTCACGGACCACGCGATGTTTCTCGGTGCCGTGCGCGAAGCGGCTGATACGAGTACGGAATTTTCGAAGCTGCCTCACGTGCAGGCGCTGCACAATCTCAATGCGCCTGAGAATATGACCGCCGAGAGCGTCGTGCGACGCGGCCAGGCATTCGCGAGCTTCCTGCCAGAAACCCTGCGAGGCGTGCTGTCCGGGAGCATCGACGGGCAGATGATGAACGCGATAGCACGCGACGCCTGGTCAGACATCATCCGTGCGGCGGAGGCAAACTACCGCCCCGGAGAATTCACGACGTTCGTTGCATATGAGTACACGTCTACCACGGACGATCGAGGCAACCTGCATCGTAACGTCGTTTTCCGCGGTTCTGACAAGCTGCCGGCCATGCCGTTCTCCCGATTCCACAGCCAGAATCCTGAAGGGTTGTGGGACTGGATGGATGGCCTGCGCAGCCAGGGCATCGAGTCGCTGGCCATCCCGCACAACTCCAACGGCTCCAATGGGCAGATGTTCAAGCTGGTGGATTGGGCGGGTGATCCGCTGGACGATGCGTACGCCGAACAGCGTATGCGCAACGAGCCGGTGATCGAGCTCACGCAGGTCAAGGGAACCTCAGAAACCCATCCGGCGCTCTCCGACAACGATGAGTGGGCGGATTTCGAGATCATGCCTTACCGCATCGCCACCATGCTCGACAGTGCACCCAGCGGCTCCTACGCGCGGGAAGCGCTGCTCAACGGTATTGTGCTGGAGGAGCAGGGAGTGGCGAATCCCTATCAGTTCGGCTTTATCGGTGCCTCGGATACGCACACTGGCGCTGCGTACATCGAAGAGGACAACTATTTCTCCAAAGCCGGGTTGCTCGACGCGGACGGGCAGCGGCGCGGCTCGTTGCCGCTCACCGAGGCGCAGGTCGAGGTGATAGAAACGGCGGATCGATTCACCATCAAGGAGGTGGATGGCAACAAGTACAGCTCTGGTGCGTACGAAACCTGGGGGGCCTCTGGAGTCACCGGCGTGTGGGCCGAAGAGAACACCCGTGAAGCCATTTACGATGCCTTTCGACGCAAGGAGACCTTCGCCACGTCTGGCCCGCGCATGACGATCCGGCTGTTCGCCGGCTTCGATTACACCGACGCGCTGCTCGACCGGGCCAATCTGGCGGACGCGTATGCAGCGGGCGCTGCCATGGGCTCCGAGCTGCTGGCTGATGGAGATCGGCCGCCCAAGCTTCTGGTGAGCGCAACACGCGATGCCAACTCGGCACCCCTGCAGCGGCTGCAGATCATCAAGGGCTGGGTGCAGGATGGTGCCCCGCAGGAGCGGGTGTACGACGTTGCCTGCGCCGGCGGCGCGCCGGTGGATAGCGCAACCCAGCGCTGCCCGGATAACGGCGCCGGTGTGGATCTGGCGACATGTGCGACTACCGGCGATGTCGGTGCCGCCCGGTTGCAGACCCTCTGGCAGGATCCAGACTTCGACCCCGAACAGCGTGCGTTCTACTACGCCCGCGTGCTGGAGAACCCAACCTGCCGGTGGTCTACCTGGGATGCGGTGCGGGCCGGCATGCCGCCGCGCGCCGATCTCGCCGCCACCATTCAGGAGCGGGCGTGGTCGTCCCCTATCTGGTATGAGCCAGCACGCTGAGATCACGCTGAGCCCGAATCCGACGGCATTACGCCTTAGTTCGTAGGGGCGGGCACTTCCCTGTTTTTCTGCCGCCCCGTCAGACGACGCGAGGTAGTGATGCAGGAGGATTCGGAGCAGAAAGCCGAGCTGATACGGGATACGCTCCCTGCGCGTATCGGCCGCTATGAAGTGTCGGAGCTGGTAGGTACCGGCGCCATGGCGGATATCTTCCGCGCCCGTGACCCTGACATCGATCGCGATGTGGCAGTCAAGGTGATGAAGGCTGATCTCGGTGATGAGGCAGATCTCGATCGGTTCATGCGCGAAGCGCGTGCCGCCGGAGCGCTGACGCATCCGAATATCGTCACCATTCATGATGTCGGGCGGATCGCTGGGCGACCGTACTTCACCATGGAGCTCATTGAAGGGCCGACGCTCGAAGATCTCATGCAGGGCGGTCGCCGCCTGAGCGACCGGCAGATCATTGAGATCGCCATCGCGTTGGCGGAGGCGCTGGACTACGCGCATCGAAACAAAGTGGTCCACCGTGACATCAAGCCCAGCAATGTGCTGTTCGTGCCGGGCACGTTTCAGCCGAAGATTGCCGATTTCGGCATCGCCCGGGTAGAGACCACCGAACAGAGCCTGTTGACACGTCAACAGGCGGTGATCGGCACGCCGCGCTACATGTCTCCGGAGCAGGCACTAGGCAACCCGCTGGATGGCCGCTCCGATCTCTTTTCGTTGGGGGTGGTGCTCTTCGAGCTGCTCACCGGAGAGAAAGCCTTCGATGCACCCACGACCACCTCCCTTTTGATCCAGATCGCCAGAGACAAGCCGCAGTCGTTTGGCGATGTGGAGCAGAGTGTGCCGGTGGGCCTGCAGCGCATCGTGCGCAAGCTGCTGGCAAAGAAGCCTGAACGCCGTTTTCAGAACGGCGCCGAGCTGGCCGAGGCGCTGCAGCGGGAACTGACCACAGCCGTCGAGCGCGAAGCGGATGCCAAACGAAATCGGCGTATACCGCTGCGCGTACGATGGGCGCTTGGTGTCGGCGCGCTGGTCGCGCTGGTGCTGGGTGTGAGCATCGTCACGGTGGTGATGTTTCAGGCGCAGCTCATACGCTCGCAGGTGGTGGATTCCGGCGCGGCGCTGGCCAAGTTCGTCGCCACTGAGGCAGCGGTGCCGGTGTTGGGGGAGGACTGGATACGGCTCGATTCGTTCGTCACCGAGGCTGCCAAACGCGACACGTTCGAATACCTGGCAATCTACGATCACCGCGCCCGGCTGCGCGCCACTACGCATCCTGAGCTCGATCTCGGTACCTTCGAAGCCACTTCGCATGAGGTGGATGGCATCAGCGTTACCGATCGAAGTCTTGCCGACGGCAGGCAAGTGCTGGACTTCGAGGCAGACATCCTGTTCCAGAACACGCGGGTTGGCCGAATTCACCTCGGCGTCAGCACGGCGGGCTACACATCGCTCATGCACACAACCTGGCTGCTGATGGGTGTGCTCGCGGCAGTCATTCTCGCCGCTGTCATGGCCATGTTGTACACCCTTGGCGGGCTGCTCGCGCGGCCGCTGCGAACCCTTGCAGGATCGATGGCGCTGTTTGCCGATGGCGATTGGGATCACCGGCCATCGTCGGTGCGCAACGATGAGGTTGGCGAGCTCTACGATGCCTTCAATCGCATGGCCGATGCCGTGCAAACACGGTTGGAAGTAGAAGCTGAAGAGACATCAGGCGCCGAGATGCCGCCGGTACCGGAGCTGACGCGATCCTTCACCGGCGGATCGGAAGACACCGTGGTGCTCACCCCGGAGCCGCGGTGATCCTTCGGTCGACACTGCTACTGCTTGTGGCGAGCTTCGTCTGTGGCTGTGCGACGCAGGTGGACGCACCGATACGCGAAGTCGGTCGCACGGAGCATTTCCGCCTTCTGCGGATCGGCGCGCCGATGCACCTGTCGGAGCTGTCGCAGCGCATTTCCGGTGGTTCTGCTCAGGCATCTGCAATCGCCCACGCCAACCAGCTTCCTGCCGATGCCCGACTGCGCAAAGGCGATGTAATCGCACAACCCCTCCAGCCCATCAACACCGCCTACGTGTCCGCCAAGGGCGTGCGTCAGGTGCAGGTCTTGTGCTATCACCGGTTTGCTCGGCGGCGTTCGCATGACCCAATGGTCGTCGCACGGGAGGACTTCGCGGCGCAGATGCGCTACCTGCACGACAACGGTTTCCAGGTGGTTCGTCTCGCTGACTTTGAAGCCATGCGCAACCGGCGCCTGCCCATGCCCGAGCGCGCGGTGGTGCTCACCTTCGACGATGGATACCGCTCGGTGGCGGACATTGCTGCGCCGATACTCGCAGAATTTGGGTATCCGGCGACGTTGTTCGTCTACACGCAGTTCATCGGCGGTGGCCACGCGCTTTCCTGGCAACGGCTTCGTGAGCTCGTGGCGACCGGGCTTTTCGACGTGCAGTCGCACTCTGCCAGCCACACCAGTCTGAAACCCGCCGTGGGAGAAAAGCCAGCAGCGTATGCGCAACGCATCCGGCACGAGGTGATCGCCGCTGGCTCGGTTCTGAAGCGTAACCTCGGGACCGAGCCGAGATACTTCGCGTACCCCTACGGCGACGTGACGCAGCCTGTTATCGACGTGCTTAGGCAGGCCGGCTATGGGCTTGGGCTCACGGTTTCCCGCGGCGGCAGCCCGCTCTTCGGATCGCCGTATGTGGTCAGGCGCACCATGATCTACGGCAGCGATGATCTCGAAACGTTTGCGCGCCGACTGCAGACGTTTCATGTCGCCTCGATCCGGTGAGGTGGCTGCTCGTGATGTTGGCGTGTGTGCTGGGTGGGTGTGCCTGGCAGTCGTTACCACGGCAATCGCAACCTGATGACGCCGCCTTCGTACAGCGCCTGATGGTGCAGGCTCAAGCGGACGAGGCGGCCGGTGATCTCCTGGCGGCAATTGCCCGATGGCGTGTGGTGGCGCTTCTTGACGGTGCACAGCGAGCGGAAACGGAGATTCACCGGCTCGAAGGAAAGCGGCGCGAGTTGCTGGCGCAAACACAGGGCGGTGCGGAAGACGATCCGCAGCAATGGCTGCGTCTTCTGCTGCTTGATGCGGAGCATCCGGCAGCGCTGCAGTGGTTTGCACAGCGTGATGAAGCCCAACTGGTTGCACCGTTGGTGTTTACACAGCCGCCACCGGCGTCCGAAGTGCCGTCATCAACACAGGCGCGGGTGTCGCAACCGGATGACACCGCACGGCGGGTGCACGAGGCCCAGGCCCTGTATCGGCAAGGAAGGCGCATGGCTGCAAACGATCTCCGTGCAGCCCTCACGCTCTACCAGCAGGCTTTGAAGGTGCATCCCGAGCATGCGGCGGCACGCCGGGCGCTTCAGCAGACACAACGCATGCTGGAAAATCTCGAAGCGATCAGGGGCAGCCAGTGAGCGGCGCCTTTTCGCTATCCGTCCGCACTGGTGTTGAGCGCCTCGAGTTTTTGCTGCAGTTCCAGTGCGCGGGTTTTGTACACGCGCGCGTTGGTGTGCCCGGGATCGATGTCGAGCACGGCGTCGGCGTGGCTGATGGTGGCGCTGAGGTCCTGCCGGGAGAATGCGGACACGGCCTGCTGATAGTGATACTCCGCAGCACGGCTCTCCAGCGCACGAACGCGCGCCTCCACGGCCGGGTCATCGGCGGCGTTCTGTCTGGCCCTGCGCGCCAGATCGATAGCCGACGCAAAGTCGCCGGAGTTCGCCGCTGTTTCAGCAAGGGTGAGAAGGTCGGCTTCGGTGTCTGCGGTCTGCTCCTGCACTGCGTCCACTGCAACGTCCGATGTGGCGCCCTGGACAGCATCCTGCGGGTCTTGCGCTGCCACTGGCGTTGCCGCTTCCACCCCATCCTGAACCTCTGCCGCAGATTCTGTGTTGTTGGCTGGCGCATTCAACGCCTCGCGGGCGGCGATCGCCGATGCAGTAGCGGGCACCCGAATCGACTGTCCGGCAACGACCTGCGCCGGTTTGTCGATCTGGTTGTAGCGGGCGAGCGCGTAGAACTTCAGCGCATCGTTCAGGTAGGTCTTGGCGACGCTCGACAGCGATTCTCCCCTGGCGAGGGTGACCGTGAAGTGCTCTTCGGGAAAGTACTCGGCGATGGGTGTGTCGATCTGCGCGATCAGGTTTTTCGCTACGCGGCTTTTCGGCGTGTCCTCGAGGTAGCTTTCCAGGTGGTGCCGCGCGCTGTCCACGCTCCCATCCTGCAGCAGGGTGATGGCGGTGCGCAGGATATCGCCGGCAGGCAATACGACCTCCGCTGCAGGCTCCACCGTTTCAGCGGGCAACTCGGGGGGCGCCGGTTTGGGCTCCGGCGGTGCCGCCTGGCAGCCCCACAGAAGTATCGCGATGCTGAGCAGCGCAGCGGCTGTGCGGAGTTGGCCGTTGGGCATGATGTTGGTTCGTCTCGTTGTCGAACGTTGAGTTTCCCGACATTTCTCAGCGCTGGCAAGCGCTGTCCTGAAGCGTTTGATATCTTGTTAAGTCCTGCGGTCGGTTGTTCGTTCCAAGTGGACCCTGCAGCGCTCTGTGTTTGCTTTGAGCAAACCAATGCCAGTGGGGGCGCAGCTGGCCCGCAGGGAATGCCAAGAAAATTCAATGGTTTGGCGCTCTGTAGGGGGGTGCCGCAAGGTTGGCACCGATTCTGCTTGGCTTATCCGTACGCGGGGGCTGCTTGCTCCACGGTGGATCAGGAGCATGATCATGAAAAACTCCGCCGCTGATTGTCTGACGCATGGCGCCTGCAGCGACAGGGGGCCGCGTCCGCAGAACGAGGACAGCGTGCTGCTTGATGCGGACACGGGACTGTTCGTGGTTGCGGATGGCGTCGGTGGAGAGCAGCGCGGTCAGGTGGCGAGCCGGCTCGTGTGCGAGACGGTGCTGCAATCCGTGCGGCGCAGACGCCCATTGGCTACGGCGGTACGCGATGCGCACATCGCCGTCGCACTGCTGGCCCAGCGGCGCGGATGGCGGCGTATGGCATCCACGGTGGCGGCAGTGCGTTTCGACGGGCAGCGCTACGACCTGGCCTGGGTGGGAGACAGCCGCGTGTACCTCTGGGACGGCGAGCTCAAGCTCCTCACAAGAGATCACTCCTACGTGCAGAACCTGGTGGACTCTCAGAAAGTTGCGTTCGACGATGCACAAGTGCATCCGGGCAGCCATGTGATCACCCAGGCGTTGGGCGCGGGTCAGGCGAAGTTGCGTGTGGGTACCAATGCCGGCGCGCTGTCGGCAGGAGCGCGGCTCTTGATCTGTAGTGATGGTGTGTCTGGACCGGTCGATCCTGCAACGCTGCAGGAGGCACTCGCTTCGTCGTGGCCGGCGGCGCAGATCGCACAGACACTGATCTCTTCAGCGGTACAGGCCGGCGGCCAGGACAACGCCAGCTGCATTGTTGTGCAGGGCTTTGGTGAGCCCGCTGCGGCGCCCCTGGATGGCCCGGTGGTGTACCAGCGGTTCGAAGGGGATCACTGGGTGGCAGAAGCCGCAGACGTCGACGACCCGCAGAGCGTCACCATGCGCCTGCCTGCAATAGATTCTGTTGGCAAGCGCGCGCTGTGGTGGTGGCTCGCGCCCCTCGCGGTGCTTGGCGCTGTATGGCTCGCTCTCATGGCATGACCTCCTCCGTGCCCAGCATACGGTCCGTTCAGCGGCGATTACGGCGGCTGACCCGCTATCGGCGGCAATTGCGCCTTAAGAGATGAGGGCGCTCTGCGCCGATGCCATCTGGAGACGCAATGCTGTACCGCTCCCTGCGCCGACAGGCCCTGGGCCCGGCAGCCCTGGCGGTTGCCGTGGTATCTATGGCCGGCTGCGCTGGTATGGGCACGGAGCCTTACGAGCGGCCTGATGCTGCCACGCCGGAACAGTTCAAACACGCATCCTCAGCCGCGAAGGCTGCCATCGTGCCAGACTGGTGGAAAGGGTTTCAGGATGACTATCTCAATGCTCTGATCGAGCGAAGCATCGACGGAAACTTCGATCTGCGCATCGCTGTGGCGCGGGTCGAGGAGGCTGGTGCGGCGATCGGTCAAGCCCAGGCCGCACGGCTGCCGCGGCTGACCGCGAGTGGCAACGTTACCCGCAGCGGGCGCCGCAACCCGTTCACGGATCAGTTCGAAAGCGACAGCGACTACGGG
>JAUIED010000136.1 GCA_030428905.1 Gammaproteobacteria bacterium
ACGGGCAGAAGATCTGGACCTCCGGGGCAGACCACGCCGACTGGATGTTCTGCCTCGTGCGCACCGACCCGCAGGCGCCTAAGCATCAGGGCATCACCTTCATTCTGTTCGACATGGCGAACCCCGGTGTCACGGTCAAGCCGATCAAGTTGATCAGTGGCCTGTCGCCGTTCTGCGAGACCTTTTTCGACAACGTGCGCGCCTCGAAGCGCAACGTCGTTTCCGAGGTCAATCAGGGCTGGACGGTGGCCAAGCGGCTGCTGCAGTACGAGCGCACATCCATCGGCGGCATCGGCAATCGGGGCCAGGCCAGCGAAAGCCTGGAGGACATGGCGGTGCGCGTGCTCGGGGCGGAAGCGGGACGGCTGGCCGACGCGGATCTGCGCGATGCCATCCTGCGTCACCGCATGAACGACAAGAGCTTCGGGCTGACCATGCGTCGCGCCATGGAGAACGCCGAAGGCGGTCGCGCGCCCGGTGCTGAATCGTCCATGTTCAAGTATTACGGCACCGAGCAGAACAAAAACCGCTACGAGCTGATGCTGCGTGTGCTCGGCTCGCAGGCGCTGGGTTGGGCGGCGGGTGATGCCGAGCTCGAAACCACGCAAGGGTGGCTGCGATCCAAGGCGAACTCCATCGAGGGCGGCACGTCCGAGGTGCAGCTCAACATCATCGCCAAACGGGTGCTCGGTCTGCCGGACTGACCGAAGAACTTTCTGCCGTCGCTTTGCGACTTCTGAAGCAGAACGTCGAAGGAACGCCGCTGATGCGCTACATCTGCCTGATGCTCTGCTACCTGGCTGCGGGACCGGCCTCTGCAGACTGGCCTGCCTACGCCGGCGAGGGCGGCCGCCAGCACACTGATCTGACACAGATCACGCCGACGAACGTTGCGGATCTCCGGCTCGCCTGGCGGGCCGACCTCGGCTCCCTCAGCGAGGACTTTCGCGCGAAGGGCCATTCCTTTCAGGCCAACCCGATATTCTGGGACGGTAAGCTCTACGTCAGCACCAGTGCCAACGAAGTGTTCGCGGTGGATGCAGTCAGCGGCGCGGTGGTCTGGCAGTTTGACGCCCGCCTCGACCGAGAAGCAGGCTATTCGGAAAGCGCATCCCGGGGTGTGACCTTATGGCACGGTGACTCGGCTGTGTGCCCGCACCGCGTCGTGTTCGGCACGCTGATGGGTGAACTGATAGCGTTGGATGCGCGCACGGGCAGTATCTGCACCGATTTTGGCGATGGCGGTCGGGTGGATCTCGCCACCGGTGCCCGGGCCCAGGAGCCGGGCGACTACAGCATCACCTCGCCACCGGCGCTTTTGGGGGATGTGCTCATCGTCGGCTCGGCCATCGGCGACAACCGTCGGGTGGACTCGGAACTCGGCATCGTGCGGGCGTTGGATGTGCGCAGCGGCCAGGTGCTGTGGGCCTGGGATCCGATCCCCCGCGACGCCGCCGACGCCGCGCGCGCCGGCTGGTCGGGCAACAGCGCCGACATTACCGGTGCTGCAAACGCCTGGCCGCCGTTGCTGGCAGATGCCGAGGCCGGGCTCGTGTTCGTATCCACTTCGTCTCCCAGCCCGGATTTCTTTGGCGGCGAGCGCCTGGGTGACAACCGCTACGCGAACTCGCTGGTCGCTCTGGATGCAACCACTGGCACGGTGCGCTGGCATCAGCAGCTCGTGCACCACGACGTGTGGGACTACGACGTACCCTCGCAACCCACGCGGTTTGCTCTGCACCGCGATGGCAAGCTGCTGCCGGCGGTGGCGGTGGTCACCAAAACCGCGCAGATGTTCGTGTTTCATCGCGATACGGGCGAGCCGTTGTTCGACGTGGAAGAACGGGCGGTGCCACAGGGCGGGGTAGATGGCGAGCTGCTGTCGCCCACACAGCCATTCTCTGCGCTGCCGATGCTCGTGGAGGATCGGCCGTTAACGGCGGAAGATGCCTTCGGTGTGGTGTATTTCGACCGCAAAGGCTGTGAGCGCATCCTCGACACCTACCGCTCGGAAGGCATGTTCACGCCGCCGTCACTCGAGGGCAGCATCATGAATCCGGGCTACCCGGGCGGCGCTAACTGGGGTGGTGTGGCCATCGACGAAGCGCGCCAGATCGCGGTGGTGAACGTGAATCGCTTTGCGGTGCTGGTGAAGCTGATCCCGCGTGACGACTACCGGCGAGAAGACTGGCAGGGCGGTGATTGGCAGCTTTCCGCCATGCGCGGCACCCCCTACATCATGGCCCGGCGGGTGTTCCTTTCCGCGCTCGGGCTGCCGTGCACACAACCGCCCTGGGGCAAGCTGATGGCTCTGGATCTGGCCGCCGGCAAGCTGCTGTGGGAGCAGCCTCTCGGCACCATCGAGGATCTGGCGCCGGCTCCGGTGCCGAACTTCGCCTGGGGCGTGCCGAACATGGGCGGGGCGCTGCTCACCGCGTCGGGCCTGACCATTATTGGTGCCGCTGGCGATTACTACCTGCGCGCCTACGACACCGCCAGCGGCAAGCTCGTGTGGTCGCATCGTTTGCCCACTGCCGCGATGGCCACCCCGATGAGCTACGAAATGGGCGGCCGCCAGTACGTGGCCGTGGCGGTGGGCGGCCACACCAATGTGGGCCTGAAGCGGGGCAATCATCTGATGAGTTTCGCGCTGCCGGATTGACGCCGCCGTTCAATCAGCGAACATCGTGCTTCGTAACACAGGAGTACGCATGTGACCTACGATCTCACGGACCTTGAAGCACGGGTCATCGGCTGTCTGATGGAGAAGTCTGTGCTCACCCCGGACCAATACCCGCTCACCCTCAATGCGCTCACAAACGCCTGCAACCAGAAATCGTCGCGGGAGCCGGTGATGTCGCTCGATCAGGTGACCGTGCAGCGCACGGTGCGGGCGCTGAAGGAAAAGCATCTGGTGCAGATCGAGGAGAACTTCCGCAGCCAGGTGGAGAAATACAACCAACGGCTGTGCAACACGCTGCTCAGCGAGTTGCAGCTCGAGCCGGCGCAGTTCGCAGTGATCTGCGTGCTGCTGCTGCGTGGCCCGCGCACGCCCGGCGAGCTGCGCGCCAACAGCGGCCGGCTGCATACCTTCGCCGACAACGAAGAAGTGGTCGAAACCCTCCGCACGCTCATGGAACGGGAAGGGGATGCGCTGGTGTGCCGGCTGCCGCGCGTGCCCGGGCGGCGTGATGCGCAGTACATGCATCTGCTCTCCGGTCCCGTGGAAGCTGCACAGGAGGGCGTAGAACTACCGGCAGCCGCCGCGCCGCGTGCAGCGTCTGTCGCCGACCGGCTTGCCCGCATGGAAGCGAAAGATGCGATCCGCGAGCTTGCCGCGCGCTATTGTCACGCCGTGGTGGATGGAGACGTGGAAGCGCTTGTTGATCTGTTCACCGAGGATGGTGTGTTCCGCTCCGGAGCGCAGGCACCGGCCGGGCACGAGGCGCTACGGGCGTTTTACGCTCCGTTGGCCGAGCAGCGCTACAAGCCCTTCGTGCAGAACCATGTGATCGAGTTTGGCGAGGACGATGCAGCCACCGGCCGCTGCTCGGTAGAGATTCGTGTGTTGGAGAACGGTGAGGCCTACACGCAGGCAGGCCACTACCATGATCGCTACCGGTGCGTGGACGGCTGCTGGAAGTTTGCGGAGCGGCACTACGTGCGATATCACCACGCGCCGTGGCGCGAAGGCTGGAGTGCGTAGCTCGAGGCAGTACACACTCAGGCGCTTGCTTCCAGCAGTTCGTTGACAAGTGTTCGGACGAGCTCGCCGGCGCCCATTCGGCGCACGGCCCCGGCGCCCGTACCGGCCCACATGACCGCCATGTCGGCATCGGTTGTCGCGGCTGTCGCCGCGAGCGCCTTCACCGCGTCGTAGGCGACCGGATAATCCGGTGGGTAGCCTTCGAGGGTCGCGAGCGCGCGGGTGAGGGCGGTTTCCAGACCTCGTGCAGACCGACCGGACACTCTGTCGGTCACCACCGTTGTGCGGCCGTCGCGCAGCGCCGCGCGGTAGTGCGCACTGATGCTCAACTCGGCGGTATCGAGAAACGCAGTGCCGAGCTGACAGCCCACTGCCCCTGCAGCCACCGCGCGGGCGCAGTCAGCACCGTTCATCAAACCGCCAGCAGCAATGACCGGTAAGTCGGGGCAGCGTGCAGCGATGGCCCTTACCAGCGGCATGGTGCTGTGGGCTGGCTCTGCGGTGGGTAGGAATCGACCATAGTGCCCCCCGGCTTCGCTGCCTTGGGCAATCACCATATCGATACCCGCGCTGTGCGCTGTCTTTGCTTCTTCGAGCGTCGTCACCGTCACGGCGATTCGCGTGCCCATCGCCTGCATCTGATGCGCAAACTGTTCGTCGGGCAGCCCGAAGTGGCAGCTGAGTACAGCTGGCCGGATGTCAGCCACAAGAGCCTGCATGGCTGGGTTGTCATTGAACGAGGTATAGATCTCTCTGAGGCTCGTTGGTGGCATGCCGCCATACCGAGCAAACAGCGGCGCAAGCAGTTCGCACCACGCCGCCTCTTTGGTGCGGTTTCTCACCGGGGACGGGTGGGTAAACACGTTCAAACACAATGGCTTGGCGGTCAGTTTGCGGGTTGCGTCTATCTCTGCTGCGGCGTTGTCCACGGCGAGCGCACCCAGCGCAATGCTGCCGAGGCCTCCGGCGTTGCTCACCGCCGCCGCCAGCGCCGGGGTGCTGACGCCAGCCATCGGTGCCTGAATGATCGGGGCGGTGAGGCCCAAGCTGCGGATGAACGGATGCTGCACGAGATGCTCTCGCGTTCGGGGTTGTCGAACGCGAGAGGTTAACGGATTCAGGGTTGCCCCGGGGGAATGTAATCGTATCCACCTGCTCCGCCCCGGCGGTAGCTGTGCGGCGGAGTTGCCGGTTCAGCGGTCCTCGCCACCTCCCAACCAGCGCTGCGCTGCACCCGCGGCCAGCGCGCCGACGATCGGCGCAACCCAGAACATCCATAGCTGAGAAAGTGCCGCGCCACCCGCGAACAGAGCAGGCCCTGTGCTGCGCGCCGGGTTTACTGACGTGTTCGTAACCGGAATGCTGATCAGGTGAATGAGCGTCAACCCGAGACCAATGGCGATAGGCGCCAGCCCCGCCGGTGCACGCTTGTCGGTGGCACCGAGAATGATGATCAGGAACATGAAGGTCATGACTACCTCCGTGGTCAGCGCAGCGCCCATTGAGTAGCCGCCGGGGGAGTGCGCGCCGAATCCGTTGGAGGCGAATCCGCCGACGCCGTCGAATCCCGGTTGGCCGCTGACGATGAGGTAGAGCACCCCGGCGCCGACGATGGCGCCTGCCACCTGGCTTGCGATGTAGCCGGGCAGCTTGCCGGTTTCGAAGCGACCGGCGGCCCAGAGCCCGAACGACACCGCAGGGTTCAGGTGGCAGCCGGAGATGTGGCCGATGGCGTAGGCCATGGTGAGCACGGTGAGGCCGAAGGCGAAGGAAACGCCCAACAGACCGATGCCGACGTCGGGAAAGGCGGCGGCCAGCACGGCACTGCCGCAACCGCCGAGGACCAGCCAGAAGGTACCGATGAATTCAGCCGCGTATGCTCGCATGACGAGATCTCCTGAAGATGTACCGTCAACATCCCACGTAGCCGCAGCAGCGGGTATCCACCTGCGTGCAAAATGACACAGCTTTTACATAGACAACGAATGTGTTTAATATCAACCAATATGTTGAATGATAGTGAGAAGCTCGACGCCGTGTTCGGTGCGCTGTCAGATCCGGTCCGGCGGCAGATTCTCACGCGCCTGGCCGAAGGCGAGGCGCTCGTGTCGGAACTGGCAGAGCCGTTCAATATCTCGTTGCAGGCGGTGTCGCGCCACGTACAGGTGCTGGTGCGGGCGGGACTCGTAGCGCAAACGCGGGAAGGGCGAATCGCTCGGTGTGCGTTGAACGCTACACCCATGCTCGACGCGGCGGTGTGGCTCAACCAGTACACGCATTACTGGCAGAATTAGGGAGGCTTTGAACAATTCCGTTTGCTCAGCGTCTCTCACGGGCCTTGTGGCTAGGCGTGCACCGCAGGGAATGTAGGTCACCTTGCCAAGGGGCACAACAACGCCACAAGGCCCGTGGGAGACGCCCTTCGGGAGCTGCTGGCGCGAGCGCTCTTTGGGCCCGTTGGGTCGGCTGCGTTGCGCCTCTCGACAAGGTGGCCTACATTGCCTTCGAGTCGCGCCTTGCCAGCACTCGCGCCAGCAGCTCTGAGCTTTCGGAATTGTTCAAAGCCTCCCTACTTCAACGCCCTTGCGGCGTGGCTGGAGGAAACAAGGCAGGAGGACGAGGAATGAATTACCAACAAGCTGGTGAACAACTGCGCGCGCATCAGGCGGAGATCCTTGCGCTGCGGCAGAAGATCCGCGACATCCAGGCGGAGCGGCAACCTGAACCCGTGGGGCGGTACGTGTTTCAGGGGCCCGAGGGAGAGGTGGCATTGGCTGATCTATTTGGCGACAGGGAGACGCTCTTCATCGTGCACAACATGGGAAGGGGCTGTGTTTACTGCACGTTGTGGGCGGACGGGTTGAACGGGCTGGTCGATCACCTGGAAAACGCCGCGGCGTTTGTCGTCACCTCACCGGACACCCCGGAGGTGCAGCAGGCATTCTCCGCGGAACGCGGCTGGCGGTTTCGCATGCTGAGCCATTCCGGTACCACGTTTGCTGAAGACATGGGCTACGTGCGCGATGGCGGACAATTCCCCGGCCTGAGCGTGTTCAGGAAAAACGCGGATGGGGATGTGGTGCGCGTGGGCGACACGGAGTTCGGCCCGGGCGACGACTACTGCGCCATCTGGCACATGCTCGATCTGGCGCCCGGGACCGGCACCTGGTCACCCAGGTACAGCTACCACTGATCCACGTGCATCACGCCTGACACCGGCGGCCGGTAAGCCGGCTTGAAGTCGGTGCCCTTTGTGTAGGCGATCGGGATCAGCGCCACCTGCATGTAATCGTCGTACGGAATGCCAAGGAGCTCCGCGATGGCCTGTTCGTGCATCAGGTGCAACGTGGTCCAGGCGGTGCCGATGCCGCGGGCACGCGCCGCCAGCATGAAATTCCAGGCGGCCGGAATGATGGAGCCGTACGTGCCGGTCTGAGCGATGAGGTTGTTGCTTTCCGGGCGGTCCGTGCGGCCGGCGATGCAGGGGATCATGAGCACCGGCGCGCGGCCCATGTTGTCGGCCAGATAATCCGCAGATGATGCGGAGCGGTCCTGGCTCGCGGTGAGCGCATCGTCGCCGCTGTCCTTGTGCAGCTTGTGGATGGCCACCGGCATCTGCCGGTAGATGTCGAATGCCTGGCGGTAGTAGTCGCCGATCTGTGCGCGCTTGGCTTCATCGGTGATGAACATGAACTGCCAGCCCTGGGCGTTGGAGCCGGTGGGTGCCTGCACGGCCAGGTTCATACACTCCTCGATCACGGACATGGGTACGGGCTTGTCGAAGTCGAGCCTCTTACGCACGGCGCGCGTGGTGGACAGTAGCTCGTCGTTGGTGAGAGAGAGTTGTGCGTGCGACATGGTCGGTCCTCTGCGATCCTGGCCTTGAATGTGACGTGCGAGGTTAACCCATGTGCGATATGCGAACACGTCTGGACATCATCGCGCTGCGCCACGAAGATGTTACCCGCACCGCGCCCATCGACCGGATCCGTGCACGACCACACACGCACCGACCTTGAGCTCAACTTCGACACTCTGCGCTGGTCGCCCATCTGGGCGGCAGGCGTGGACGAAGCCGGCCGCGGCCCGCTTGCCGGGCCGGTCATTGCTGCCGCTGTCGTGCTGCATCCGGGACGCAGCATCGACGGTCTGCGCGATTCCAAGAAACTTTCGCCCGCGCGAAGGCGCCGGCTGGCGGATACCATTCGCCGGCAGAGTGCAGCCTTCTGCGTGGCGCGTGCCGAGGTTGAAGAGATCGACACGTTGAACATTCTGCGCGCCACGATGCTTGCCATGGAGCGGGCCGTAGACGGGCTCGGCGAAGCGCCGCAGGTGGTGTACGTGGATGGCAACCGGCTGCCTTCGGTGGCTTGCCCGGCGGTGGCCCTGGTCCAGGGCGACGATCGTCTGGCCTGTATCTCCGCTGCCTCCATTCTCGCCAAAGTGGCGCGAGATGATGAGATGTGCGCCGAGGCCGAACGCTATCCCGGCTACGGGTTCGAAGTGCACAAAGGGTACGGCACGCGCCGGCATATGCAGGCGCTGCAAAGCCTCGGTCCGTGCCCGTTGCACCGCCGCTCGTTCGCGCCCGTGGCGCGGGCGATGGCGCAGGCAGCACAGGCGCCGGCGGTATGAGCGAGCCGACATTCGTGCACCTGCAGGTGCACAGTGAGTTTTCCCTGGCCGATGGCATCGTGCGGTTGAAGGCGCTGGCGGAGCGTTGCCGCAGCCTCGGCATGCCGGCGGTGGCGCTCACCGACCGGGCGAACCTGTTTGGCCTCGTGAAGTTCTATTCCGCCTGCCTGTCAGCGGGGGTGAAGCCCATCGTTGGTGCGGAGATGCGGTACGAGAGCACCGCCGGAGCCGTGTCGCGGGTGCTGCTGCTGGCGATGAACACCGATGGCTACAAGAACCTGCTGCGCCTGGTGTCGCTGTCGTTTACCGAGGGCGAGAAGCACGGTCTGGTGGAGCGTGAGGCGCTCGAGACGCATCACGAGGGGCTCATCATGCTGTGCGGTGGGCGTACAGGTGAGGTGGGTCAGGCGCTGGTGGCGGGTCACGAGGCTCAGGCCGAAGCGCTGGCGGCGCACTGGAGCGCGTTGTATGAAAATAGATTTTATCTCGAGGTGCAGCGCACCGGCCGTGCCGGCGAAGATCAACACCTGCACCGGGCGGTGGCGCTGGCTACGGAGCTGAACCTGCCGGTGGTGGCCACCAACGAGGTGTGCTTTCTCGACCGTGACGATTTCGAAGCGCACGAAACCCGGGTGTGCATTCACAGCGGCCGGGTGCTCAACGACCCGCGCCGGCCGCGGGACTACTCGCCGGAGCAGTACCTGAAAAGTGCCGAGGAGATGGCGGCACGCTTTGCTGATCTGCCGGAAGCCCTGGCCAACAGCGTGGAGATTGCCCGCCGCTGCAATGTGCAGGTGGAGCTCGGCACCTACTACCTGCCGAACTACCCGGTGCCGGAAGAAGAGACCCTTGAAGTGCACCTCGAGCGTATGTCGGTGGCCGGCCTCGAACAGCGATTCGAGTCCATCGCGTTTACCGAGGAGCGCTCTGAGGCTGCCTACCGCGAGCGGCTCGCCTATGAGCTCGGCGTGATCAACCAGATGGGCTTTCCCGGCTACTTCCTCATCGTCATGGAGTTCATCCAGTGGGCCAAGGCTCATGACATCCCGGTTGGTCCGGGGCGCGGTTCCGGTGCCGGCTCGCTGGTGGCCTACAGCCTCGGCATCACCGATCTCGATCCGCTGGCGTATGACCTGCTGTTCGAGCGCTTTCTCAACCCGGAACGGGTGTCCATGCCGGACTTCGACGTGGACTTCTGCATGGAAGGGCGCGACCGGGTCATCCAGCACGTCTCCGAAACCTACGGCCACGATGCGGTGAGCCAGATCATCACCTTCGGCACCATGGCCGCCAAGGCGGTGGTGCGGGACGTCGCGCGGGTGCAGGGCAAACCCTACGGGCTGGCCGATCGGCTTTCGAAGCTGATTCCGTTCGAGGTGGGGATGACGCTCTCCAAGGCCATGGAGCAGTCGCAGGAGCTCGTGGAGTTCGTCGAGCAGAGCGACGAGGTCACTGAGATCATGGAGATGGCCTACAAGCTCGAAGGTGTGGTGCGCAACGTCGGTAAGCACGCCGGCGGCGTAGTCATCGCGCCATCGAAGCTTACGGATTTCGTGCCGCTGTACTGCGAAGAGCAGGGTGGTGGCCTGGTCTCGCAATTCGACAAAGACGACGTGGAGCGTGCGGGCCTGGTGAAGTTCGACTTCCTCGGCCTGAAGACCCTGACGATCATCGACTGGTGCGTGCAGTCGGTAAACGCTCAGCGGTCTGAGGATGCGCAGATCGATATCGACCGCATCGCGCTGAATGACCGGGACACCTTTGAGCTGCTCAAGGCCGCTGAGACAGTGGCGGTGTTTCAGCTGGAATCCCGCGGCATGCGCGACCTCATCCGCCGCCTGCTGCCGGACCACATCGAGGACATCATCGCGCTGGTGGCGTTGTTCCGGCCGGGACCGCTGCAGAGCGGTGCGGTGGATGATTACATCAACCGCAAACATGGCCGGGAGCCTGTGGTGTACGCGCACCCGAGCCTGGAGGACAGCCTGGCCGGCACCTACGGGGTGGTGCTCTATCAGGAGCAGGTGATGCAGATCGCCCAGGAACTGGCCGGCTTCAGCCTCGGCCAGGCGGACCTGCTGCGCCGTGCCATGGGCAAGAAAAAGCCCGAAGAGATGGCCAAGGTGCGCAAGCAGTTCCTCGAGGGCACCACGGAGCGCGAGGTGGATGCAACGCTGGCCGGAGACATCTTCGATCTCATGGAGAAGTTCGCCGGCTACGCATTCAACAAGTCCCACTCGGCAACCTATGCCCTGGTTTCGTACCAAACGGCATGGCTCAAGCGCCACCATCCCACCCACTTCATGGCCGCCAACATGTCGGCCGATATGCACAACGTCGAGCGCATCGAGCAGCTCGTGGCGGAGCTCAAGCACATGGGCCTCGCCCTCAGCCCGCCGAGCGTCAACAGCTCGGCGTTTCGCTTCACTGCCACGGATGCGGGGGTGATGTATGGTCTGGGCGCGGTGCGCGGTGTGGGCGAAGCACCGGTGGAAGCGATTGTCGCGGCGCGTTCGTCCGGCGGGCCCTTCACCAGCCTGCACGACTTCTGCCAGCGGGTGGACGCCCGCAAGGCGAACAAGCGGGTGCTCGAAGCGCTCGTGCGATCCGGCGCCATGGATGAACTGGGTGCGGCGGACGAGGATGACCTCAACGTCAGACGCGCGCGTCTGTTCTACCTCATCCCTGATGCCATGCAGCGGGCGGAGCAGGCGTCGCGCGACGCGGACCTCGGCATGGCGGATCTCTTCGGCGGCGTGGCCGATGCCGCACCCGACGTCGATTGCTCCAAGGTGCGCGCCTGGCGCGACAACGAGCGCCTCACCGGCGAGAAGGATACCCTTGGGCTTTATCTGACGGGCCACCCCATCGACAGCTACGTCGATGAGCTGCGGGTGATGTGCCCGACGCGCCTGGCGGACCTGCGTCCTGACAAGGGCACGCAAAACATCGCTGGCATCATCACCGGCATGCGCACCATGAAGGGCCGTCGCGGCGGTACCATTGCCTTTATAGAGCTTGACGACAAAACCGCCCGCGTGGAGGCGGCGGTATTTGCGGACGTGTACGAGCAATACCGTGAACGGCTGCAAAAGGACGCGGTGGTGGTTCTGGAAGGCGACGTGCAGGTGGACGAATACAACGGCGGCGGTGCCATGAAGATACGCGTTTCCAGCGTGAACTCGTTTGTCGAAGCGCGGCGCAAGTATGCGAAGAATCTCGAGATCGATGTGCGTGGCGCGGGTGGTGGCGAGCTCAGTGCGCGCCTGCAGGCGGTGCTCGAGCCGCACCGAGTGGCAGCCGACGGTTGCGGTGTCGCGCTGCGCTACGATGGTAACGGTGCACGGGCAGTCATCCAGCTCGGCCGTGACTGGCAGGTGATACCAGACGACGATCTCATCTATGCCCTGCAGGGAGAATTCGGCGAGCGCAACGTGCGTTTGTCCTACAGCCATGCAGCCGCTTGAGGCGGCGCTCTGCGCTGCGTGTGCGGATGTGTCGGGCACGATCTACCTGGCGGTTTCCGGCGGGCGCGATTCGACGGCGCTTCTGCATGCTGCTGCGGCGTCGCTTCCGCTGGCTCGCTTGTGCGTTGTGCACGCCGATCACGGATTGCACCTGGACTCTGCCGATTGGTGCGCCGCGGTAGAGGGGCAGGCGTCAGCGCTTGGTGTGCGGTTTCTCGCCACG
>JAUIED010000137.1 GCA_030428905.1 Gammaproteobacteria bacterium
CCTCGTGCCGCGCCTGAATCGCGGCATCTTCGCCATCAACGAACTGCCGGACCTCGCCGAGCGCATTCAGGTAGGCCTGTTGAACCTGCTGGAGGAGCGCGACGTGCAGATCCGCGGCCACAAGGTACGCCTGCCGCTGGATGTGTTCATCCTCGCCACCGCCAACCCTGAGGACTACACCAACCGCGGCCGCATCATCACCCCGCTGAAGGACCGCTACGGCGCGCAGATCCGCACCCACTACCCGGAGCACGTGGATCAGGAAATCGAGATCATGGAGCAGGAGGCCGACATCACCGAGCTCGGCGACTTCCCGGTGACCGTGCCTGTGTTCATGAAAGAGATCATCGGCGAGGTGAGCCACATCGCCCGCCGCTCCCCAGACATCAGCCAGCGCAGCGGCGTCAGCGTGCGCGCCACCATTACCAACTACGAGGCCATGGTGGCCAACGCCACCCGCCGGGCGCTGATGCTCGGTGAGAAGGAGGTGGTACCGCGCGTTTCGGATCTGCCGTTCATCGCCCCGTCGTTCCAGGGCAAGGTGGAGTTCGAGGCCATGGAAGAAGGCCAGGAGGCAAAGATCACAGAGCGCATCATCAACGCCGCGGTGAAGGCGGTGTTCGACCGCTATCACGACGTGCACGACCTGGAGAACATTGCCCTGTCGTTCTCAGAAGGCCTGTCGGTGGAAACCGGCCACGGTCTCGACAGCGACAGCTACGCCGCGATCATCGACCGGGTGCCGGGTTTCGGCGACGTGCTGCGCGACGAAAGCACCGGGGTGAAAGCCTGCATGGTGGAGTTCATCCTCGAAGGCCTGCATCTGAACAAATTGCTCAACAAGTACACCGTGTCTGGCCGCAGCACCTTTACTGCATGATCTCCCATATGAGAAAGACAGCATGAAAATGCCCCGCCGCCATCGCTTCTCCGCCTGGGACGGCAGCCAGCGCACACCGCTGGACCCGGACGAGATCATGAAGGCGCTGGCGGACGACCTCCTCGAGTACGGCGACCTGCGCTGGGCCATGCGTAACCTCGCCTCCCGCGGCATGCGCATGCCGCAGGGCGGCTACATGCAGGGTTTGCGGGACATGATGCGTGAGCTGCGGGAACGCAAGCGTGCGCAGCTCGAGCGCTTCAACCTCGACAGCATCTTCGAGGACTTCCGCGAACGCCTCGACGAGGTGCTCGCCATGGAGCGGCAACGCATCGATGAGTGGCTCAACAAGGATGAAGACGCCGACAACTTCTCAGGCGATGTGCTCAAGCAGGTGGCCGAGCGTAACCGTGAAGCGCTCGATGCGCTACCGGACGATCTCGGCGCGCAGATCAAGACGCTGGAGAAATACGAATTTCTCAACCCCGACGCGCAGCGCAAGTTTCTGGAAATCCTCAACGACCTGAAAAAGGCCATGGCCTCCACGTTTTTCCAGGACGTGGAGAGCATGGTGGCCAACATGTCCGACGGCGACATCGCCCGCATGAAGGAGATGCTCCGCGCGCTCAACGACATGCTGGTGAAGCGCATCGCTGGTGAAGAGCCGGACTTCGACGCCTTCATGGAGCAGTTCGGCGACATGTTCGGCGATGATCCGCCAAAGAACCTGGACGATCTGCTGGAGCAGATGCGCCAGCAGATGGCGGCGGCACAGTCGCTGCTCAACTCCATGTCGCCGGAACAGCGCGCACAGCTCGAATCGCTCCTGGGCGACCGTTTCGGCGACCCTGAGCTCAACTCGGAACTGGCAAAGCTCGCCAAGGAGCTGGATTTCCTGAACCCTGCAGGCAATCAGTACCGCTTCGGCGGCGATGAGGACCTCTCCTTCGAGCAGGCCGTGCAGCTCATGCGCGAACTGTCGCAGATGGATGACCTGATGGACCAGATGGGTGATGCGGAGCGCGCCGGCAGCCTGGAGGGTATCGATCAGGACCTGCTGCGCGATGTGCTGGGTGACGACGCCGCGGAGAATCTGGACGAGCTGAAGTCGCTGCTCAAGGCCCTGGAAGACGCCGGTTACATCCGCCCCAGCGACGGCGACCGCTACGAGCTCACCCCGCGCGGCTCACGGGTGATCGGCCAGAAGGCGCTTGGCGAGATCTACGCCCGGCTCAAGCGGCAGAACCTGGGCAATCACGCGGTGCCGGAGGAAGGCCGGTTCGGCGAGCGGCTGGAGCAGACCAAACCCTACGAGTTCGGCGATCCTTTTCACCTGCACATGCCGCGCACCATTAAAAACGCCATCCACCGCAGCGGTGCGCAGATGCCGCTGCGCTTATCACCGGACGACTTCGAGGTGTACCGCAGCGAGCTGATCACCTCCACGGCCACGGCCATGCTGGTGGATCTGTCCTGGTCCATGGCGCTGCGCGGCTCCTTCCAGGCTGCGAAAAAGGTGGCGCTCGCACTGCACAACCTGATCACCAGCCAGTATCCGAAGGACAGCTTCTACATCATCGGCTTCGCCGCCTACGCCAAGGAACTCAAAGCACACGAGCTGCCGTACCTGCAGTGGGACGAGTACGTGCTCGGCACCAACATGCAGCACGCCCTGCTGCTGGCGGAGAAGCTGCTGGCCAAACACCAGGGCGGCAGCAAGCAGATCATCATGATCTCCGACGGCGAACCCACCGCGCACCTCGAGCACGGCGAGGCGCAGTTCGCCTACCCGCCCACGCCGGAAACCATCCGCGCCACGTTCCGCGCGGTGAAGCACTGCACCACGCGTGGCATCGCCATCAACACGTTCATGCTGGAGGAGAGCTACTACCTGCGCGCCTTCATGGACGAGATCGCCCGCATCAACGGTGGACGGGTGTTTTTCACCTCCCCCGAGCAGCTTGGCGAGTACATTCTGGTAGATTACGTGCAGCACAAGAAGAAGCGGCTGGCCCGCCGCTAACGGGAGGAAAACACTTGGCTGGGAAATACTTCGAGGAGTTCGAGGTGGGCATGCAGTTCACCCACGAGCCTTCACGCACCGTCACCGAAACCGACAATCTGCTGTTCACGACCCTCACTCACAACATGCAGCCGCTGCACTTCGACCACGAGTTTGCAGCAACAACCCAGCACGGCCGGGTGCTGGTGAACTCCATCTTCACGCTCGGCCTGGTGGTTGGCCTGTCGGTGGCGGAAACCACCCTCGGTACCACCCTCGGCAATCTCGGCTTTGACAAGACGACGTTTCCGAACCCGGTGTTCATCGGCGATACGCTCACTGCGGCAACGCGCGTGCTCGACAAGCGGGAAAGCAAGTCCAAGGCAGATCGCGGTATCGTCACCTTCGAACACATCGCTACCAATCAGCGTGGCGAAGTGGTGTGCTCATGCACGCGCGGCGCCATGATGATGCGGCGGCCCGCATGAGCCACCTGCGCCGCTCCATGCACTTCGTGCCGGGCGCCAACGAGAAGATGCTCGGCAAGTCGTTGGCAACGCATGCAGATTCCCTGGTGCTGGACCTGGAAGACGCCGTCACCCCGGACCGCAAAGACGAAGCTCGCGACATCGTCGCTGGCTGGCTGGGGGATGTGGATTTCGGCCGCCAGGAGCGCACCGTGCGCATGAACCCTTTCGATACCCCATGGGGCCGCAAGGACATCGAGGTGACCATGCGCCACGCGCCGGACGCCTATGTGGTGCCGAAAGTGTCGACGCTGGCCGAACTCGAAGCGATCGATGCAGAAATCCGCCGCTGGGAGGCAGAGTACGGCCATCCCGAGGGCGGCGTGGGGCTGATCCTGGTCAGCACGGAAACGCCGCTGGGGGCGCTGAACCTGCCAACGTTCACGCAGTGCGGCCGCGTCATCGGCCTGTCCTGGGGTGCGGAGGATCTGTCGTCCGCCATCGGCGCCATCCGCAATCGCGACGAACAGGGCAACTACCTGCCCGTGTTCGCACACTGCCGCAACATGACGCTGCTGTGTGCCACCGCCGGCGACGTGCAGCCCATCGATACGGTGTTCGTCGACTTCAAGGATCAGGCGGGCCTGGAACGCGAGTGCCGGGAGGCCGCGTGGATGGGATTCACCGGCAAGATCACCATCCATCCCAACCAGATAGACCCGGTAAACGCCGCCTTCACCCCCAGCGCCGCCGACGTGCAGCGGGCGGAGCGCCTCGTGCAAGCCTTTGCCGAAGCCGAAGCCGAGGGACGCATAGCCTTCGCCTTCGAAGGCGAGATGGTGGACGTGCCGCACCTGACCCGCGCGCAACGGCTTCTGGCCCGAGCCCGCGCCATCGCAGAAGCAGAACAGAGCGCATGAACCTCGACATCAACACCGAGCGCATGATCGGCCGAATCGACGGCCGCATCGGCTGGATGATCTTCAACAACCCCGCCCGTCATAACGCGCTGTCGCTGGAGATGTGGCAGGGCATGGCAGACATTCTCGATGCGTTTCAGCAGGCCGATGACGTACGCGTGGTGGTTATGCGCGGCGCTGGCGGCAAAGCCTTCGTCAGCGGTGCCGACATTTCCGAGTTCGACAAGCATCGGGCAAATGCAGCGCAACGCGCCAGCTACGGCGAAACCGCCGCGCGCGCCAACCGGGCGCTGGCCAGCCTCGACAAACCGCTCATCGCCCTGATCGAGGGCTACTGCATCGGCGGCGGGCTCGCCACCGCGCTGGCCGCCGACATCCGTTTTGCATCTACTGACGCCACTTTCGGCATTCCGGCAGCGAAGCTCGGGCTCGGTTACGAATACGAGGGGCTTGCCAAACTGGCGCGTATCGTTGGTCCGGCTCGCGCCCGCGACATCATGCTTTCCGCACGCTTCATGGCGGCTGAAGAAGCCCGGCTCATGGGGCTCGTAAACTTCGTCCATGAACGTGACACGCTCGAATCTGAAGTGCTCGCCTACTGCGAACGCATCGCTGCAAATGCACCGCTCACGGTGCGCGCGGCCAAGGCAGCCGTCAACGCCTTCGAACGCGGCGGGCGCGAGGCCGAGGTAGAGGCTGTGCGCCAAATGGTGGACGCCTGTTTCGACAGCGAGGACTACAAGGAAGGCCGCCGCGCCTTCGGCGAAAAGCGGACACCGAATTTCCAGAACCGGTAGCAGACAAGGGGGGCTGATGCGCCAGATCGTCGAACCAAGACCCACGGTCGTACACACACCCGCCCCGCTGCCCGCAGCACCCATCACTGCAGAGCGGTACATCTCCGAGAGTTGGCTGCAGCGCGAGGAGGAGCAGCTCTTTGCCACCTCCTGGCTGGTTGCCTGCCTGGAGCAGGATGTCGCCGAACCCGGCGAGTATCAGGTGTTCAACATTGGCCGCGAGTCCATACTCGTTTCCCGCACCGATGAGGGCCAGGTTGCAGCGTTCTACAACGCCTGTCAGCACCGCGGCGCTCGCGTGATGGTGAACGACGGCGGCTGGGTGGGTCAGTTCACGTGCCCCTATCATGGCTGGACCTACGATCATGCCGGCAAGCTCGTGCATGTGCCCGATGAAGAACGTTTCACCGGTGGTATCGACAAGACAGCGCACTCGCTGAAACCGGTGCGCACCGGCACTGCCTTCGGCCTGGTGTGGGTATGTATGTCAGACGAAGCGCCGTCGCTGGAAGCGTTCCTCGGCCCGCTGCTGGACATCATCGCGCCGTACGCCGTGCAGGATATGACGCTGATCGGCGATCAGACCGTGAGCCTCGACTGCAACTGGAAGGCGGTGTTCGACAACTTCGGCGAGCTCTACCACGTGGACCACATCCACCCGCAGCACGAGCTGATGTTCAACTGCCCCGCCGCCACGGTGCACCTGTTCGACCGCGGCCATACCGGCGTGGTGATCGACGGCCACACCGTCAACCCGCGCCTGCCGATCCCGGACGAACCAAACCCCTACCTCAAGGCGCAGATCGAGAAATTCGGCGGCGACCCGGCAGAATTCAGCGGCCGCGTGCTCGACATCCGCAGCTCCATGCAAACGCTGCGGCGCGAAAACGGCGCGCGACGCGGTTGGGACTACAGCGCTTTCAGCGACGAACGATTGAGCGATATCGAGCAGTACAACTTCTTCCCCAACGTCATGCTGACGGTGCAGCCCGACGATGCGCTCCTGGCCCGCGCACGTCCGCACCCAACCGATCCGAACAAGTGTTTCTGGGACAAGCTCACGTTTCACCGTTTTCCGGACGCGCGCGTCGCCGAGACAGCGGGTGTGGCATTCGAACCCCACGACCCCGTCGGCGAGCCGCCGACGCACCGCCCGCAGCGCGATGTCTTCACCCAGGAGGACATCATCGCCGGCCGCAAGACGATGACGATCACCATCGACCAGGATATTCATCTGATTCGCGATGTGCAGGCCGGAATGCACTCAAAGGGGTTTACGGCGCAAAAGCTCTGCGAGGACGAGGTGCGCATACAGCACTACCACGACTGGCTGGATCACGTGCTCGGGGTGCGCTAACCGGCTCGGCCCACCACATAGCCGCCGGCGATGGCTTCCCGGCCGTCTTCCGTAAGCGTGCGAAACGCCACCGTCCTGACGCCATCCGCCAGCTCTTCTGCCAGGCACTCCACGATGATCGTGGTACCCATCAGCACCATGCCACGCAGCTCGCCGACGAGCCGTGTCACCCGTGACGCATCGCCTGAGAAGCACCGATTCACCACCGCAGACAGCGCCATGGCCTTGGTGGCGCTCCCGTGCAGGATGATGTCCGGCAGGCCCGCTGCCTTCGCCACGCTTGGCTCGGTATGTATCGGGTTGTAGATGCGTGCGCACTCTGTGTACTGCTGCGCAGCGTAGCGCGGCACATGAATCTCCTGACGCCACAGAGGACGGGACACATCTCCCTGCAGGGTTGGTGGCGGCTCCACTTCAGCGATGCTTCGGTCCGGTCCTTCCAGCGTTGCACCTCGGGTGATGCCGTTGTAATCGAGTTCCGCCACCAGGGTGCCGTCGCTCGCGGTCATGCGGTAACGGTCGAGCGCAAACACGCCCGGACGGATCTGCCGCTTCTGCACGATCTGCCCCTGGGTCGTGATGGCTTCGCCGGCGCGAAACGGCCGGTAAATACGCAGATCCGTGGAGGCATGCACACCGTATGGTGCAGCGCGCGGATTGGCACGCAGATCCGGGCGGAAACGGCTCGCCCATTGCAGGGAGAAGCAGATGGCCGGATGCACCATCGGTCCACCTTCGGCCAGGTCATCGTAGTACGCGGCGTTGTCCTCGCTGATCGCCGCGGCATAGGCCATCACGAAGCGGCTGTCGAGCACCTGCGTTCGTGCGATTGTCAGCCTGCCGACATCTTCCGTACCGAGGCTGCCAGGACCATCGTTTGCGTGCGTCATGCCGGTCGTGATCCGTCACTCAGTACCCGCAGCGCCAGGCGGTAGCCGTCATAGCCAAAGCCGCAGACCGCACCCGTGCAGTGGGGACGAAACACCGATTCGACACCTCTCGCGCTCGGGTTGGAGCCGTGCACTTCATACACCGGCACCTGCAGTTGCGCCACGGCATCGCGAAGCGTTTCCGAAGTCGCGGTGAAGCCTGCCGGGTTGATCACGACGCCATCCACGCTGGCAGCCGCATCGCGCACCTTCTGCGCTGCGCTGGCTTCATCGTTGTCGAAGAAGATTTCCACGTCGATGGCAAGCTCCCTGGCAGCGTCTTCGATCAGGCGATTGATCTCCTCCAGCGTCTCCGGCCCGAACACCTCGACCTGCGTTTTACCCCGCCGGTCCATGCCGGCGCCCTGAATCACGAGTACTTTCATGGGCAGGAGTATAAGCGCCCCGACTGCCGCCGGACCATGCACCTCAACCGGCGTTCTCGAGGGTGCCGAACACCTCGGTCAGCCGTGCCAGCTCGCGCTCGAGTTGGTAGGGCGGATTGACGAAAAACAGCCCCGAGCCGACGAGGCCATGTCCTTTGGCCGCGGCCGCGAATCGCACCTCGTGACGCACCCCGTCTGGGAATGCACCAGTGAGCGCGCCGAGCATCTGCGTGTGCGCCGGTTGCGCGAGCAGCGGGTACCACAACACGAGCACGCCGACCGGCCACTTGCGGTGCATCTTCGTCAGGAAGGCAGGCACCTCCCGATACTCGCGGGGTGTCTCAAAGCTCGGGTCGACGAGCAGCACACCGCGTCGTGGCGTAGGCGGGCACAAGCGGTTCGCGAGCGCGTAACCATCCTGCTGGTAGACCCGTGCCCTTTCGCCTACGGCAGTGCGCAGGTGCTCCACCTCCTGGGGATGCAGCTCAGCGAGGTGCAGCGTGTCCATTGGCCGCAGGATCGAGGCGGCGATGACCGGTGAGCCGGGATACAGGGCCGTACCATCGCGCCGGGTGGTAGCGATGGCGCGAACATAGGGATGCGCCTGCGCAAACGCCCTCAGCAAGCCGTCGCGCTGCACGCCTTTGGCAGCTTCCCCGGTTTTTTGTGCAGCAGAGCTTGCCAGGTCGTAGAGCCCGCGGCCGGCGTGTGTTTCGATGTAGCACAACGGCTTGTCCTTACTCACGAGGTAGTCGAGCACCCAGGCAAGTGCGCCGTGTTTGTGCACGTCGGCGAGATTGCCGGCGTGGTAGGCATGCTGATAGGAGAGCAAACGTAACCCCTCGAATTGGGCGGCGGATGATGTCGCAGACGGGCGCCACCGCCAAGCGCCGCACACACAGCGCTCGAATTCTCGCCACGGAGTTCCTATGCTTGGGCCAGCATTCGGGATCTGGGGGAGATCGTGGCGCAGGAATCGAGCGACGCTCGCGTGGTGGTGATCACCGGCGCTGGTACCGGCATCGGTCAGGCGGCGGCGCTGCGGTTTGCCGAGGCGGGCTTTACGGTGCTGGCGGTCGGCCGCAGGCTCGACAAGCTTGAGCAGACGAAACATCTCGCAGCAGCGCTACCCGGTACCGTCGTGCCGTATACAGCAGACGTCAGCGACGAGGCAGCGGTGCGAGGCATGACGGAACGCGCCGTGGCACTCGGCCGCTACACCTGCCTAGTCAACAATGCCGGCGTCGGCTGGAGCTACGGCGCGGAGCAGCCGGGCAGCATGGGCGCACTGCGCGACACCACGCCCGCACAGTGGCGCGAGGTAATGGCGATCAATCTGGATTCGGCGCTGCTCACCTGCCACCAGGCCCTGCAGCACTTCGGCGCCGGCTGCAGCATCGTCAACGTCGCCAGCGGCGGCGGCCTGCGCGGTATGGCGGATGCGCACGCCTACGCCACCGCCAAGGCCGGCATGATCAATCTCACCCGATCGCTCGCCCGTACCTACGGGCCGGAAGGCATACGCAGCAACGTGGTGGCACCCGGTTTCGTTGCCACCGACATGGTAAAAACGGTGATCGACTCGCCGGACAACCCGTTCGCCAACGACGCGCTCCGCTTTCAGGTGTCCCCACTGGGTCGGCCCGGCGAACCGGCAGAGATTGCCGCAGCCATCTGGTTCATGGCGGTGGAGGCAACCTACTGCAACGGTTCGGTGCTGACCGTTGACGGCGGCAGCCTGGCTTGACGCAGAAACCGTAACCCGAATTCATACTCACGAGATCAAGAGGAAACCCATATGCCCACTCCAGCCCGCGTCGTCGTTCTCCCGGTCGCCGATGGCCCGCTTCAAGTCGTCGATGTGCAATTGCCGGACCCTGGCCCGTACCAGGTGATCGTCAAACAGCACGCCTCCGGCGTGTGCCACTCTCAGCTCCACCAGATGCACACCCCGAGGCAGGCGCCGGTGGTGCTGGGTCACGAGTCCACCGGCGTCGTACTGAAGGCCGGCGACAAGGTCACGAACGTGCGCGAGGGCGACACCGTGATGGTCACCTGGGTGCCGCGCAGCGCCGCGGAAGGCGCACGCCAGCCAGAACCTGCCATCGTCAACCTGCCCGACGGATCCACGGCAACCTCACAGAACGTGTTCACCTGGGCCGACACCACCATCGCCGACGAGCAGTACGTGGTGAAGGTCGCCGCCGACATCAACCGGGAGGTGACCGCCATCATCGGTTGCGCGGTGATGACCGGCGCGGGTGCGGTGGAGAACACCGCCGGCGTCAAAGCCGGTGACAGCGTCGCCATCTTCGGCGTCGGCGGCGTCGGCCTGTCCGGCATCGTCGCGGCGAAAAACCTCGGCGCCAATCCGATCATCGCCGTGGATCTCGACGACGAGAAGCTCGCCTTCGCAAAGCGCTTCGGCGCCACGCACACCATCAACGCAGCCGAGCAGGACCCGGTGCAGGCCATTCGCGCGCTGACCGTGCGCGCCGGCAGGCAGACGATGATCGAGGGGGACGTGTCTGGCGCTGACTTCGTCTTCGACTGCATCGGCCTGAAGAAGACCATGGAGCAGATCGTGCCGGCAGCCCGCACCGGCTTCTTCGGCGCCGAACCCGGCGGCACCGCGGTGCTGGTGGGCGTGCCCATGACGTCGGTGGAGCTCAACGCCCTGGATATGCTGCTCAACGAGAAGAAGTTCATCGGCTCCATCGGCGGTTCCTGCTCGCCGGACCGGGATTTTCCGAAATATCTGGACTGGTACGCAGACGGCAGCCTGGACCTCGATGCCCTGGTGTCGGCGCGCTATGGCATCGATGAGATCAACGAAGCTGCTCGGGCCCTCCAGGCCGGAGAGATCGCCGGGCGCGCTATTCTGGTATTCGACTGAGCAAACCCGTGCGCCTTGACGACAGCACAGTGCGCGCGTTCCACGAGGACGGTGTGGCCGTGCTGCGCGGCGCGCTGGGAAGCAACGAGCTGGCACGCGCCTTTGCGGCCTGGCAGTGGAGCGTGCAGCATCCGGGGCCGCTGGCCAGCGGCCTGCTGCCCGGCAGCGATAACGCGTTTCAGGATCTGTGCAATCCCGATGCGCTGCCGGTCTATACCCACCTCGCGCGCGACACGGTTTTGCCGGATATCGCTCAGCAGCTCTGGGGCGGCTCGCCGGTGTGGTTTCTCTACGAGCAGGTGTTCCACAAACGTACAAACGGTGTTGCACGCACACCGTGGCACCAGGACACCTCGTACTGGTCCGTGCGGGGCGACCACCTCATCGCTTTCTGGATCAGCTTCGAGCCCATCCCCCAGCCGGCTGCGCTGGAGTTCGTGCGCGGATCATTCAGGGGTACGCTGTACAACACTTCCCGTTTCGATGATGGCGATCCAACGCTGCCAATATTCCGTTGTACGCCGGAGCAGCCTGGCTATCTGCCGCCGCTGCCCCACATCGAGGCAGACCGAAGTGCATACGATGTCGTCTCTTTCGCTACGCAACCGGGGGATGTGATCGCGTTTCACACCTCCACCCTGCACGGCGGCGGCGCCACGGATGCCTCAACCCCTGAGCGTCGTACGCTGACACTGCGATATTTCGGCGACGATGCGACGATGGCCCACAGCCCGGGTCCACCGGCACCATTCGGCCGCGACGTGGCAGGCATCGAGCCCGGTGAACCGTTCAGACACAACCGCTTTCTATCGGTTCGCGCCGCTGTCTGATCAATCCTCCATCTCCTCGGCGATGCTGCGCCGCGCCAGCCAGAAACAGACGAATGCGGGAATGGCGAGAAACTGAGAGCCGATCAGCGCCCAGCGCACCCCTTCCCCGGAACCCATGCCAAACGGCCCGGCAAGCAGGTCGCTCACAGCACCCACCGCCAGCGGTCCGAGCCCCAGCCCCACCAGATTGGCAATGAACAGAAAGATGGATGCAGCGGTGGCGCGCATGTGTACCGGCACGATGTTCTGCACGGTGGCATACACCGGCCCCTGCCAAACAGACACCAGCACCGAGTTCACCGCCAGAATCGGCAGGATCGGCAGAAACGACGGCATGAGCAGCGCCACCGTATAGACCGGCACGCTGAGCAGCACGGCAATACCCGGAATGCTCATGTACGCACCTGCGTCACGGCTGCCGAAGCGGTCGCCGATCCAGCCGCCGATG
>JAUIED010000347.1 GCA_030428905.1 Gammaproteobacteria bacterium
TGGGCGCTGGTGTTGCTTGCCTCCCGTTGCGCCATCCGCCACAATTTCACGACCGGTACCGATGTTTCGGGCCAAACCTCAGAAGACACCCCGTTAGAATCCGGTCGCACCGGGAAAAACAAGGATGCTAAACGTTGAAAACGCCTAAAAACGTGGGCGAAGACTTCGATTCCTATGCAGACGCATGGAAAGGCGAAGGCTACGAGATGGAAGATGCCGGCGACGGTACCGGCATGCGTCGCGATCCCAACGCGGAGCTGGCTTTTGCTGGAGACGAATGGGGTAAGCAGGATGTCCTGATTGCTCACTACAAGCCGCTGTTCGAGCGGTACTTGCCTAGCGGCCCCATTCGATTTCTGGAGATCGGTGCGGGTGGTGGGCGCGCTACGGATATCGTCGTCAAGATGCTCGGTGATCGTATCGAGCGCTATACGATTGTCGATGTGTCCCGAAAATTCACGGAGATTATTCAGGCCCGTATCGACTTCGATTTCGAGATGGTCATCGTCGATGATGTAGACCTGAGCAAACTGCCTTCGAATACGTACGACTTCTGTCTGTCCCAATCCTGCTGGTCGCATATCAGCCTGTACGATCAGTACAGATACCTCCGGGACCTCCGGCGTGTCATGAAGTACCGGGCGCCGGTGGCCGTGTTCGGGCAGTTCCTTCTGGGTGTGGGTAACGACTGGACGTTCAATCGCTTCAAGCGCCGCGTGCACCAGATCGACAAGTCGATCGAAGGGGTGTACCACGAGTTCACCAGTGTCGGTGTGTTGGGAGAATGTCTCAATCGATTGCAGTACGACATCGACCTCATATACAACAGTGGCTTCATCGCGCGCCGTAACCAGGCTAACGACCAGCACACCATGCTGGAGTTGCGGGAGGTTTCTTTCCCCTATTGTTCAACCCTCGCCGGATACCTGGCCGGTGAAGAAGTAAAGCAGTACACGCTGCCGCGTTAAGGTAGACGCTATACGCCAGCCCACGTATGCGGATTGCGCCCGCGTGCGAGTTATCTGGTGTGGAGGGCCCGACGTTTGCCAGCTGTACGTTTACATGCTGTAACCTATGCCGATTGTGAATCGGGGGCGTGCAGCACGTGCTGAGTAAGTATTCTCCCAGCGATCGCATTGAGGCGGAAAGCTGGTTGCTTGTAGCATGCGTGGCCTCCGTGCTGCTGCTGTCGTCGCAAAGTGCTGCGAGCTTTCTGACGTATGCCCTGGCGCTTTTGGTTCTTGGTGCGTTGAGACGCTGGGTGGATATTGCCCACACCCCGTACTTCTGGTTGGTGGTAGCCACGCTCGTTTACTTCTTTCTCAGCGTTTTCTGGTCTGAGCCATTCGAGTGGCGAGCAGTGCTAACCCATGGTGTCAGAAGTCTCCTGATCTTCTGTTTTGTCGTTGCCATCGCTGAAGTGCAACTACGAGGTGTCATTCAGCTCTGGTTGCGCCGAGGTATCGTCCTCGTTGGTTTCGGCGCCATGGTTGCAGCGATTGCCGTGTATTTCATATCGATGCCGGAAGACGGCCGTCTGAATGGTCTTGGTCAACTAGACACGCATGTAGTCGCTGCTCTTGTGTTCGCCTATGTGCTCATCTTCGGGCTGCAGGTGATGCTTCGGGATCGGGGTGTCTGGCGTTGGCTGGGAGCCGCAGCGGTGCTCTGCGCGGCAATATCGGTATATCTCTCAGACTCGCGAAACGCGTGGGTGAGCGCGGTACTCGGAGCAGCCATTCTGCTGCTGTCGGAATGCACCCGAGATCGGCAACGGTTCATCGCCAGCATCGCTGGCGTAGGGCTGATTTTGGGTGTGGTCCTCCTGGCGCTGCTCATCGACGAGTCTACCCGGGAACTGCTGCTGGTACGCGGTACCAGCTTCCGTCCGGAGATCTGGAGTGCTGCCATCGATCGGCTGGCGGCAGGGAACTACTGGATTGGCCTGGGCATCGCGACACAGGACAATTTCGTGGTTGGCGGCATCGAGTTTTTGCATCCCCACAGCGTGTATGTCTCCAGCCTTTACCAGGGCGGCATCATCGGTCTGGCGATTTTCCTGGTGCTGATCTGGCGCACCATGTCAGTTCTGTTCGAGTACTACGAGGAAGC
>JAUIED010000138.1 GCA_030428905.1 Gammaproteobacteria bacterium
AACCGCGCCGATCAGATGGCCGCTGCAGCGACGCTGGTGATGGGCGAAACCACGGAACGGATTCCTGCCGCCATCATCCGCGGCTTTCCGCCGGACGAGCAAACCGGTCGGGCCGCAGACATCCCGCGGCCGCTGGAAGAGGACCTGTTCCGCTGATGGCCCGCTACCTGGTGCTTACCGGGGGCGTCGGCGGCGCCAAGCTGGCGCTTGGCCTCAGCCATGTGCTTGATGCCGAGGAGATGCTGATCGCCGTGAACACAGGTGACGATTTCGAGCACCTGGGGTTCACCATCTGCCCGGACCTCGACACGCTCACCTACACCCTGGCGGGCGAAGCCAACACCAAGCTCGGCTGGGGGCGCGCAGGCGAAACCTGGCAGTTTCTGGAGGCATTGGAAGCGCTTGGCGGCGAGTCGTGGTTTCGCCTGGGGGACAAGGACCTGGCCCTGCACGTGTACCGCAGCCAGCGGCTGGCAGCGGGAGCAACCCTGGGAGAAGCTACGCAGGAAATCGCTCAGCGATTCGGCATTCGCCACCGCTATCTGCCTATGTCCAATGACCCGGTGCGCACCACCGTACACACAAGCCAAGGCCCCCTCGCCTTTCAGCACTACTTCGTGCGCGACCGTTGCGAACCCGCCGTCACGGGTTTCGACTTTGCAGGCGCAGACTCTGCAACGCTGCACCCGGAGATCGAAGCATGGCTCGCCGGTTGCGACGGCGTCATTGTCTGCCCGTCGAACCCTTTCGTGTCGGTGGATCCCATTCTCGCTGTGCCGGGCATGCGCGCACATCTCCGACGCCTGCCCACCATCGCGGTATCGCCCATCGTCGCGGGCCTGGCCATCAAGGGCCCGACCGCAAAGATGATGGCAGAACTCAACGTACCCGCCACCGCCGCGCAGGTGGCAAAACACTACGAGGATTGGCTGGACCTGTTCGTCATCGACGAGGCCGACGCCGACCTGCACGGCACCCTGTCTGTGCCGACTGTTGTGGCCCCGACCGTCATGGTAAGTTTGCAGGACCGTATCGAGCTGGCGCGCGTAACTGTCGACGCCTTGTCCTGATGTCCAATCCCAATCGCAGAATCTGGGCGATCGTACCGCTCAAGAGCCTGGACCGCGCCAAGCAGCGCCTGGCGAGTGTGTTGTCCGCTGAGGAACGCCGCGCGCTCATGCTCGCCATGGCTCGGGATGTGCTGACGAGCCTGGCGCGTTCCACGGAGCTTTCCGGCACGCTCATCGTCTCGCGCACACCGGAAGCAGACGCATTATCGCAGGCCTTCGGCACAGAACGGTTCGCAGAAAGTCCCGACGCAGACCTCCCCGAAGCGCTAACGCAGGCTGCCGAATATCTGCGCGAGCAGTTGGGCGGGCACGGCGCTTTCATCGTGCCGGCAGACGTACCGCTGATCACCGAAGACGATGTGGATCGCGCCATCCGCGCACACGAAGCGGTGACCATCGTGCCCGACGCCGAAAACCTGGGCACCAACGGCCTGATCCTGAGCCCGGTGGACGCCATTCCCCTGGTATTCGACGGCAAGAGCTTCAAGCCGCACCTGGACGCCGCGGAAGACGCAGGCATCACGCCGAAGATCGCGCCACTGCCGAGCTTTGCGCTGGACATCGACTCACCGCAGGATCTGGGGGCGCTGTTGCAGCTCGCTCCGCACACGCAAACCAGCACATACTTAGACCGATCGGGTATAGCCGACCGGCTGCAAGCTCTTGATAATGTGAAAGTTTCCAAACCCAGAAAGGACCGCCGTGATGTCTAGCGGGCTGCTCGCCAATATTCTCGAAGGGCATCGTCCCAGCGCCGAAGAGGCTAGAGGCCTCGCGGACTTCGACGATACCCGCGCGCTTGCCGATGTGGCCGCGGTGCTGCGCGACCGCGGCTTCTCCAACGTCGTCACCTATTCGAAGAAGGTCTTCATTCCGCTCACCCACCTTTGCCGCGATGTGTGCCACTACTGCACCTTCGCGCAGGTCCCGCGCAAGCTGAAAGCGCCCTACATGACCATCGCAGAAGTGCTCGAAGTCGCCCGGCAGGGTGCGGAACTCGGCTGCAAGGAAGCGCTGTTCACCCTGGGCGAAAAGCCGGAGCTGCGCTACAAGGCTGCGCGCGAGGCGCTGGAAGAGATGGGCTATGAGAGCACCACCGCTTATTTGCGCGCCGCCGCTGAGGCGGTGCTGAACGAGACCGGCCTGTTGCCGCATCTGAACCCCGGCAATCTCACCGCCGAGGAGCTCGCCGACCTGAAGGCCGTGTCGCCTTCCATGGGCATCATGCTGGAATCGGCATCCGACCGGCTCACTGAGAAAGGCATGCCGCACTACGGCTCGCCAGACAAGGTGCCGGCGGTTCGCCTGGAAACGCTGAATCAGGCCGGCCTTGCGCAGGTGCCGTTCACCTCGGGCATCCTCATCGGCATCGGCGAAACGCGCCTGGAGCGCATCGACTCCCTGCTCGCCATACGCGATGCCCATGAGGCACACGGTCACATTCAGGAAGTGATCGTGCAGAACTTCCGCGCCAAGCCGGGAACGAAGATGGCGCAGGCACCGGAGCCCGATCTCAACGAGCTGCTCTGGACCATCGCCGTCGCGCGCCTGATCTTCGGCCCCGACATGAGCATTCAAGCGCCGCCGAACCTCAGCCCCGGCGTGCTTGAGCAGATCGTGCACGCCGGTATCAACGACTGGGGCGGGGTGTCGCCGCTCACGCCAGACTTCGTCAACCCGGAAGCGCCCTGGCCGCACCTCGACGAGCTGGCGCGGGAAACCGCGGTGGCCGGCAAGTACCTCACCGAACGGCTGACGATCTACCCGGCCTACGCCAGCGATCTCGATCGCTGGGTGCACGCCGACCTGCACGACAACGTGGTGAGCCGCATCGACGCCGAGGGCTTTCCCCGCACCGACGGCTGGTGTCCGGGCGACCCCACGCCGCCGCCGAAAGACCTGCTGGAAGCCGTCATCAACACGCCGCGCCGGGTGAGCGCGGACGTTTCCGCCATCCTCGGCAAAGCAGCCAACGAAGAACTGCTGGACGAGGCAGAAGTGGTGCGCCTGTTCGCCGCCCGCGGCGACGACTTCTCTGCCGTGGTGCAAGCCGCCGACGCCCTGCGCCAGAAGATGAACGGCGGCACCGTTACCTACGCCGTAAATCGCAACATCAACTACACCAACATCTGCTACTTCAAATGCCAGTTCTGCGCCTTCTCCAAGGGCAAACTGAGCGAGAACTTGCGCGGCCGGCCCTATGATCTGTCGCACGACGAGATTGCTCGCCGTGTGCAGGAAGCCTGGGATCGCGGTGCCACGGAAGTGTGTATGCAGGGCGGTATCCACCCGGAGTACACGGGTGACACCTACATCGACATTCTGAAAACGGTGAAGGCAGCGGTGCCTGACATGCATGTGCACGCCTTCTCGCCGCTGGAAGTGTGGCAGGGTGCCGCCACCCTGGAGATGGACGTCACCACCTATCTCGAAAGGCTCAAAGAGGCAGGTCTCGACACCCTGCCCGGCACCGCCGCGGAGATACTCGACGACGAAGTGCGCGCCATCATCTGCCCCGACAAGATCAACACCGCGCAGTGGCTGGACGTCATGCGGCGCGCGCACAGTGTCGGCTTCCGCACCACCGCAACGATCATGTACGGGCATGTGGAGAAACCCGAGCACTGGGCGCGGCATCTGCTACGCGTGCGCGATCTGCAGCGCGAAACCGGCGGTTTCACCGAGTTCGTACCGCTGCCGTTCGTGCACATGGAAGCGCCCATGTATCTCAAAGGACGGGCGCGCAAGGGTCCGACCTTCCGAGAGGCGCTGCTCATGCACTCGGTTGCACGTCTGACCCTGCACCCGCACATCACCAATATCCAGGCAAGCTGGGTGAAGATGGGTCACGAAGGGGTGATGGCCTGCCTGAACGCTGGCTGCAACGATCTCGGCGGCACGTTGATGAACGAAAGCATCTCCCGCGCCGCAGGCACCGAGCACGGTCAGGAGACTTCGCCGGTGCGCATGATGCAGATGATCCGTAGCGCCAACCGCACGCCGCGGCAGCGCAACACCGTGTACGGCGAGGTGCGTCGCGAGCGCGAACGCACCGCCCAGCGCGCAGCGGAACTGGCACCGATCATCAATACGCCCGCACGCAAGTACGAGCGCAAAAGCACAAAACTCGTGAAAAACGAGCTGATCGATCTGAAAGACGTATCCGGGGGCTGAGAGTGAGCGAGTTCAAGACGGTAAAGTACGAAGGGCCGACCAACGGTGTAGCCAGAATCACCCTGGCGCGCCCGGAGAAGCGCAACGCGCAGACCATGGAGCTGTTGAGCGAGCTGAACACCGCCTTCGACAAAGCCGCGCACGACAACGACGTAAAGGTGATCATACTCGCCGGCGAAGGCCGCGACTTCTCCAGCGGCCACGCTGGTCCCGGTGGCCTCGATTTCAAAACGTTCGAGCCCGTGGGCACCTGGACGTTCAACTTCAAGGATAAGGGCCAGGAGAGCCACTGGGGCATGGAGGAGGAGTTCTTTCTCGGCTACTGCTGGCGCTGGCGCAACATCCCCAAACCCACCATCGCCGAAGTGCAGGGCTGGGTGATCGCCGGTGGCCTGATGCTCATGTGGCCCATGGACATCATCATCGCCGCGGATGATGCCAAGTTTACGGACCCGGTGGTCGCGTTCGGCGTCAACGCTGTGGAGTACTGCGCCCATCCCTGGGAGATGGGCGTGCGCAAAGCCAAGGAGATGCTCTTCACCGGCGAGGTATTCACCGCCGAGGAAGCCAAGGCCATCGGCATGGTCAACCATGTCGTACCACGCGATGAGCTGACCGCATTTGCCACCGACATGGCCGAACGCATCGCCAAACGCCCGAGCATGGGCCTCAAGCTCGCCAAGGAGTCGGTAAACCAGGCACAGGAAGCCCAGGGCATGTACAACGCGCTCAAGGCCGCCATGTCCCTGCAGCAGCTCGGCCACGCACACGCCAAGCTCGTGCACGACGGTATCCCGGTGGACCCGGAAGGTCAGAAGGTCATTCAGGAAATTCTCGCCAAGTGGAAGTAGCGGCCGCGCCGTGAAGCTGGGCTACCTGCTTCCCACCCGCGAGCAGGTCATGCGGGGACAGCACGATACCGCGCCGCTGCTCGATGCCGCCCGGCTGGCACGCAATCTCGGATATGACTCCGTGTGGGTGGGCGATTCACTGATCGCCCGCCCCCGCCACGACCCGCTGACGCTGCTCGCTGCGGTCGCTTCAAGCGTTCTGGACGTGCACATCGGCACCGCTGTGCTTCTGCCGGCGCTGCGCAACCCCGTTGTGCTGGCGCAGCAGCTTGCCACCATCGACCGGTTGAGCGGCGGGCGCCTGATCGTCGGCGCCGGTATCGCTGCCGACGCGCCCTCCATCCACGCAGAGTTCGCCGCCGCCGGAGTGCCCTTCGAAAAGCGCGTTGGGCGATTTGTGGAGGGCTTTGCACTGTGCCGTGCGCTTTGGCGCGGAGAGCCTGTGGACTGGCAGGGTCGCTGGCAGCTCGACGGCGCAACCCTCGCGCCGACGCCGGTGCGTCCCGAAGGGCCACCCATCTGGGTTGCCGCCAGCATACCGGCCGGCATCCGCCGCGCCGCTCGACTGTTCGACGGCTGGCTACCCATCGGCCCCAACGCACAGGCCGTTGCCGAGGGTCATGCCCTGCTGATGCAGACGGCAAGGGAGCATGCCCGGCCGCAACCTACGACGGCGGTGTACGTCACCATCTGCGTTGACGAAGACTCAGCGGCCGCAGAGGCGCAGATCGACGAGTATCTGCGCACCTACTACGCCATGGACCCAGCCATCATGCGCCGCGTGCAGGCCTGCAAGGGCGGCCCCATCGGCGAGGTGATGGCGTTTCTTGCCTCGTTTGTCGAGGCCGGTGCAGAACATCTGATCATTCGGCTGGTGGGCGACCATGCGCAAGCGCTGACACAGATCGCTGATCGCCGCGGCTGACACCATACAACAGAGTCTAGCGGCCCGCTTGATCGCGCCACCTGCACAAGCCTGAGGGCAGCACCAGTTCCTCCGGCGAGTAGTGCTTCACATCATTCCGTGGTCCGTCTCCACAGCCGTCGTAGCGAGCGCGGCATACGATGGCCACCGCGAAGCAGCACGGCAAGCAACAGCACGACCTGGCTGGACCGGGATGCACCTTATACACACAGCGTATCGAGGCGCACTCGCAGGTGGTCGATGCTCCGATAAGAAAATTCCCGGCATCGGCCGATTGATTTCGTATCCGCAGCCGACTAACGGCTATAGCAGCCATCCCACATTCGAGGCTTAGTGCAAACAACACCCAGTAGTGATCCGGGCACACTACGTCTGATGCGCGCCCTTCAGCGGATTCGCGGACCGTACGGTCCACGCACTTTGGGAATAGGCACCGCCACATTCATGACGCTCGCATGCAATTCTGCGCTCTTCGGGTCGCTTACGGACGCCTATCCGTTCACACAGTACGCGGGATTCGTGCTGTCGGTTGGTGCCCTGCAGTGGCTATGCACCTGCCTGCTCATCGCGCTGGGAACATGGCTGCTTCCACTACGTCCCGTGTTGAGCGCGCTCCTGCTGCTTGCCGGTGCCTGTGCCGTTTTCGATCGTGCCTACGGCAGCGTTGTCGACATCACCATGATTCAGAACGTCGTTGAAACAGACTTGGCAGAGGTGGCGGAACTCGTCACCCTGCGCTTCGCCATCGAATTCCTGCTGCTCGGCGTGCTGCCCGCTCTACTCGTCTGGGGCCCTCCAGTCCGTCGCACGTCGATCATGGAACGCACCCGCACCGCCGGTGCCGCGGCGCTCCTGGCAGTGATCGGCTGCGTCGTTCTGATCCTGCCCTTCAGCGCAGAGTACGCGAGCTTCTTCCGGGAGCACAAATCTGTACGCCTGCACAGCAACCCCATCTATCCTGTCTACTCTCTTGGCGTGTATGCACACGATCAGGTGATTGGAGGGTCATCGTCCGAGCTCGCGGTCTCGCTGGCCGATGCCCGCATTCCGGAGCACCCCGGCAGGGAACTGATCGTCATGGTGGTCGGCGAGACGGCGCGATGGGATCGCTTCGGAATAAACGGCTATGGCCGTAATACAACACCGCGGCTGATGGCGGAGCCAAGGCTTACAACCTACGCCAACGTCAGCAGTTGCGGCACGACCACCGCCATCTCCGTACCATGCATGTTCTCCTTCACTACCTCCCGCGCGTTCGATCAGCACGACATCCTCACCCGGGAGAACGTGTTGGATGTACTGCAGAGGGTCGGCGTAAACGTCCTCTGGCGGGACAACAACTCGGGTTCCAAAGGTGTCGCGGCGCGCGTTGCTTTCGAAGACTTCTCCAATGAAGACCGCAACCCCGTGTGTGATCCGGAGTGCCGAGACATCGGTATGCTGGATGAGCTCGACGCCTACGTAGACGCGCACGGCGGAGATATCCTCATCATTCTGCACCAGAAAGGCAGCCACGGTCCCGCCTACCATCAGCGATACCCTGCGGCGTTCGAACGGTTCACGCCGGCCTGCCGCAGCGCTGAACTATCGGCCTGTACTGCAGAAGCCGTTAACAATGCCTACGACAATACCATCCTCTACACCGACTTTTTCCTCAGCCAGGTCATCGACTTCCTCAAGCGACACGATGCGGAGTTTGAAACCGCCATGCTCTACGTAAGCGACCATGGAGAGTCGCTCGGCGAACACGGCGTTTATCTGCACGGCCTGCCGCGGCTCCTTGCCCCTGCGTCGCAGACTCACGTTCCGCTACTGCTGTGGACCGGCCAACACTCATCGATACTCAAACACACCGTTGACGCGCGCAGCCAGCAGGCATTCTCACACGATGCCATCTCGCCATCCCTGCTGCTGGCTTTCGAGGTAGAGGAAACACAGTTGGACGATGCAAGCGCACTGTTCTCAGTGGAAGAGCATGACGAAGCGGCCCCACCAAAGGGATGACGCTCTCGCGGAGGGATCTGTGGCTTTGGCCGGCGTTGGCATGTGTAGCTGCGCTCACTGTACTGCAGGGCTGGGATGTTGACTACGTTCTGGCCGACAGCATCTACTCCTTAGGCGGCCAGGCATGGTCACTACGCCGTACGTTTCTTACCGAAACTGTCATCCACGACGGCGGACGACACCTCAGCATGCTCATCGCTCTGAGTATCCTGGGATGGCTGATCACGCAACGCGGCGTGCTGCACCCGCTCCGCAGGGATCTGATGCTGGTGTTGGCGGGAGCTCTCCTGAGCGTTGCCGTGGTCAACGTCTTGAAATATCTGACGGATGTTCCATGTCCCTGGCACCTGACTCGCTACGGAGGTATCGAACCGCACTCTGCGATTTCCTTCACGCTCCAGGGTAGCTACCAGTGTTTCCCAGCTGGTCATGCCAGCGCCGCCTACTGCTGGTTTGGCGCCTTCTTCTTTGCACGGATACACGCGCCGCGTTGGCGAATGGCAACCCTCGCAGTCATTGTTTTGCTGGGTATCGTGTTCGGCGCCGCGCAGCAAATTCGTGGCGCCCACTTTCTGTCTCACGACATCGCTTCGGCCTGGATATGCTGGACGATGAATCTGGCCGTTTTCTACCGTCGCACATCCGAGGCACAGCGCGCTTCGTGAACACAGCCGCACGATACATCAACCGGCAATTGCTGGTGACGCTTGCACTTACGATGACGGTTCTGCTCCTCGTCGCCGTGGGCGGGCGCGTCGTTGGATACCTCAGGGATGCGGTGGATGGCCGCTACGCTGCAGAGGCGATACTGCCGATCATTGGCCTGCGGCTTCCAGAATTCGTGCAACTTGTTCTGCCTTTCTCGTACTACATCGCGCTGCTGCTGACCCTCGGCCGCCTGCACACCGACAGCGAGATGGTTGTGCTGCAGAACAGCGGAATGAGCACGAGCAGATTGCTGGCCTGGCTCAGCGGCACCTCGTTGCTCGTGGTAGCGAGCGTGACCGCCTTGTCGCTATATATCACCCCCGATGCGAGCAGACGGCTCGAGGAGCGGATAGCAGAGATGGACGCTGCAGAACTGTTTCACCAGCTCGTTCCCGGTGTGTTCGCCAGAAGCTCCGACGGTTCTCGTGTGCTGTACGCAGCGGGCATGACAGAGGACAAATCGGAACTTCAGCAGGTATTCGTTTGGGAATCGACAGACACAAACCAGGACATCACCACCTGGGCAGCAAGTGGCCGCCAGTACACCGATGAGCACACCGGTTCGCAGTTTCTCGTGCTCACCGACGGCGTGCGTTACGAAGGGAAACCCGGCGAGGCAACTTTCCGCAAAGTGCAGTTTGAGGTGTTGAGCCAGCGGGTCGCATCACGATCCGCCGCCGACCCACGCACGAGGCTCTCTGCATTGCCTACTTCAGCATTACCAATTACCGCGCCGGGACGCGCAGAGTGGCACTGGCGAATGAGCCTGCCCCTGTTCGCTGCGATCAGCAGCCTCCTTGCAATTGGCTTGTCTCGGGTGCCTCCGCGCGCCGGCCGTTTCGCCAGCATCATTCCAGGTCTTGCAATTTTCCTTTCCTACTATTTCGTTATGCTGGGCAACCATGCACTGGTAGAACGGGGGCTCGTCAGCGGATTCATCGGTATGTGGCCCACCCATGCAGGCTTCCTGCTGTTGGCAGGACATCGCCTGCGGAAACTTTCGCACCCAAACACCTGAGGAGGCGATTGTTTCCCGTCCGGCGGCAACACTAACGCACGTCACGACCAACAGGAAAGACGCTGGCCACTTCAAACCGGGAAACGTTCCGCCGCTACCTCTGGCTCGCATATCTGCTGATCATCACGCAGCTGTGGGTGCTGACGCCAACACCTGCAAGTGCACCGCTATGGCTGTACAAGGCGTTACTGGCCGGTACCTACGCTGCCATGTACCTCGCACCTGCCTGGCTCGCGAGCCTCGTCTTGCGGCGGCTGCGGCCGGGTATCTGGCACAAGGGCCTGCTCATCGCAGTGACCGCAGCGACGCAATCGCTGATCTACTTCGATCTCAAGCTGTACGAGCTGTATGGGTTTCATTTCAACGGCTTCGTCTGGAACCTCATCACTACACAGGGCGGCCTGGATTCGCTCGGGGTGCACGCTGGAAACTTTCTCGCCGCCGCAGCCGTCATCGCTGGATACGCCCTAGCACTCAGCGCTGCGATGTTCGTGGCCCGGCTGCACATAGCGCTCCGGGTTCCATCCACCGCATTTTTCGCATCAGCTTTGCTGCTTACCAGTATCGTTGAACGCAGCGTCTACGCCTGGAGCTTCCACACAGGGCAAAGCGCTGTGCTTGAGGTCGCCCAGGGACTTCCCGGCTACCAGACAACCAGAGCCACGCACGTCCTCGCTCGCCTCGGCATTCCTGCGACACGCCACACGCAAGGTACGCTGACGACAGGCAGAGGATCATTGCACTACCCACGCAAAGCACTGGAAACCACAGCTATCGAGCAACCTGCGAACATCGTTTTACTGGTAGCCGAGTCGTGGCGGGCAGACAGTCTTACCGCTGAGGTCATGCCGTCCACCAGCCGATTCGCCGATCAGGCGCTGCGCTTCGACAACCACTACAGCGGTGGCAACGGCACACGCATGGGAATGTTCACACTGTTTTACGGACTGCACGGTACTTACTGGCACCAGTTCCTACGAGAGCGGCAGCCGCCTGTCCTGGTCGACCACATGCAAAGTCTCGGTTTCAACATGCTTGCGCAAACCAGCGCAAGATTCACCTATCCTGAGTTCGACAGAACCGTTTTCGCTTCGATGCCTTCAGACGCCCTTCATGAGGACGATGAAGGTCCGTCCTGGCAGCGAGATCGACGCAACGTAGACCGCGCGATCAGATGGCTTGGAGCGCAATCTGCAGACCGTCCCTTCTTCCTGTTCCAGTTCTTCGAGTCACCTCATGCCAGCTACGACTTCCCCGAAGACAGCACGCTGTTCCCTGAATACGCACGTACGGTGAACTACCTCGCCCTGGATTCGGCGTCCGACCCGGTACCGTTGAAAAACCGGTATCTCAACGCCGTGCATCATCTCGACCAGCAGATCGGGCGGGTGTTAGACGCACTTCGCACAAACGGGCAGCTGGCAAACACGATCGTTGTGATTACCGGCGATCATGGAGAGGAGTTCAACGAGAAAGGTCATTGGGGCCACAACTCGGAATTCACCAACGAACAACTGCGCGTTCCGCTGATCCTCAGCCTGCCTGGCGAGGAGGCGCAGCGCATCCATCACCTCACGAGCCATGAAGACATCGCTCCTACCCTGCTCTCGCGGTTGGGCATCACCAGTCAGAGCAGCGTTTACAGCCATGGAATCGACCTGATGTCCAACGGGCGGACCCATGTCGTCGCCGCTGATTGGGCCCGTATCGCCTACATGGACAGCGACTATAAACTGGTGTTCTCAACCGACACCAGCACGGCACCGACGCCAATAACCAAGGCTGACGACGCATCCATCGCCAATCAGGATGCGGTGCTACGTGCGTACGTAGCCCGGGTCGCGGAGTTGCTACGTGAGCTCAGCCAGTTCAGCGGAACTTCTGCCACCTGACCGGTCGCCTAC
>JAUIED010000139.1 GCA_030428905.1 Gammaproteobacteria bacterium
GCCCAGGCAGACCTGCATCTGCGGTTGAAGGCTGGAACCGATGCGGCGATGTGTCTGGGATGGCTGAACGTCATCATCAACGAGCGCGTGTATGACGCAAACTTCGCCTGCAGAGCATCCTCAGAGCGATTACCGGAAACCTGGACATTCCGGGAGGCGAGGTGCTTGGCGGCTTCGATCCAAGCTACCTCCCGGAGTCGGCGATCTCCAATCACCACATGCTCTCTCAGGCGCAACGCGACAAGCAGTTGGGCTCGGATCTGCATCCGGCATATACCTACCGGGCACAGGACAAGCTGTGTGATGCGACGGAGCGCGTCTATGGGTACCGGTATGCAGACATTGTGATGGGCTGCTACATGGCCAATCCAAGCGCGACGTTTCGAGCCATGGCAACCGGGGACCCGTATCCCGTCAAAGCCTTTTTTACCCTGGGTAACAACACGCTACTCAGCTATCCGAATCAGCACCAGATTCACCAGGCACTGCTCAATCAGGACCTCATCGTCGCACACGAAATTTTCATGACGCCGACGGCGATGTTGGCCGACTACGTTCTGCCGGGCGACGTTTTCAGCGAGCGCAACCACATCGCAGATACATGGAACTGGCGCCTTGGCCTGGCGCTGTCGCAGAAGGTGGTTGAGCCGCCCCCTGAGGCATCCAGCACGTTTCAGTTCTGGCGTGACCTGGCGCACCGGTTTGATTTCGAAGCGCTGTTCCCCTGGCATACGCTCGAGGACATGCTCGACTACCGGCTTGCGCCGTCCGGCACGAGCTTTGCGGAGTTTGCAGCGGAGCAGTACATGCGCATCCCGAAACCGCAGTATCGCAAATACCGCAAGGTGGGCTTCGCTACCCCGTCGGGCAAAGTTGAACTCGAATCGAGCATTCTTGGCGAACTGGGTTTCGACGCCTTGCCGTACTATCGGCCTGGCCCTGAGCCCAGCGAGTCGTACCCGTACCTGGTGTTTACCGGGGTAAGGGAAGATGCGTTCTTCCAGACGGGGCAGCGGCAGGTGGCGTCATTGCGCAAACGCTCGCCGTTGCCGCGTTTGTTCATGCATCCGCTCGACGCCGCCGGCGAAGGCATCAGCGACGGTGATTGGGCCAGGCTGCAGACTGCAACCGGTGAAGTGACGGCTGAGGTGTCGGTGCAGCACTCCATGAAACAGGGACATATACGTGTGCCGCATGGCTGGTGGTACCCGGAACTGCGCGGCAAGACGGAGCTGGCTGGGGCGTTCATCAGTAGCGATGCCGTACTCTGCGCAGACGCCCCGGAGTTTCTGGATCATGAGCAGGGAATTCCGCACTTCAAAGGCTTCCCCGGACGCATTGAGCGGCTGCCCGGGCCGCCGGAGGAGCTGCGCGCGGCCACGTCGGCGGAGGCGTCGTGAGCGCCTGGCGCCGTTGGCACGAGGAGAAGACACAGGTGGTGATGACGCGGCTCGTCAATCGCACATTCAGACAGAAGCGCAACGTCCTGGATAGGTGCCTGGTGCGATTGCTTGCGCGCCTTGAAGGTCCGGTGCATCCCGATCCGGACCTGGAGGGTCAGTGAACGCGGCTGTCAGTGGCTGACAAGCCAGCAAGACCTCTATAGCGGGCTGGTTATCACGCCGTTCACGATTGGCTCGAATGCCGTCAAGCTGTCCCACAACGATGCGCCAAGTCCGGTGGACGGTAGCGCGGCGGCAAAGCTGCCCTGTTCACCATGCAGCGCCATGTAGTTGAGCACGATGGTCTCGGCCAGTAGATTGACGTTGTTGGCTGCCGGGGTTGCCGAGGTCTCTACCGACCCGTCGGCACGCATGCGGCCGATCTGCTGGTGTATTGCCTGTTCCTCGGGCGTGCCGCCAATGAGGTTCGGCCTGCCGCCGGGGTTGTACACGAGGAAGAATGGTGCCGCCGTCTGTTGGTTGTCGCTGGTCCACTCACCCTTGCCGCGACCGTCGACGCTGTTGTCGATGACGCCGTTGGATGACAGCGAGCCATCTGACATGACGTAGAGCATGAGCGGCACGCCGCGGATGGCGGCGTACTCGAGGCACGCGCCCATGCACTGGCCAGCGCGAAAATCTTTCACTTCGCCTTCTGCGCGGCGACCGCCGTGGTAGTCGTAGCCACCCATCTCCACCGTGCCGGCGCCGGCGAATCCATTGATTACCATCTTCATCACAGAAGCCGTTTTCTGAAACTCGCGGCCACTGCGGTCGCCTGCCGTGAACTCGGCTGCAGAGAAGATACCCGCAGCGCCGACGATCTCCGGATCACCCGCTGGATCCAGCGTCGCCGGGTTGCCGAACCGGTCTGCCAGGTCGGCGCTTTTCAGGTAGCCGCAGCGCACGAGATCCTTTAACACGTCATCCGACGTGATGATGTTGTCGTCCACGTCCACCGCACGCATCTTGTGGTCTGAGATGCGGTAAATGGACTCCATCACGGCAACCGCATCCGCCTGGCTGAGCACGCTGGTGAGATCGCCCACGTCCACCAGACCTGTCACATCGCTTGGACGATCCACCTTGGTGGGACGCAGCGCCGCGTTGATCATCGCCTGTGGCGCCATGGAGTTGCCGCCGGAGTCGGTGTTCTCCGAGCCAATCAGGGACAACAGCGAGCCATCGGCGCCGGCGGCGGCAATGCCGTACATGGGGTTGTGCGGATTGTTTCCCGTGTCGTTTTCCGAGCGAGCAGGGATGACCGCACCGTTGATATTGGCTGCTGTTGCTGGCGATATCTTGGTCATCATGCCGCGAAGAAATGCGCTGTCGGAGTGAAACGCGAGCCCGAGGCTGGTATCGATGAAGTCGTTTGTTCCAGTTTGCGGGTTTGTCACTGGCGGTATCATGTCGCCGGGCAGACCCTGCCGCTCGTAACCACTGGTGCTCAGAAAGTCGAGCTGGCCACCGCCCTGACCAACGAGCACATTGGAGCCCGCCTGGCTGCAACCGCCCGCCAGATCAAAGGCGATGAAAGGAATTTTGCCGGCACCCTGAGTGGCAATGCCACACTGAGATATCAATGGCAGCAAGTCTGCTGACAGCGTTGCATGTGCTTTGCCGCCGAGGCTGATCGTGGCGCCACCCAATACGGCGCCGGTCCCGGCAATAAAGCCCTGCGCGAGAAACTCCCGTCGGGTTCGTGGCCGCCGGTGGCCCGGCTGGCAGATGGGGTCGTCGTACCGTCGAACTGATTTACGTCGCATCGAATGTCTCCTCACTGCACCATCACGGCGGCGCTGCCGAGCACGGCTGCGCAGGCAGCCTTCATGATTCGTTCCGTCCGGTCGGCCTCGCAACTACCGCCACAGGCGGTCAGCCGATCGATCAGTGCGTTTACTTCGGTGCTGACCTCGGCGTCTGTGGGCTGGGTGAGCAGGCCGTTGCCGATCATATTGCTTATCAGCGGGTCCACGACAAGGCTTCGATCTGCAAACGCGGAGCTGACATCTGCGTTGAAGTCGAAGCCGGGGAAGTAGGCGGTGCGCGCTGCACTGTCGTCCACCAGCACGCTGCAGTACTTGATGGCGAGCTGTGTCACACCCATCTGTTGGGAAGACACGAATCCGCCCAGTGCCGTGTCCACCGGCATCGCCTGCCGCACGAGATCGTAGGTAGCTGCTACTTCCGGGTGGCTTGCAGGTATGCCGATGACTTTCGCCATAGCCGCACTGACTTCAGCAAAGTCCCGCACACCGATGGCAGGATCGCGCGGTTGGTCCGGAGGCGCTGCAGGTGCTACCGGATCCGCTTCGACCACGACATTGGTGGAGCTGCCGAGTACTTCGAAAGTCAGGAAGAATTCGTCTAACGTCGGGCCTTTTTCGAGCGGCACGACGGTGCCGAGCGTAGACAGCGAGAGCTGTCCGTTTGCCGCATCGTAGGCATCGTCATCGATCTGCACATTGAGGTTGGCGAACGCCTGTCCTACGGGCAGCTCACGGCCGTTGGCACCGATGCGCAGGCCCTGCATCGGGATGTCTCCGGGTGTGGCTGAACTATTGAGGATGGCGAAGAACGGTTCGTCGAACAGATAGCTGTAGGAGTCGAACTGCGCAACTTCGAACACCACGTAGGCGTCGTCGACGTTCACATGGTCGCTGACGTTGAACAAGAGGTAATATCGTTCGCCGACGCCTGCATCAAAGTTCTGCTGGATCTGCTCGGGCGTGAGCGCGCGATTGTGCACGGCAAGCAGGCGCATGGTGCCGGCCCAACGATTGTCGTTGTCCACCTCGCTGGCGACGGCAAAGGCAAACGTGTCGTCCCAGTCGTTGAGGTTGCCGCCAGTCGCAGGGTCGACATCGTCAGTGAATCGGCCGTTGACGTAGATGCGTCTGCCGTTCACCGGGTCATAGGTGACCACGACATGCTGCAGCGTAGCCTGCAGATCTTCGTCCGCAGCGGCTGTAGAAAGCTGCGGGTCGCCGTTCTCGTCCGTGTTTTCCTGGCGCAGGAACACGTCGTAGTTGTACTGCGTCTGTCCAACCATGAAATTGCGCGTGCTCGATCCTCCGGCGTAGGTGACGATGCGTGCCGGCCCATCCTGCACGACGTTGGCCGGTGCGGCCCAGAACTCTACGGAGAACTCGCCCGTGCTGGTGATGAGGTTGCGCAGCTTGGCGCTGGCCGTGGTGGAGCCCTGCGCCTTGCCGTTCATGAACTGCACACCCCAGCCGCCGACCCACTGGTAGCTGCCGGACAGCGTGAGGTTGAGCGCCGGTTCCACGCCGCTGGTATCGAACGCCGTGTTGCCGGAGCCGGTTTTGAACTCATAGAAGGCGATGACGTTGGTGTCGTGGCGACCGCCGGACGACGATGGTATGCCGTCGGTCAGCGCCAGCGCTTTGCTGGTCACCAGGTTCGGATCCACCGAGGTCGGCGAAATGGCGTCGGCCATGCTGGTGATGGCGGCCTGCATTTCCGCTGCATTGGCGGCGCAATCGCTCCAGCAGTTGTGAAACTCCTGGCCGAGCCTGAGCACGAAGCGGGAGTTGGCCGGCGTCTCCAGATCGATCTTTGACTGCGCAGCCTCGTACGCAGCGTCCACGTCGGCGCTTGCGAAGAATGGGCTCTGCGGCACGCTGGCGGTGTCGGTATGGCAGCCGCTGCAGTATGTCGTGAGTAGCGGATGCACGGTGCTGGCGAACAGGCTAGAACTTGCCGGGAAATTCTTGCTCTGGCCCGGATCGGCAATGGGTGGAGCGGTAAGTTGTATCGTGTTGCCCGCGCCTCCCAACGCATCCCCGGCCCAATCTTCGAGGTACCCTTGAATGATGTCACCGCAGGCGTCGTCGGATGCCAGCCAGCAGTTATGACCACCGCGGACCTTTGTGACCATTACGGAATTTGCCGGATCGGTCAGGGTGACCACCGTGTTCGCTGCGTCATAGGCGAGATTGATGTCGTCGGCTCGTACAAAACGAGGCGACTGACTGTCGTTGTGGCACGATCCACAGCGATTGTTTGGTACCAGGTTGTCCCACACGGCCAGCTTGAAGCTCTGCACGTCGCTGGTCGCCGGGGCCGGCCCGGTGTAGTTGGAAACGTCTGGTGTCTCCGTTTGCGGGTTGGCGGTGGTACCTGCACCACTACCACCCCCGCAGGCGGCGAGGGTGATGGACAGTATCGTCAGCAGTATGATTCTCGGCATCGTTAGTTCCCCATGCAGTACACGGCGGATTCGGCGAACACCTGCTTGAGGTTGTAGCCGGAGCCGCGGAACGACGTGACCATGGCATCGATCTGCGCGCGATCGGCGCCGTCCTGGGGAGGCCTGAGGCACACGTTTTCGAATACTTTCTCCACCTGACAGGAAGCAAACGCATCACTTTGCGCGAGCTCACGGCCCATGGACTTCGCACCGGTGCCGGAGCCGGGCAGACCGGGATCCCAGCCGAGCAACGCGTTCTGGCCGGCTCGCCAGTAGTTGCTCCAGGAGTCGTCGGGTGTGGCGAAGCCGTGTTCGAAGGTGGTGGCATTGTTGAAGTACTTGGCTTTCACCCGTGTTCCGGTCAGCGGATCTGTCTGGCCCGCGTCGTTGTAGCTGATGGTGCCGTTCTCGGCATCGGGGTCTGCTACATCGTCGTAGGCAAAGTCGTAGTAGGCATAGGCTTGCGCCAGGGGATCCATGCCCGAGTGGCAGCCGATGCAGTTGTTGAGAAACACCCGGCTGTCGCCGCCGGGGCTGCGCGAGACATCCTGGCGAATACGATCCGGTGCACGGCTGGTGTCGAGCACCTGCTCCATGTCATGGCACAGGTGATTGAGCATCGTGAAACGAAACATCGCGCGATTGGTGCCGTCGATGAAGAAAGCGCGAGCGGCGGCGCGTGTGGTGATAACCCCTGCAGTGGCTTCGGGCGGCAACGGTGAAACGCTGGATTGCATGGTTGCGGAAAGCACGGTGCTCAGATCCGCACCCTGGGCCTCGAGCGCTTCGTAGTGTGCGTTGGAGTTGGCCGCATATGCAGGAACACCACTCCCTGAGCCTACGTAGACCACATCGGCGGATAGGATGTCCCGGAAGTCTGCATCGTCACGCACCAAGCCGATGATTGTGGCGGTGTAGTCATTCAGCGGTGCGAACACATCCCCCTCACGGTTTGTCCAGGGGGTGGCGAAGTTCTTCAATGTTACGTTGTAGAACTCCGGCGCACTGGTTGCCAGCATGGCGGCGCCCACCGCATCGCCGGTGTCGATGAGGTTGGTCATATCATCGAGCACGTCGCTTGCAGGGGGCACGCCGCTGATGCGGTCGTGCATGCGCTTGGCTTGCTCGCGAGAACCCGCCGATGCCAGGTTGGCACCCAGAAGAAGTGTTGCGGCACATATCCAGGCAAGGCAGGCTCGCTGGTGGCGTGGAAGGCGAAACATCGGTTCTTGCTCCTCGTCGCGGCGTGCGTGCATTCGTTACGATCCTGAAAAACCCCGATCGCGTTACAGCGCTTTGGCCGCCTCTCGATTGAACGCCGCTTCCAGCGGTATTCGCATGGGCACAGATTCGTAAAATCTCAGCCGCTGCGCTGTGAACTGCGTCAGGGTTTCAGCAAGCGTGGGTGGTCAATTTTGTCAAGAAACGCACACCCCCACCCTGTGATGCCGGTCACGCTTCGGGGCGCTGTCCTTGTGAAAGAATTGTGGCGAACATGTAAGCGCGGTATGCCGACGTTGCGCCCGAATTCAAACCAGAACCACTCTCCGCAATCGAGGGGTGGCTTGCTGACAAGCCTCATCCTGGTGTTGTGCCTGAGCGCTTGCGGTGGTGGCGGTGGCAGTGACTCCAGCGTGCTGGGGGGGAGCCAGGACCCTGACCCGGTTGTCGTAGATTTCCCGCTGGCCTACGTAACGCGACCGCTTCTGGTGGACGAGAACGGCGACCTGCTGGCGCAGGAAGTGCGCAACGCTACCGCCTTTTTCCCAGGTGCTGAACTGGTGTTGCGCGATCGTGCATCGCCCACTGCAGATGAGCGGGTGCTGACTGCGGATCTGTTCGAAGACGATGCGCAAGGCAACCCGGCGTTGTATGACGTCAAGGACCTCGATGTGTCGTTCGACGGCGAACGGCTGGTGTTTGCGTTGCGTGCACCGGAGATTCCCGGTGCGGATGAGGAAGATCAGCCCACCTGGAACATCTGGCTCTACGACAGCGAAACCAATCAGGTCACGCGCATCATCGACTCTGACATCGTTGCAGAAGACGGTCACGACGTGTCGCCAAAGTTTCTGCCGGACGGTCGCATCGTCTTTGCCTCTACCCGTCAGCGGCATGCGAAGGCTGTTCTGCTCGATGAAGGTAAGCCACAGTTCTCCGCCCTCGACGAAGACCGCGACCGTCCGGCCCTGGCGCTGCACGTGATGAACGACGACGGCAGCGACCTTCAGCAGATTACCTTCAATCAGAGTTCAGACATTGATCCTGCGGTGCTCAGCGATGGGCGTATCGTCTACTCACGGTGGGACAACGTTGCGGGAACGGATCGCTTCAGCCTCTACAGCACGCGTCCGGATGGAACGGAAACATCGTTCCTCTATGGCGTGCACAGCCACGATACAGGCCCCGGTGGGCAAAACATTGAGTTCGTGGAAAGTACCGAAATGCCGGACGGTCGCCTCCTGGTGCTCATGCGTCCCTCTGGAACGCAAGTGCGCATGGGAGCATTGCCGGTTGCGGTGGATGTGCAAGCGTACACGGAGCACGACGTGCCGACTGCGGCCAACGCCGGGCTCATGGCCGACGCGCAGGAGCTGTTGATCTCCGGCGATCTGAATCTGGATGACGATACGCCGCCGTTGCAGGGGCGTTATGCATCGGTATGGCCGCTGACCGATGGCACCGAGCGTCTGGTCGTGTCCTGGAGCCAGTGTCGCCTGCGTGATGTCAGCAGCGACCCGGCAGATCCATTGATTGCACCGTGCTCGGCAGAAAACCTCGCGAATCCGAATTTCGTCGAGGCCGAGCCGCTGTACGGCATCTGGATGCACGACCTGGTCGAGGAAACCGCGCAACCGATCGTCAACGGCACGGTAGGTCGCGTGCACACCGACGCGCGCATCCTCGAAGCGCGGGTGGCGCCGCCCGTGCTGCTCGACAAGACGCCGGGCGTCGATCTGGACGCTGATCTGGTGGCAGAAGGCGTTGGCATCTTCAGCGTGCGCAGCGTCTACGATCTGGATGGCACTGCGGTGGCCGATATTACGACGCTGGCCGACCCTGGCTTAACGACCGGCAATGATCGGCCTGTGCGTTTCGCGCGGCTGGTCAAGGCCGTGTCGATGCCGGACGACGACCTCGTCGATCTCGACGGTACGGCTTTCGGCCGTTCGCAGGCCCAACTCATGCGCGAAGTGCTCGGCTACGTGCCGGTACATCCGGATGGTTCGATCCGCGCCAAGGTCCCAGCAAACGTCGCTTTCTGGATGGATCTTCTCGATGCCGACGGCCGTCGGATCGGCGTGCGCCACAATAACTGGTTGCACGTGCGACCGGGTGACACGGTTACCTGCAATGGCTGTCACACGCCGGACAGCGAGCTGCCGCACGGGCGGGTCGGCGCGGAGGCGGACAGTGTTCACGCAGGTGCTCCGCTCGATGGACAACCGTATCCGAACACCGATCCGGCGCTGTTTGCCGATGCCGGGGAAACCATGGCGGAGGTCTACGCCCGCATCAACGGCGAGCAGGCGCCGAGTGTGGATGTGCGTTACGACGACGTGTGGACGGACGCGGCGCTGCGCACCCCCGATGCTTCCTTTGCTTACCTCTACAGTGACCTGACCACGCCGGTTCCCGTGGACACCGGTTGTGTCGTCGCATGGAACAGCACCTGCAGAATCGTCATCAACTACGAACAGCACATCCACCCGCTGTGGTCCGTGGACCGTACCGTGCTCGACGCCACCGGTACAGTCGTGGTGGAAGACAACACCTGCACGAGCTGCCACAACCGAGTCGATGCCATGGGCATGCCAATGGTGCCTGATGCGCAGCTCGACCTGGCTGACGGTCCGTCGGCCGATGAGGCAGCGCACTTTGCGAGTTATCGGGAGCTGCTGTTCAACGACAACGAGCAGGAGGTGCTGGATGGCATCCTGCAGGACCGCCTGGTGCAGGCCCTGGACAACAATGGCGACCCGTTGTTTCAGACGGATGGCAATGGCGATCTGATCCTGGACGGTAACGGTGATCCGATCCCGGTGCTGGTGCCCGTGGGCCTCACGCCGCCGATGTCGGTGGCGGGTGCGGCCGCGAGCCCGCGGTTGTTCACACTTTTCGCACCTGGCGGCACACATGACGGGCGATTGACGCCTGCAGAGCTACGCTTGATAGCAGAGTGGATCGATATCGGCGGGCAGTACTACAACAACCCATTCGATGTGCCGCCCTAAGGGCGGCCGAGCGCTTGTAAACGGATGAACAGGCCATGACCAACGGAACACTAGTGAAAGCCCTGAGCCTGCTGGCGGCACTTATCGTCGCTGCGCCTGCGTGGGCGCTGTTCGACAAACATCAGCCGACAGTAGTGGTCAGCGATCCCTTCATCGAGATGCACACGGCACCGGGCCGCGGCTACCCGGTATTCTACGTCGCCGGTCGTGGCGAAGAAGTCACGGTTCTCAAGCGCAAGACGGATTGGTTCAAGGTACGTTCCGCACGCGGCAAAGAGGGTTGGGTGCCGATGGCGCAGATGCGCATGACCCTGGACCTGGAAGGCGAGGAGATCGACTGGCGGGAAGTGGACTTCGAGGACTTCTCCAACCGGCGCTGGCAGCTTGGCATGTCCGGTGGCGATTTCGATGGCGCGCGTACGCTCACCGCTTACGTAGGCTACGCGATAACACCGAACATCACGCTGCAGCTCGAAGGCGGCGAGATTCTGGGCGATTTTTCTGACGGTGAGACGGCCACGGCGAGCGTGCTGATGTTTCCGTTTCCGCAGTGGCGCGTGTCACCGTATTTCACACTCGGTACGGGCATCATCCGTACTAAACCGCACACCACGATCGTGCAGACATCGGACAGGGAAGACGAGATTGCACACGCCGGCATCGGCGTGGATGCCTATCTGTCGGATCGGTTCGTTCTGCGTATGGAATACAAGCGCCACACGGTGTTTACGAGTCGGGACGACAACGAGGAGGTCAACCAATGGAAAGCGGGATTTTCGGTCTTTTTCTGAAACGTGCACTTGTGACGGCAACGCTGGTAGCTGCCGTGCCGGCCGTTGCGCAGGAGGAGCTTGCGCCGCTGGAGCTCGAGCCGCTGGTTGTGCGCGAGGTGGAAAGGCGTGAGGTGGATGTGGATCGCATCGACACGGAAGACTTCGAGGTCGGTCTGTATGCGGGCGTGATGAACTTCGAGGACTTCGGTAGCGATGGTTCTGTCGGCATTCGCGCGGCCTACCACGTAACGGAAGACTTTTTCGTCGAGGCAATGTACGGCGAGTCCGAGCTTGGCCAGACCAGTTTCGAAGACCTCAGCGGCGGCGCGCAGCTTCTCACCGACAGCGAACGCGAGGCGAGCTACTACAACGTCTCTCTGGGCTGGAATGTGCTGCCGGGCGAATCCTTCATCTGGGATCGATGGGCTTTCAAGGGCAGCTTGTACCTGCTGGCGGGTGCCGGCTCCACGGAGTTCGGCGGTGATGATGTGTTCACCGTGAACGCCGGTCTCGGTTACCGGTTTGTTGCCAAGGACTGGTTGGCGCTGCACGTCACCGTGCGCGATCACATGTTCGAATCGGACCTGTTGGGTGAATCTGAAACCAAGCACAACGTAGAAGTGCTCGGCGGCTTCACCATTTTCTTCTAGGAGCCACCATGAAACGACGTCTCATTGTCCTCGGGCTCGTGCTGCTCAGCGGCTGTTCAACCATTGAGCCGTGGGTGAGCCCGTTTGAACGCAATCACCTGGCGGACCCGATCATGAGCTTCAACCGCGCGCCGGTATCGGCGGCTTACCTGCACCACGTGTATCAGGCCCGTGAAGGTGCGCGTGGCGCGGAAGGCGGCTCGGGAGGTGGTTGTGGCTGCAACTAGGCGCCTTCTGGCGACGCTCGCTTTCGCCGCTAGCTCCATCGCCCATG
>JAUIED010000348.1 GCA_030428905.1 Gammaproteobacteria bacterium
GAAAGATCATTACCAACAAACAAACGAGAGAAGAACGCATGGAATTTGACACCAGCGAAAGAAGCCAGGAAATCAAGGCGAGAGTCGTCGATTTCATGGACCGGCATGTGTACCCCATGAACAAGCACTACCAGGAAGTGGCCCACAGCGACCGGCGCAACGACCCCGAAGCGCTCGCGTTCGTAGATGACCTGCGAGCCCAGGCGAAAGAACTTGGGTTGTGGAACTTGTTTTTCCCGCACCTGCGGGAGGACGAGCCCGGCACCGGCCTGAGCAACTACGAGTTCGCCCCCATCTTCGAGCAGATGGCCAAACTTCCCTGGGCACCGGAAGTATTCAACTGCAACGCACCCGTCACCGGCAACATGGAGCTGCTGGGTGCGGCGGCGAACGAAAAACAACGGCAGAAATGGTTGCTGCCGCTCCTGGAAGGAGAGTGTTATTCCTGCTTCGCCGCCACGGAGCCAGAGGTAGCCTCATCGGACGCCACCAACTACCAGACCACCATCACCCGCGACGGTGAGGAGTACGTAGTGAACGGCCGCAAGTGGTTCATCTCGCTGTCCATGCATCCGAAATGCCGTTTCATGATCCTGATTGGCAAAACCAACCCGGAAAACCCCAACCGCCACAAACAGCACGGCGTGATCATCATTCCGCTGGACACGCCCGGCGTGAAAATTCTGCAGGACACCACGGTAATGAACGCCTGGCACACAGGCGGTCACCCGGAGATTCTGCTGGACAACGTGCGCGTGCCCGCCGAAAACCTGCTGGGCGAGCCGGGCGAAGGCTTCGCAATCATGCAGAAACGCATGGGGCCTGGCCGCATTCACTATGGCATGCGCTGCGTGGGCATGGCGGAGGTGGCGCTGGGCCTGTTGATGTCCCGAGCTAAGCAACGGGTTGCCTTCGGCAAACATCTCTTTGAGCACGGCAGCGTAGCCAACGACATTGGCCGCTCCCGCATCGAGATCGATCAGGCGCGGCTCCTGTGCATGCACACCGCGAAGATGCTGGATGAGAAAGGCCCCAAGGGCGCCCGCAGAGAGATCGCGATGCTCAAGATCGTTGGTACAGAACTCCTACAGAACGTTTCAGAACGCGCCTTGCGGGTACATGGCGCCATGGGGGTGTCAAACCAGACGCCGCTGGCTGCGCTATTCGGCTTGGGAATGCACTTGAGCATCGCGGATGGGCCCAGTGAGGTGCATCTGCCGGGCATTGCAAAGAATGAGCTTGCCAATCATGACCCGGCGGAGTTCGAGCGTTACTACGATATACCGCGGCGGTGAAGGTGCGGCGTAGGGCGTGCGTCCTGGCCTACGGCCTGACGAGAATTCTGCCATTGCCCAGGTCGCCGAACGGTCTATATTCGTGGCCACAATGGTGGCCCACGGGTGCGCATGAAGTTCGTTACAGTTCGCGACCTTCGAGGAATGCCTGTGGGCTCTCAGGCGCAGTCGCGCGCGCGATGCCCTCGGCAAATTGCAGCGCACAGCTTCTGAGCAGAGCACGTGTGAACTTATGCCTGAAGAGATTGACGCCGAAATTCAACGATCGCGGGTGAAGAGAAACAGCAGTTGAAGATCGTCTTGGATACCAACGTTTTGGTACCTGGCATCCTGTCCCCGAATGGGCCGCCTGTCGCAGTCCTTCGGGCACTCCTGGCCGAGCGAATCTCCCTGTGCTTCGATGAGCGGATCGTGTCTGAATACCGAGATGTGCTCAGGCGCAGCCGGATTTCATGAGATGCAGACGCGGTGGAAGAATTGATCGGTTTCCTGGAAGCGGCCGGAACGCCGACACTTGCCCCCCGCTTTCCATCACGCTCCCTGACCCGTGGGATCAGATGTTCATAGAGGTGGCAGTGGCAAGCAAAGCCGACTTCCTGATCACGGGGAGTCCCAAGCACTTTCCAGAGTCAGCCCGCGCAGGCGTAGCGGTGGTTTCGCCACGCGCTTTTCTGGAGCATTTGATGGAAGCTTAGAGAGATGGCTCCGCCTGCTGGGCTCGAACCAGCGACCCGCTGATTAACAGTCAGCTGCTCTACCAA
>JAUIED010000140.1 GCA_030428905.1 Gammaproteobacteria bacterium
GTGTGCTCGGGGCGATGGCGAACGTAGGGGTAGGGAGCGACGTTGGGCATGGGGGAGCGGAGCCGCCGGAGTGCAGGTTGGTGAGTCTGCAATGTCGGTGCTGTCGTGCCGGTGCGCCGGGAGCCTGCAATGCTGTGCGAAAGTGACGTGGTTCCGGGGCGTCCGATCGCTGGCTCGTGCTTCGATCATTCCTGCCAACGGTGGAAGCTTTGTCGAGACCCGCATGAATGACATCGACGAGATGCGCGCCCTGCTGCGTAGCGCACCCCAAAGTGACGACATCGACGCCTTTGTAGTGTTGCAGCCGGCGAGCCTGGGCCTGGCTGACGTCAATGCGGTGCACGACGCCGGCACGCGTCTGCTGATCGAAGCACACGCCTGGGCAGAGGTGCACGATGAGCCCCTGAGCCGGGAAATCTGGCGCTACCTGCGCCGCCACTGCGAGCGGCACAAGCTCGAGCTGCCCTGATGTGTGTGATCTTCGGTATCTGACCTGCCATACAGCGTCAGATTCCTCAATAGCAGACGTTCGAGCTCACCGTGTTGAACCGTCTCGGTTCGACCCGTTTCAGTCATTCAACATCCTGGGTTTTCTCTATAGCAATTACCCATATATTGTCAAAATTGACAATATATGGATTTTATTTATTGTCATACATGACAATTTGTTAGTTCGTCATGCCAAGACCAAGCATTGCTGCAGAACGGCGGGTTGAAATTCTCAAGGCCTTTGAGGCTTGCGCATTGCGCAAGGGTCTGGAAGCCACCACCTTGGCCGATGTGGCGGAGGAGGCGCGGTTACCGCGTCCCCTGGTTCGTCATTTCATGGGTAACCGGGCCGACATGGTGTCGGGGCTCATTGAGCGGATGATACTGCGCGCCAGTGATGCGATTGAGCAGGCGCTTAACTCAGCCGGGGGGCAGCGAGAGGAAGACCTGTTGCAGGTTGTCTTGAACAAAGCTTTCGTCGATCCAATTACTAATCGCCTGATGATCCAGCTCTGGCAACAGAGTTGGACGGACGACGAGCTGCGTGCTCAGCTGGAGGCTGTCTACCGTCGTTGTGTCGAACAGATACACGATCGGCTTTACCCGATCGCGACGCAGTCTACTTTCGATTCCGCCTATGCCTTGGTCGCGATGGCTCTGGGTAACGCCGTATTCAATCAGTTCAACGTACATCCCAGTAGTGAAGCCGCCCTAGTGCAAGCCGGGCAGGTGGTGGCCGAGTTCCCAACGACAAACGCGAAACGCAAGAGATCAAGATGAAAGACAGAGACCAAGCTGTCAGGACCCTGCAGATGTTCAGCGGTGCAAGACAGCACGAGAATTTCTCGAACCTGAAGAACCTGCTCCCCGTTACGAAGATGAGGCCAGCGCCTGAGCCCTTCGTCTTCCCTCAGGGGCAAGCAGTGACGTTGCCCAGGCAGTTTCACTTCGCGAGCAAGGAGATGCAGGTAGATGAGTTTCTCCAACGCACGGATACGGGTGGCCTGCTAGTTCTTCAGGACGGGCAGATACGCTTCGAGCAGTACTGGCTCAGTGGTGGTCAGCACGTGCAGTGGATCTCCTGGTCGGTGGCTAAGAGCTTTATCTCGGCGCTTGTGGGTATCGCGCTGGCTGAGGGCAGCATTGGCAGTATCGATGAACCGATAAGTGGTTACATCACGGTCGATGCTGGTTCGGCCTATGACGGGCCAAGCATAAGGCACGTATTGCAGATGTCTTCGGGGGCACGCTGGAATGAAGATTACGGGGACCCAGAGTCCGACATCAATCGATTTTCTGCAGCGATGGCCGGTCACTCCACTCTGGATGACTTCATTGCGTCAATGGCACGCGATGTCGAACCGGGTACGCTTTGTCGTTACAACTCCGCCGATACCCAAGCTTTGGGTAGCCTGCTGGTGAATGCCACTGGGTGCACCATTTCTGACTATATGCAGGAGAAGCTTTGTGATCCGCTGGGCTTTGAATTTCCAGGATACTGGCTGATCGATTCGAGTGGTCGGGAGATGGCATTCGGTGGGCTCAATCTGACGGCGAGAGATTTCGCCAAGTTGGGTGAGCTCTATCGGCGCAAAGGAGAATGGCAGGGCCGTCAGTTGGTCCCTGCAGATTGGGTCGCAGCATCCATCCGCTGTGATGAGCCCTATCTCCAAGCCGGAGCAGTAGAAGTGGGCGGCCTGAACTTCGGGATCGGATACGGATACCAGTGGTGGATCCCCCAAGGAGATCGGGGCGAATTCACCGGGATTGGCGTATACAACCAGTTCGTCTACGTGGACCCCTCACGTGACCTGACTATCGTCAAGCAGACGGCAAACCCGGTTTACGGATCACCTGATGACGACCATACGAGTGAGCTAGAGACGATCGAATTTCTCCGCGCCGTAGCGAACAGTTGCGAATAACTGGACTTGTTACAGAGAAGGAGGGCAAAGAGATGACGACAGCGGGAGAATTGGTTCGCGAGGCATGTCGTGTGATATGGACGGAAGGTCAAGTGGAGCGCGTGCCGGATTTCTATTCCGAAGACTTCGAGGCGGACTACCCCATGACCGACTGGGGCCGCGGCTTGCAAGGAGTAGCAGCGCTTGCCGAAAGCGTCAGACAAGATTTGCCTGGTTACGCTGAACATATTGATGAGCTTATCGAGGCGGGTGACGAAGTGGTTGTTCGATTGACAATAACCGCCAGCGACCCGCGCACGGGTGTCAGTGTCAGTTTCAGAGACGTTACGATGTTGACCGTCCGCGATGGCAGGATCTGCCGTCAGCGCGGCCTGACAGATTACCTCTCGTTGTATCTCCAACTCGGTCTCGTGCAAATGCCAGGTGATCAGGCGAACTAGGTAAAGCGGATCCAGTTGAAGCACAGAGTGTATTGCTTGCCACAATCGCTCTTTGACCTCGCTGCTCAAGTCCTGGCGGCAGTACCGCCGTCTCAGCCAGCTCGACCTCGCAAGCCACTCCGGCATCTCTCAACGGCACATCAGTTTTCTCGAGACCGGCCGCTCGAATCCCAGCCGTCCCATGGTCATCGCGCTGTGCGAATCACTGAACGTGCCTCTGCGCGAGCGCAACACATTGCTCGCCGGAGCCGGGTTTGCGCCGGTGTACCGGGACGAAGCGCTGGATCACGACAGCCTGCAGTTCTTCCGCGAAACACTGGCTACGGTGATCGAACATCACGAGCCGTATCCTGCGCTGGTGCTCGACGGGCGCTGGAACGTGGTGATGGCCAACGGCGGGCGCTCCGATGCCAGCCTGTTTCCGGTTACTCGAGCGCGGTTGTCAGGAAGTTGAGTGCTTCCGTGCGGAGTCCCAGTGCGCGTAGTCGCGCGGCAATGATCTTCGGAGGAGTCGGTTGACACGACGATAGACAGATCCGGCAAGACGGATGGCAAGCGGCCCCGCAGCCACCTGTTTTCTGAATGCCGGCCGTGCAGCCAGTCGCTCGAAGCCGGCCTTGAGTTCCGGATGCTGCTGCAGCGGGTAGCCGGCAAGGTTGAGTCGATACAGCGCAATGAACCAGGAGATGTCCGCCAGCGTCATCCGTTCACCCAGCAGATAGGGCCGGTCTTTCAGCGTCTCGTTCAGCAGGGTGCAGGCCTGGTGAAGGCGGCCGATGTAGCCGAACTGATCATCGGTCAGTTGCGGCGCGTGATCGCTCGGGTCGGGGGCAAGGTAGGTGAAGGTCACCGTGCGCAGATCTGTATGAAGCCGGTCCTCCAGCGCCATCAGCTCGCGCATCTGCTGCTGTTCCGCCTCGGTGGCCGGCAGTAGAGAGCTGCCCGGAACAGCAAACCGGCGGTCCAGATACTCGATGATGTCATTGCTTTCGATGTGAACTTCGCCGTCGTGCACCAGCACGGGAACCAGGCCCCGGGGATTGATGCCCAGGTACCATTCCGTGCGCTGCTCGTCGCGCATGAGATTGATGGGGTGCGACCTGTAGTCGATGCCCAGCTCGTCCATGAGAATGCGAACTTTCTGGGAACAGGATGACAGGTCGTAGTGCAGCAGATGCAGGCCCTTCCATCCCAGCACTTCCCGGGTTCTGATCTCGCTTACCTGAAGTTTCATGGGGTTGTCCGTCTTCTCAACGTCAGCCGGCGGCCGATTGCGATCGGGCTTTCAGCAGGCGCAGCGCGTTTCTGATCACCTTGAAGTTGAAGCGGGCGATGAGAAAGCCCGGGCTGGGCCCCGGCCCCCAGTAATCCTCCATTTCCGCGATGCCGCAGTCTTTCGCTTCATGAGACTCGTTGACGAGGTCAGTGTCCGTCCAGTGCTCGTGGATCACTCCGAAGGGACTTTTCCAGTAGTCGAATATCTGCCCGCCGAGCAGGTGCCGGCCGATGCCCCAGACATGTTTGCGCTTGCGGCGCTTCAGATGATCGTGCCCGGACATCAGATCATCCAGATTGCCGACTTCGAATGCGATGTGCTGGACGCGAACGCCTTCGTCCAGCGCGAACTGGAAGCCGACCACGTGGTGGTCCACGAATTCCTGGGCCCGGTCCAACCTCGAGAAGATCATCTGCGGAGCGCCGTCCGGAAGCCGCACGGCGTCGGAGATGGTGAGCCCGAGGCGCTCGTGGTACCACTGGTAGAGCGATTCCGGATCCGGGCTTTCCAGCACCAGGTGGCCGATCCTGCGCACGTGAGAGGGCCCCCTTTCGACCGCCGGAAATCCACCGATCCGGGCTCTCTCTCCGTTCATGTTGAAGGGGTGCGAGGGTGAAGGGGGCAGCGGTTCCAGTGCGGCTCTGCCATGCACCACCTCGACCTGCATGCCGACCGGATCCGTGAGCCGGACCACCTGGCCGCCGCAGGGCTCGGCCAGCGTCTCGATCGCGGAGGCGCCCTCGAGCTGCGAGAGCGTCGCCAGGTTTTCCGCGCTGTCTGCCTCGAAGGCGATCGCGGTCACCGTGCCTGCACCCTCTGACAGCACATAGCAGGGCGCCTCGGCATCGGTGCCCCGGAAATGAATCGCATGATCCGTTCGTGCGGCAACCTGCAGGCCGAACTCATTCAGAAACAGCTCGGCCGCGGCAGGGTCCGGCGCGCCAACCCGCACATAGGCGAGTTTTTTCACTCTGATCACGGGTTCGGACATATCGGTTCTCCTGGATGGGCGCTTCTATCCCTGTGCATCAGTTGTGTGTTCATCGCTTGAAAGGAAACGCTCGAACACACTGGCGACCTGCTTCGCCGCTTTCCTGGGCGGCAGGCCGAGCAGTCTCAGGACGGCTTCACAGGTCTGGATGATGGTGTGGTCGCTCATGGCCGGATCCAGCAGCAGGGCGGCCCTGATCAGAGACAGGATCTGATTGACCAGAAGCAGGTTCACCTCAGTGTCGAAATGCCCCTGTTCGATGCCGATCTCCAGGTCCTGCCTCAGATACTGAACGGCGGCGGCCTGCAGCTCGGTGACGATGAAGACCCCTTCGAGGTAAACGCTCAACCACTCGGGTTCGCGTCGCGCAATCTGCAGCAGTCTTGCCGTTGCGAAGGTCACCCGGGTAGGGCCGTGGGCCAGGTTTTCCATCTCGTCGTTGATGCGACCGGTCAGCTCCACGGCGAGGCCGGCAGTGACGTCGCGCAGAAGCTCATCCTTGTCCTTGTAGTAGTTGTAGAAGGTGCCGTTCGCGAGCTCCGCGTGATTCGTGATGTCGGTGATGCGGGCGGCTTCGAAGCCCTTGCTGGCGAAGACGCTGATGGCGCTGTCGAGCAGCGCGCTGCGTGTTCGCTCGCGTTTTTTCCTGCCGCTGGTCTGCTCTCGAAACAGGTGATGGTTGGTCGAAGACACGCTTTCTTCCCTGTGTCGCCCTGTGTGTTGTGGCCGGTAACTTAGAGGATGCGTTGACACCTGGCAAGAAAAATGAGACTAATCCCATAAATGAGATTAAGCTCAAAATATGAGAGGGGACTGGTGTGAGTACGGCTGACAGTTCGGCGCGGATACTGATTGTGGGTGCTGGCCCGGTGGGGCAGCTGGCGGCGCTGCTGCTGTCGAGCCACGGCATCCCGTCGATGCTGATCGACAGGCGCCGGACGACGCTCAGCGCGCCGAAGGCCCATGCGGTCAACGCGAGAACTCTGGAGATCTGCGAGAGCATCGGCGTCAGCGCCGAACGCCTCCGGCAGCTCGGTGCGGATGCCAACGAGGGCGGGGAGGTCAGGTTTGTCGGCACGCTGACCGGGACCGAGTTCGGTTGTCTGCCGTATGAGCGGCAGGACGAAGGGGCGTTTGCCGCCACGCCTTATCCGCTCAGCAATATTCCGCAGCCGGTTTTCGAAGAGGAACTGATTGCGAAGATCCGCAAGGACCCGCACATCGATTTCCGGCGGGGTGTCGAGTGTACGGCGCTGCGTGATACCGGAGACCGTGTCGACGCTCAGCTCGTGACAGACGGTTCCCGGGAGGCGCACACCCAATCTTTCGACTATGTCATCGCGGCAGACGGTGCGGGTTCGAAGATCCGGAGCTCGCTCGACATCGGCATGGAGGGGCCGGAAGCGCTGGCCACCTATCTGATGATTCACTTCTCCGCGGATCTCCGGCCCCTGACGGAAGGCAGGCGGGGCGTTCTGTACTTTCTGTTCGAGCCCGGGGTGAACGGCACCCTGATCGCCTACGATCAGTCGAAAACCTGGGTGCTGATGCACCCGTGGAACCCCGGTTCAGAAGACATTGCCGATTACGATGACGGCAGATGTCTCTCACTGATCGAAAAGGCAGTCGGGCACGCCCTGCCGCCGACCGTGATCGAGAACATCAGCCCCTGGACCATGTCGGCCCAGGTGGCGGAGCACTACCGCAAGGGCCGGATCTTTCTGGCAGGCGATGCGGCGCACCGCATTCCGCCTGCTGGCGGCCTCGGTCTCAACTCCGGCGCGGGAGATGTGCAGAATCTCGCGTGGAAACTGGCGGCCGTGCTGAACGGCGAAGCGGGCGACGGGCTGCTCGACAGTTACGAGGTGGAACGCCAGCCTGTGGCCCGCAACAACAACGAGCAGAGCCTCAAGAACGCGGCGAAGATTTTCGACCTGATCGTTGCTCTGCACGGTTTGGAGCCTGAGAAAACGGCTGAACGCTACGCCGCTGTTTCGGCGAACCCGGGAGCCATTCCGGAGCTCGCAGAAGCGGTAGATGCGCAACGGCCACACTTCGACAGTTTTGGCCTGCAGCTCGGCTATCGATATGCCAGTTCGGCGATCCACGAGCCCGCGCCGCTGCCGGAGATCACAGATGTGTCCGATTATCAGCCTTCCTGGGATGCGGGCGCGCACTTTCCCCATCAGTGGGTCAGCAGAAGCGGTGAAACGCTCCCGCTCCAGTCTCTGCTCTCCCCGAGCAGGTTCACGCTGCTGTCCGGCCCGGAAGCGGCGGCGTTGGGAGGCTGCTCCATGGTCGACCAGATCAGATTCGGCACCGATTTTGAGATCGCCCGTTCCGCGGATTCTGAAGCCGTTGCAGGCTGGGAGCGCCGGACGGGGCTGCCTGAATCGGGTGCCTTGCTGATCAGGCCGGATGGCCACATTGCCGCGCGGTTCGATGCCGTTTCCGCCGATGGGGTCGAGTCAGTGTTGCATGAGATTCTCGCGAGGGGGGCCTGACCATGGATCTTGGACTGAAAGGCAGAAGGGCCATCGTCTGTGCCTCTTCGCGCGGGCTCGGCAAGGCCTGCGCCCTGTCGCTCGCAAGGGAAGGCGTGGATGTGGTGATCAACGGCCTCCACCAGGAAAGGCTGGATGCGGCACAGGCTGAGATAGGGGCCCTCGGCGAAGGCCGCGTGACCGCCGTGCTGGCGGATATCAATACGGAAGCCGGCAGAGCAGAACTGATTGCCGCCTGTCCTGACGCGGACATCCTGGTGAACAACAATTCGGGGCCGCCCCCGGGTGCTTTTCAGAGCTGGGGTGAAGCGGAATGGCAGGCGGCACTGACCGCAAACATGCTGGCGCCGGTCTTCATGATCCAGGGTCTGATCGAGGGGATGAAAGCGCGGCGCTTCGGCCGCATCGTCAACATCACCTCGGCGATGGTCAAATCACCGCACCCGGCGATGGGCCTCTCCACTGCGGCTCGCACCGGTCTCACTGCCTTGTGCAAAGGTCTCTCGGGCGAGGCGGTGGCGTTCAACGTGACCATCAACAATCTCCTGCCGGAACGATTCGATACCGATCGGCAGAAGCAGATGGCGAACCTGATGATGCAGTCCCAGGGTATTTCCTACGAGGAAGCCCGGCAGGCCATTGCGAAAACCATCAAGGCTCAGCGCCTGGGTCAACCGGAAGAGTTTGGCGATGCCTGCGCGTACCTGTGCAGCGCGCAGGCCGGTTACATCTCCGGCCAGAACCTGCAACTGGACGGCGGCTCGTACGCCGGACTCATCTGACTCAGGGGTCTGAACATGCGGATTTTTCTTATCGCGCTCTTCGCTCTGGTGCTGGGTTTCGTCGGGTTTTCTTTCTACGTGTCACAGCCCGTGGTGGAAGGCGTGCGCGGAGACTTCGAGCCTGAGATTGCCGCGCGTGCGGATGCGCTGACATTCGCCCGCACCCGGCAGGGTCTGATTCTGGTGTCCGGTCACGCCGGGGATGCGGTGCTCGGTGTGAATCTCACGAGCCTGTTCGGCCAGGCGGCGACGGCGGACCTGATTGATTTCGTCTCGAATGTGGATCCGGCAATGCTGCCCGACGCGAATGCGGCCACTGAACGGTTTGAGCTGGACGAGCTGATCGTGCCGATTTCGTACACCTATCCCGGGCTGGCGGCGGGCACTAACTTCAAAGAGCACGCCGAGGAGATTTACTCGGACGATCCGCCTTTTCTTTTCCCCAAGCTGGTGGAAGCTGGCAACTGGAACGATGGCATACCTTTTCTGCCGCGCCTGGATTTCGAAGCCGAGCTCTGCGTGTTTCCTCTGTCGGACATCACCGGCGCAGATGACTCACCGCAATACGGTCTGGTGCTCTGCAACGACTTCACGGATCGGTGGACGCTGCTCAAGGAGCTCGATCTCGGAGCCTCTTATGGGCTCACCGGGTTCGCGTCAGGCAAGGGCTGTATGAGGTGCCTGCCGACGGGTTACCTCGTGGTCATTCCTCGATCGCCGGATTTCTATCTCTCGCTCGGTCTTTCGCTCTACGTCAATGACGAGCTGAGACAGCACTTCCGCATGGAAGACGTGATCCTGCCGATCGAGGCCATCGTCTCCGAAGCGTTCGAGCACCAGTATGACGACTACTTTAAAGGGGACGAGCCGGTTTCGCTGCTGCCCCATGGCCGGATACCGAGGGGTACGCTGATCCTCACGGGCACGGCAGCGGGCGTGCTCTTCAAACCGGTGAACATCTGGAGGCAGGGCTTCTATCTGCAGCCGGGAGACGTGGTCAGAACGGAGGCCTCCTATCTCGGTCATCTTGAGAACACCGTGGAGGCAGAGTGAATGAGAGCCTGGGTGCTCATTCTGTCGCTGCTTGGCCTCCCGGCCTGGGCTCAGCCGCCGAATATCGTGCTCATCGTCGCGGACGATCTCGGCTGGAATGACGTTGGCTACCATGGCAGCGAGATCCGCACCCCCAGCATTGATGCCCTGGCGGAAGGCGGGGTGACGCTCGCCGACTTCTACGTTCAACCGACCTGCAGCCCCACGCGTGCGGCGCTGATGACCGGACAGTCGCCCATGCGTCATGGCATCTACTACGCGATCGGTAAGAACACCGAAGGCAGCCTGCCGTTGTCCCTGAAACTGCTACCCGAGTATCTCGGCGAGGCGGGCTACCAGTCAGTGATGGTGGGCAAGTGGCATCTGGGTCACGCGACCTCCGCAATGCTGCCGATGGCGCGGGGTTTCGAGCAGGTCTACGGTCATTACACGGGAGGTGTGGGTTACTGGGATCACGTGCACGGCGGCGGTCTGGACTGGCACCGGAATGGCGTGGCCCTGCGGGAAGAGGGTTATGCGACTCACCTGCAGGCGGATGAGGCCGTCCGCCTGATCCGGGAAAGAGACAGGGAGCGGCCGCTCTTTCTCTACACGGCATTCGGTGCGCCGCACCTGCCGAACGAAGCCCCCGGGGAAACGATCGAAGCCTACGGCGACATCGCGAATCCGAACCGCCGCGTTCATGCGGCCATGGTGGATGAGCTCGACCGCGCCATCGGCCGGATCGTTGCCACGCTGGAAGCAGAGCAGATGCTAGAGAATACCCTGATCTGGTTCTTCAGTGACAATGGTGGTCTGAATCCCGCTGCCCACCCCGATGGCATGCGCCGCCTCGTCTCCAACCTGGTCGCCGTTTTCGGGCGACCTCTGCCTACCGGATTCCTGGAGTTTGTGCGCCACAACACGGAAGACGGTGGTTCAGATAATGGGCCTTATCGCCGCGGCAAGGGTGCCGTTTACCAGGGCGGCATTCTCGTGCCTTCGCTTCTCTACTGGCCCGGCACACTGGAAGCCGCATCCGTGTCTGATCGGATGACGGTCCAGGATGTGCTGCCGACCCTGGCCGAGGTGGCCGGTATTGAGCTTTCGCCAGATCAGGTACTAGATGGTGCTGCACAGTGGGCAGTGATCAGTGGTGTGGGCGAACCTGTGGAAACTGATTTCGTTGCTGTCAGCAGAGAAGAGAGGGCGGTGCTCAGGGGGGATTGGAAGCTCCTTGTCAGTGGCGATGTTCGCGAACTGTACAACCTGGCGGAAGATCCTTTTGAGCAATTCGATCTTGCCAGTGAGCACCCTTTGCTCGTTGAGCAGTTACGATCCGCCATCGATCGCATACCCCAGCGGGAATCCATCAATCAACCGCTGTTCAGAGTGATGATGGATATGGACAGATTTGGCGGTGAAGAGGATCGCCAGCCCTGGGCCGACGCTGTGATTCAGGCGCCCTGAACAGAGCGGTGATGCGTGAGGCCTGCCGACACAAGTTTCGAAACTCATTTGCAAACAGGACAAACCATGACCTATTCCCTTGCCAACATTGACGGTCGAGCCGCACTCGTGGCCGGCGATCAGTGGTATGACCTCGAGTCGCTATCGGAGGGTAAGCTTGGCCCGGATCCGATGGCGGCGCTGGGTGCTCCGGACCGCCTGGCGGCGCTGACCGCGGCGCTTGAGCCCAGTAAGGCGGCTGGAAACCTCGCTGATGTCCGCCTTGGCCCGCCCGTGCCGCGACCGCGAAATTGTTTCGCCATCGGGTTGAACTATCAGGCCCATGCGGATGAGGGGTCTATGGAGGTACCGGACAATCCGCTCGTGTTTACCACGGATAGGAAGGATAACCGCTATATCGGCTGAAGTTCAGAGGTAAAGAAATGGCGGTGCGGGTAGCCCAGGCGTGATGAGAGGAGCCGGAGTATAG
>JAUIED010000141.1 GCA_030428905.1 Gammaproteobacteria bacterium
ATGGCTGAAGAACTCAACGAGGTGCTTGGTGAAGCGCTGGCAGGGTAACGCCAGCGGTACATTGGCCAGCGTCAGCATCGCCACGTCAAATGTGTATGCGGGCTTCACGCGCAGGATGTCGATGTCGCTTGAGGGTGCAGAACGGGCGGTGATCTCATCTACCAGGGCGACGCCGAGGTTCTGCGCTACCAGCGACTTTGCCATGTGGTAGGTCTCGGCCACCGCCACCACCTGGGGTGCTACGTCCTGTGACTCGAACCGCGCCTGTATGAGGTTGCCCAGGGGGCTGCGGCTGTGGAGTTGTACCAGCGGCATGCCGGCGATGTCCTCCAGGCTGTACTGCCTGCGCCCGTCGAGCCCCATCGCTTGAGGCGCGATCAACACGATTTCCCGCCGGCACAGCACGTCAGCAGCGATACCTGGAGTCGGTGTTGGCTCGAACGCGAGCCCGATATCTATGCGGGATTCGGCCAGCGCAGCGGCGATTTCCCCATGGTGCAGCGTTTCGATCTCGAACAATGTGTCTGGATGTTGGCGCACATAGCTAGCGACCAGTTGGGGCAGGATCTGCAGGCCCAGCGCCGGCGTAGACGCGACTCGTACACGTCCCTCGCCGGCATCGCGCAGGTTGGCCGCCACACGGCGTACCTCACCCAGGCTGTCGAACAGGTTGGCTACCGGCTGAATCAGTCGCTCCGCTTCCGGAGTCGCAATCAGGCGCCCGTGCGTCCGCTCGAAAAGCTGAAAGCCGAGCTGTGACTCGGCGTGTGCCAGCACTTTGCTCACGCTCGGTTGCGAGACGTTCAGAAATTCCGCGGCCTGAGTCATGGAGCCGCTGGTGTAGACGGCGTGAAACACCTCGATGTGTCGCAATCGCATCCCGGTCGATACCTCCTCTGTGTTTGAGTCCCGCTGGTATAGCCTCAGGTTATGGTCGGCGGTCAGGAGAGTATTGGCAAGCTCTTGCGGGCCTTTGTTAGGGTTTCGCGACGCTCCGGGCGCGTGCCGACGCGACCGATGTCGGGGAGCCAATCGGTTATTTGGAGAGAACAATGAAGAGAATCAGCCTGATGCTCGGCCTGGCGGCGTTTGCCGCGACAGCGCTGGCAGAGGAAAACGGCGAGATCATGGAGGAGATCGTCGTGGTGGGATCGCAAATCAAGGGGGCGTCCATATCCGAGGCGCTGCCGGTGTCCGTGCTCGATGAAGATCAGATCGAAGCGCTCGGCATCAATTCCGGCGATGAGCTGCTCGAATACCTAGCGGAACAGGGCCAGAACCTGTTTTCAGAGGCCGAGAACATCTCAGGCGGTGTGAACTCCGCGCGCGGCGACGTCGGTGCCTACAACCTGCGCAACATCGGTACCGGCAACACCCTCGTGCTACTCAATGGCCGTCGAGTGGTGAATGCGGCTGCCTACCAGACCGAGCAGGTGGGCGGCAGCTTCGTGCCGGTGAACACTGCCAACCCGCAGGCCATGCCGGTCACCGGGCTACGGCGGGTTGAAGTGTTGCGCGACGGTGCATCGGCGATCTACGGCGCCGATGCGGTAGCGGGTGTGGTCAACTATGTGCTGCGAACGGACTTTGAAGGGTTGAATCTTCGTGCGCGTGCCGACAGCTACGAGAGTATCGGCCGCGATGACCTGCGGCTTACGCTCGAATGGGGTACGTCGTTCAACGACGAACGCTCGCGCGTTGGATTCTTTGTGAACTACTACGACCGTGATCGTGTCAACTCGCAGGACGATCCGCGCTGGGCAGACAGCGACTTTCGCAACCGCCTGCGCAGCGACTCACCCTGGCGAGCCGTCACCTCGTTCCGCAACGACAGTGCCAACTCGGAGTATGGGCAGTACGATCTGCGCGGCGCCAACTTCAGCGGCCTGACGGACAGCGCCGGTGAGTTCGAGACATTTCCTCTTGGCGACGCCAACTGCGATTGGGATCTGGGTGCAGGGACGTGCGGTGCGGTGGACGGCGCGGGAACCGTGCGCCACAACCTCAACGAAAACCGCGACCTACTATCGGATCTGAAGCGCACCAACATCTATGCGTACTTCAATCATGACTTCGACAATGGCATGGAGAGCTTCACGGAGTTCACCGGCTACATCTCGGAAACCAACACCTTCCGTCAGGGATCATCCCGGCTGAGCGCTGTTGCCAGGAATCGGATCGCCCCGGATTACTATTGGAATCCGTTCGGGCCTTGCGGTTCGCCCAATCGCATCCCGCAGGCCGATGCTGCCGGCGTGCCCTGCACCGGCGTGGAGATGGAAATCGACAACCACCGCGTTGTGACGCCGCGCATCGTCGACAATGATGGCGATACCTACCGACTCCTCACTGGGCTGCGTGGAACATGGAACGACTGGGACTGGGAAGGCGCCGTTACCTGGTCGCGTGCTACCAAGGAAGACATTACGCACAATCGGGTGTCCAACATACTGTTTGATCAGGCGCTGGCAGATCCGACACCGGGTGCGTTCAACATCTTTGCGGGCAGAGCAGATCTTGCTAACGCGCCGTTCTTCGTGGATGTGAAGCGTGAAAACGAAACCGAACTTAGGATGATCGATTTCAAGGCCTCCAACGCGAACATCTTCGAACTGCCTGCGGGTCCTGTGGGTGTCGTTGCCGGCATCGAGTATCGCGAGGAGTCTTTCGAGGACGAGCGCGACCCACGCCTGGACGGAACGATTCAATATACCGATGCCAGTGGAAACACGTTTCCCTTCATTTCCGACGTGATGAATTCCAGCCCTTCGCCGGACAGCGATGGCGAGCGTGATGTCACCAGCGCTTTCGTGGAGCTGCAGATTCCGGTACTGGACTCGCTCGATGTGCAGCTTGCTCTGCGTTATGAGGACTTCTCTGACGTGGGTGACACCACGGTCGGCAAGGTAGCGCTCGGCTGGCGACCCATTGAGCAGATCCTGGTGCGCGGTTCCTGGTCGGAAGCGTTCCGGGCACCGAACCTCATCACCATCAATGAAAGCAGCGTCGCTCGCAGCAACACGTTGGACGACTTCGCCTGCCTTCTGGCAGATCCCGGTGAAACAACGTTGGACTGTAACTACGGCATGCAGCGTACAGCCGCAGGCAGCAGGTCATTGGAGCCCGAAAAGAGCGACAACTGGAACATCGGCGTTGTCTTGCAGCCCACCGATTTCCTGACGCTGACGGTGGACTACTGGCAGATCGAAAAGGAAGACACCATTGGCCTGTTGGGCGAGTCGAACCACCTCGCGTTGGAGGTGCTCAACCTGCTTGCTGCAGGCACAGCCAACTGCGGAAACGTTGTCGGCAATCCCGCCGTGGTTCGTGATGCTTCGGACGGCTCGAATGATGCCCTCTATCTCGCAGCGGGCATCTGCCCCCTGGGCCAGGTACAGCGCATCGATGACAATTACGCGAACCTCGACAAACGCACGGTGAGCGGCTACGACGTGGGAGCCTACTTCGACTTCAGCACGCCGATCGGTGACTTCACCATCAACTTCAACGGCATGTTCCTGGACGAGTACGAGCAGGAAGCCGGTGGTGATGCGCTGACGCTGGTGAACGCGCAGGCGGCAGGCTTACTGCCCGGCTCGGTGCCGGTTACGGGGTTCGCCGATCTGGTCCGTCAGGACGGCAATGCGGAGAAGAAGCTCACTGCGCGTATCGGCTGGAACTGGGAGAACTGGAGCGCCTCGCTCAGCGGTGTGCAGTACGGCGACTTCATCCAGACATCGCTCACCTTGAACGATGGTTCAGAGTGGGTGGTGGAAGAGATGGCGGTGTTCAACGTGGCCGTTGGCTACAAGTTCGACATCTTCGGTGACACAGAGACGAAGGTTCGCTTCGGCATAAACAACTTCACCGACCGTCGCGCGCCGCTGGCAGACCGGTTCTTCGGCTACTACGCCGACCAGCACACCGACTTCGGCCGCTACTACTACCTCGACGTGCGGGTGTCGCTATAAGGGCGATATGCAGCAGGAGCATCGCGCTCCTGCTGCTTGCTTTCGGCTGCCTGCCCGCGGCAACGACCGCTGCGCAGGCGCCCATACTGCGCTACAACGCGCTGCATCATCCGATTGTCGCAACCGGCGGCATGGTGGTCTCTCAGCGGCGCCTGGCGAGTGCTGTGGGGGCGCGAATGCTTGCCCGAGGCGGAAACGCCGTAGATGCCGCGGTAGCAACCGCTTTCGCCCTGGCGGTGGTGCTGCCCCGCGCCGGCAACCTGGGCGGCGGCGGCTTCATGCTGGTACACGACGCCGAACGTGGGGCTACCGAAGCGCTGGACTTTCGCGAGCGAGCGCCGGACGCTGCGCATCGCGATATGTTTCTCGATGCGGTAGGCGATGTCGATCAGCAGCGCTATCGCTACAGCCTGTTGGCCACCGGCGTTCCCGGCACGGTCGCCGGTCTTGAGGCTGCCTGGCGGCGGCACGGGTCGCTTGCCTGGTCGGAGTTGGTGCGGCCGGCCGTTGAGCTTGCTGAAGCCGGTTTTGTGGTTAGCTATGACCTCGCATCCGCTCTGGCGGCGCGCAGCGAGCGGCTCACAACCAATCCCTACACACGAAGCCTCTTCTACGCCGACGACGGACGGGCGCCGCAGCCAGGCACCTTGCTGCGCCTGCCGGAGCTGGCGCAAACACTTGCGCGGGTTCGGGATGCGGGTTCAGCAGGTTTCTATACGGGCCGCACGGCAGATCTCATCGTTGCCGAGATGCGTCGCGGCGGTGGATTGATTACGCACGATGACCTGGCCGGCTACGAGGTTTCCGTTCGCGAACCTGTGCGCGGCCGCTATGCCGGGCACGAGATCGTTTCCATGCCGCCGCCGAGTTCTGGCGGCACGCATCTGGTGCAGATGCTCAACATACTGGAGCACTTCCCGCTCCGCGATTTTGGCGCCGGCTCAGCGCGCACGCTGCACGTGCTTGCGGAGGTGATGAAGCGTGCTTACGCCGATCGTGCTGCGCACATGGGCGACCCGGACTTCAGCGACATTCCTGTGGAATGGCTTGTCAGCGATGACTACGCTGAAGTACTCGCCGGGCAGATTGATCTGGAGCGCGCCACTCCTGCCCAGCGTATACGCGCTGGCACCCCCCTGTTGCCGGAGAGTCCGGACACCACGCATCTGTCCGTAGTGGATGCGGCGGGTAATGCGGTGTCGCTGACCACCACCCTGAACTTTTCGTTCGGCAACGGTATTGCTGTGCCTGGCGCGGGCTTCCTGTTGAACAATGAGATGACCGATTTCTCCGCCAAACCCGGTGCGCCGGATGGCTTCGGCCTGCTCACCGGCGAAGCCAACGCGGTAGCGCCTGGCAAGCGGCCGCTCAGTGCCATGACGCCTACCATCTTGCTCAAAGATGGCCGCGTGGTTCTGGTTACCGGCAGCCCTGGGGGCAGTCGTATCATCAATGCGGTGATGCAGAACATCGTCAACGTGCTGACCTTCGGTATGAATGTGGCGAGTGCCAATCACGCGCCGCGGATCCACCATCAGTGGATGCCCGATGTATTGCATGTGGAAACCGGCCACAGCCCCGACACGCTGGAACTGCTGCGCGCGTGGGGGCACCCGGTGCAGGTGGGTGGCACGCAGGGCAGCGTGCAGTCCATAACTTACGATGGCGAGAAGATGTATGGCGCCGCAGATCCACGCCGCCCCGACGCCGGTGCGGTGGGGGTGCAGCCGTGAACCGGCAAGTGTTCTGCCTGGCAGTTTTCAGCCTTGTGCTCTCGAGTTGCGCGCAGCGCGGACCGGCACCGCAGAGTGATTCTGCGGATGTGCTGGTGCGGTATGACGCCATTCATCATCCTGCAGTGGCCAACGCTGGCATGGTGGTCTCCCAAAACGCCCTTGCTACCCGCATCGGCCAGCAGGTACTGCTGGAAGGCGGCAATGCGGTGGATGCTGCGGTGGCGGTAGGATTCGCGCTGGCGGTGACGCTGCCCCGGGCCGGTAACATTGGCGGCAGCGGCTTCATGCTCGTACACCTCGCGGAGCGCGGCGAGCAGATCGCGCTGGATTTCCGCTCCGCGATGCCTGCCGATTTCGACCTGGACGCCTTCCGCGGAGCTGATGGCAGGCTGGACAGTGAGCGGTTGAAGTACGGCGCAACCGCTGCCGCAGTGCCAGGTACTGTTGCCGGGCTGCACGAAGCCTGGCGCAGATTTGGTTCCAAACCCTGGGCTGAACTCCTGGCTCCCGCGGTGGCGCTAGCCCGTGACGGTATTCGTGTCACCCACGATCTTGCCTTCGCACTGGCCACGCAGGCGCCCGTATTCCGCACGATGCCAGGCAGCGCCGCGATCTATCTCGACGGCAACTCAGATGCGCATGCTTACGGATCAACTTGGCGGCAAACGGACCTGGCCTGGAGCCTGGCGCAGATCCAGCAGCATGGCGCCGAGGCGTTCTACCAGGGTGCGGTGGGTGAAAGGCTGGTTGCCGCCGTGCGTCGGGATGGCGGCTACATCTCTCGGGACGACTTGCGTTACTACCAGGTACGTGCACGCACCCCGCTCAGGCGCGGCTACCGCGGGCGCGAAGTGGTGACCATGCCCCCCGTCAGCGGCGGTGGTGTCACACTGCTGCAGATGCTCGGCATGCTGGAGCGGTTCGATGTGGCAGCGAATCCGCACGGCAGCGCGGCGAGCCTGCATCTGCTGGCTGAGGTGATGAAGCAGGGCGCGGCCAATCGGCGCTTCGGCATTGGCGATCCGGACTACAGCGATCTGCCGGTGGATGAGATGTTGAGCGATGCTGTCATCGCGGCGATGGCCGCGCGCATAGACCTTGAGCAAGCCCGGCCGGTCAGTGATGTTGCACCCATGAACCCGCCACCGCGTAACACCACGCACTACTCGGTGGCGGATCAATGGGGCAATGCGGTGTCCACCACCTATACCCTGGGCTACAGCTTCGGCTCAGGATACGTGGCCGAAGGCACCGGCATTCTGCTCGACAACCAGATGCGCAACTTCACGCACGATGATCCGGCGCACGCCAACGCACCGGCGCCGGGCAAACGCATGATGTCGACCATGACTCCCACCATCGTGCTGGATGCGCAGGGGCGTGCGGTGCTGGTCACTGGTACCCCTGGAGGCAGCCGCATCATCAACGTGCTGCTCCAGATGATCGTCAACGTCATCGACTACGGGCTGAGTGTTGCAGAGGCAACCTACACGCCGCGCATTCACCAGCCGTGGCGCGCTCCGGAGCTGGCCGTGGAGCAGGGCGTATCGGCTGACACGTTGTCACTGCTGCGCGCGCACGGACATGTGCTGGTGCAGCAGGACACCATGGGCAGCACGCAGTCGATCTCGCTGCGTGACGGACGTTACTTCGGCGCTGCGGACAGCCGTCGTCCTGGTGCGCTGGCGGCCGGTGTGCAGCGTGTGGGTGACAAGCTTGTGCCGGGTGATGCTGTGGGGTACGGAGCGGGATCTGGTTGAACCTGCCAATGAACATTGGCCGGGGCCTGAACCCAGAGGTTTGGAGGTCGTGACAGAGAAAAGCCAGCGAAACGGGTAGAACGTTTCGTTGCGAATCCAGGCCCCAGGTTGCCGGGTCAGTCTCTTGGTTACGACCTACCTACCTACCTACCTACCTACCTACCTACCTACCTACCTACCTACCTAGCTACCGTTCACTTCCGCACCGTACACGCGGAGCCAGTTTCGATTGCTCTGCACTGTGATGTACTGTCCCTGCGTGCCTGCCGGCATAGCACAATCGCGCAAAGTCTCTGGTGTGGTTGTCCCGCCATTGGGCGTGTCGCACACGATCGTGACCGGCCCTTGTGCTCTTCCGTTCGCGATAGTGTCGCTCACCGTGACGGAAAGTGCATATGTCTGATCGTTGCGAGGCGCTATGCGGAGGGTGTCGATTGATCGAAGTTGGCCAACGTCGAGTGTGAACCAGGAAAACTGTTGGCCACCGCTGGTACTCCAGAACGTTGCCAGATTCTGCTGTCCGGATTCTGTTGTCTCATCTATGAGCTTTGCACTGTGGCTGACTGATCCACCCACCGCGGCTACCGATACCGGGAGCTTCGTAGCGGATGAACCGTCGTCGACGGACACTTCTATGCTCGAGCGGTCAGTTGCACCGAGATTGTCTGTTACGGTCAAGGTCACTCGATAGATGGCGGGGCCGTCGTAGGTATGAGCCACAGTTGGCCCCGAACCGAAGTTTCCGTCGCCGAAGTCCCAGAGGTAAGAAACGATAGTGCCGTCCGGGTCTCCTGAGGCGGAAGCATTGAACCGGATCTCGAAGGGGGGTACTTCAACGTTGGCAAGGAAGGAAGCGGTCGGTGGTGCGTTTACCTCTCCGCTTGACTGTGCGTATGCCTCGAAGCCATAGATTCTGATCCAGGCCCGGTTGCCCTGGACTGTGATGTAACGGCCGGATGTTCCGTTCGGCATAGGACAGCTTCTAAGGGCTGCGGGAGTCGTTGCGCCGACGGCCGGCAGCTCGCAGGTTGCGTCGACCTCGCCGACAGCTTTCCCTCCGCTTGCATCGCTGCTGACGGTAACGGATAGCACGAAGCTTTGATCATCCCGCGGTGCGACGCGAATCTCTGACACCGGCTGATCGCTACCCAGGTCGATGGAGAACCAGGTTCTGGACTGATCACCGTTCGCCGCCCAGAAGGTGCTGAGCACCTGAGTGCCGTCGCTGATGTACTCGTCGAGGATGTTGGCGCGCGAAGCGGCTGAACCACCGCCTGCAGCAAGCAACGATGCATCCAACTTCACATCGTTGCCGCCATCGCCGCCGCCCTCATCCCGGATTGTGAGATCTTGGGTGCTCGTGCTGACTGCGCCGTCGTCATCGGTCACCGTAAGGCTGATGGTGAAAGTTCCTGCATTGGCGAATGTATGGTTCAGTATCGGTCCATTGCCTGTCTGGCCGTCTCCGAACTGCCAATCGTAGGACGTAATTTCACCGTCGCTGTCGCTTGAAGCGCTGCCATCGAGGGTCACTGTGTACGGATCGGCTGACACGCTGCTGCTAAAACGGGCAGTTGGAGAAGTGTTTTCTTCATCGCCATCGCCATCGCCATCGCCATCGCCATCGCCATCGCCGCCGGCTATCGGTCCGCGCGCTTCGAATCCATAGATGCGTATCCAGCGACGATCCCCTTGAACGGTGATGTAACGTCCTCGTGTGCCGTCTGGAAGCGGGCAGGTGGTCAGAGCTTGAGGTTGCGCTGTTCCATTGCCGGCGAACTGACAGGTGGATACGGGCGCGCCATCCACGCGATTTCCCGTCAGGGTGTTGCCCACGTAGATGGAGAGCAGGAAGTTGTTGTCATCTCTCGGTGCGATGCCAAGCTCAGCGAGCAACCGTTCCGTGCCCAAGTCGATGGTGAACCAGGTCTTGGATACGTCACCTGAAACCGCCCAGTAGGTGAGTAGATCTTGCTGCCCATTCAAGGTGTCGGCAATCGCTTCGCTGAGGTTGTTGCCTCCACCTACGGCCAACACCGATGCGGACAGCACGCCCGTTTCGATACCTTCGGCAGGCGCAAGTTCGTGGCGAAACACGTCGTCTGCGTTGTTCAGGTCTCCATCGACGAAGTTGCTTGCCCTGGAAGTGAACGAGATAAACCGACCATCCGAACTGATTGATGGGATATCGCTGAAGCTGTTTCCGTCTGATCCAGCAGAGTTGACGCTGACTTCTACGGTAGTTCCCGCGCCCAGGTCGCGAACGAATACATCGCGGCTGCCGTCCACCTCATCCGTGTCCAGATTCGACGCTAGAGAGCCGAACGCAACAAATCGACCGTCACCGCTGATTGACGGGGAAGAGCTGTCTCGGTTGCCGGGCGTGCCGCTGGAACTCTGGCTGATGAGCTCGGTTGTCGCCAGGAGGGTATCCCGGAGAAAAACGTCATAACTGTTGTTCAGGTCACCAACGACGAGATTGCTTGCCCTTGAGGCGAAAGCAACGTACCTACCATCGGCACTGATAACGGCTTCCAGTGTGCTTTCGGCATTTCCTTCACTGCCAGAAGAGGAGACGCTCACTCTCGTGGTCACGCCCGACTGAATGTCTCGAACGAAGATATCAGGCACACCATTTCCGTCATCGGCAACCAGGTTGCTCGCAGCGGAGTAGAAAACCACGAATCGACCGTTCGAGCTGATGGCGGGCCTGAAACTATCTGCATTTCCTTCACTGCCGGCCGTGCTCAGGCTAACCCGCGTTGTTGCGTTCAACTCTCGGTCGTGCACGAAAATGTCGCTGACACCATTGTCGTCGCCGGACACCAGATTGGCGGCGTCGGAGCGAAAAGCCACGAATCGGCCGTCGCCGCTGATTGATGGATTCAGGCTGAGCCCGGTACTTTGTGACCCATCCGCAAGGTCGCTGATTCGAGTAGTCGTGCCGGTCAGGGTGTCTCGAAGGAAGATGTCCCAAGTACCGTTGGTGTCTGGAAACACCAGATTGGTTGCCCGTGAGTGAAAGGCAACGAATCTGCCGTCGGCGCTGATGGCTGGTCGCGCGCTGAAGCCGTTACCTCCTACGCCGCTCGAATCGACGCTGACACGGCTCGTGACACCTGTCTCCATATCTCGGACGAATACGTCTTCAACGCCGTTTGTGTCGTTTGGAACGATGTTGTCGGCTCTGGAGTAGAAGGCGACGTAGCGCCCGTCTGCGCTCGTCGAAAATGTGTTCGTCGTACTGTCTTGACTGCCGCTGATCTGCTGGCTGGTCGGCACGGAAACGATACCGGTAACGCGACGATCGATGGCGTGGACGAATACATCCTGAACGCCGTTGCTGTCACCGGGAACGAGGTTTTCTGCATAGGAGAAGAAAGCTACGTGGCTACCATCAGCACTGATCGACGGGGCGTGTGAAGAGCTGTCTGCTTCTGCCTGGTTCGAGGCGATGCTGACCCTGGTAGTAGTTTCTGCCGCCAGGTCCCGAACGAAAACATCGAACGTAGCGTTGGTGTCATCCGTAACCAACGTGCTGGCGGTAGAGACGAAAGCGACACGGCGGCCGTTGGCGTCGATCACCGGGCTGCTGCTGTGGCTGTCTGCCTGTTCGTTTCCGGAATTCAGGCTCACCCTTATCGTTGTCCGCGTCTGCCTGTCGTGTAAAAAGACGTCGTCGCTATCGTTGGTATCCCCGGCGATCAGATTGCTGGCGGCAGAGCTGAACACGACATAGCGCCCATCTGCCGAGATGAACGGATTGCCGCTTTCGCCGTTGGCTTCCGTACCGCTGGAACTCACGCTTACTCGCGTGGTCGTCCCAGATAGCGTATCTCTAACGAAGATGTCT
>JAUIED010000142.1 GCA_030428905.1 Gammaproteobacteria bacterium
AGGCGCTACGCTGTTCGAGCTGCACGTCTGCGTCCACGCGCATGTCTGGCTGCAGCGGATACGTGTGGTCAGCGATGCTGAGGCTCGCCTGTTCCAGGTCGGCAATCACTTTGAACACATAGCCGCCTGCAGCTGCCAATGCGGGAACATCCCGGCGATCTTCGAGTATCGAGCTCACCGTGCGTACGGTGCCCGCCAGGGCGCCGAACTTCTGGTGCGGGAACGGCTCCGCTCGGATGCGCACCGGCTGGCCGGGCTGCACATATCCCAAGGCGCTCGACGGTAGAAACAATTCCGCCTGCAGCTGGCTGCCATCGGGCACGATGGTGGCTTGCGAGCGCATCGTCTCAGCGTAGTCTCCGGCCCGCGCTCGCAGCGCGCTCAAGCGGCCGCTGACAGGCGCGCTGAAGGTGTCGGTGCGGCCGATGGTGAACTGCACGTGGCGCTGGTCGAGGGCGATGGCCTCCTGACGTAGCGCGGCCAACCGGCCAGCAAGGGCTGCCCGTTCCGCCGCGTGTTCGGAGGGGAGGTTGCCAAGCTCGGTTGCCAGGCGTGCTGCCGCCTGTGCCAGCACCGTCTGCTCCCGCTGTTCGTCGAGCAGGCCAGCCTCTGCCTGCTCGATGTCCAGTCGTGCCACGGCACCTTTGCCGAACACCGATCTAAGGGAGGCGATGGTGCTGCGGGCAATTTCCACGCGTTGTTCTTGCAGGCTAAGGGCGGTCTGTGCTGCTTCGAGCTGCCCTTCAAGTGCCCGCTTTCGCTCCGTGTACCGGGTGTCCGTCAGCTTCTGTTGATCTTCCAGGCTGGTGAGGCGGAGTTGCACGGCTTCGCGCTCATCGTCGAGCAGGCGATAGTACTGCCCGGGCGCGCCGCTCGAACGCTCGGTGTCGTAGGTGATCTCGAAAAGTGGCGTGCCGCGGGTTACATGCTCGCCTGCGCTGGCGTGCACGGCGGCGATGTAGCCGGGCCGATTCGGGCGGATGTTGATGAGGCCTTTGTCGGGCGCCAGCCAGCCCCACGCGGTGACCGACCGGTGCAGGTCGATCTGGGTCAGAAGTACGGTGCTGATCGCTGCCAGCGAAACGGCGCCTGCGACGTAGGTGCGCCAGCCGGGCGGCCCGTAGATGGGCACGCGGCTCGGCTCGTGTTTGTTGGTTTGTGCGATTGCTTGCTGGCGGAATAGCGACATCCATGCAGTGTGACGACGGCGGGACGTGAAGACAGGAAGCGCGTGCCTGAATCTCTACCAGCCAGCGGCCCGGCCCTGCCGCCGACGATGCGCACAGGATTGTGTCAGGTCAGATGTTTCCAGCGCTGCAGTGATCTGCCGAGGTGTGCGAAAACCTGTAGCGCACCCAGGCGCTGCTGGCGTTGCTGCGGCGGATGTCGCGCGCGTCGGTGAAGAGCAGTACCTCACCGTCCATCGGTGTATCGCCGCCGCGCTGCGTAAATCGATGCCGATAGTCTTCAGCAAGGCGCGCGAGACCCTCGCATTCGTCCTGTGGATCGCTCCTTCGACCCTGTAGCACCGCGAAGACGCGTAGCGACTCGCCGTTACTGGCAGGCACCGTGTCGGTCATCGACACCCGGTAGCGCGGCAGTATCAGGGGTGCCGCCAGCACGGCGAGCAGCACGATCGCACCTGGCCCACACAGCATGAGCTGACGGGCGCGTCTCGACCAGGGATTTTCGGCAGTGCCCGGCACCAGCACCGTCGCAGCGTAGGCGGTCAGTGCATCCACCGCCAGGTAGAGGTTCAGTGGCAGGCCGCGCGCCGCTTCGATGAGCAGGTAGATCGCGACAACGCCACCGAGGGTGCCCAGGGCGCACAGGCGTGTTGCAGCTCCCCAGCGGTGCGGTTGCCGGGTTGTCGCGGCGAGCAGCGCGCCGAACAGTGCGAGGCCAGGCACGTGCATCAGCCCCCAGCCGAACGGCAACGGCAGGGCATACTCAAAAAAAACTGCTCCGCCGCCCCAGAGAGAAGGCATATCGAGCCCCGCGGCGATGGCGCCTGAGAGAAAGCAGGCAGCAACTACCCAGCCGCCCACCAGCATCGCGGTGGATACGGGGCTCACAGGGCGGTTTTGGGGTCGATGCCGAGCATCACCTTGCCGGCCACCTCGAAGATCTGCTGCCCCACCATGGCGTGCTGGGTGGATACGTGTACGTCACGGAAGCACTTCTGCAGGCGGCTGGTCTGGTAGATGGCTGTTCCACCAGCCGAGTGATATAGGCGGTCCACTGCGTCGACCGCCGACCAAGTGGCGTGCGCCGCCGCCAGGCGCAGGGTTGCCTTGCCCTCCAGGGGAATCTTGCCCTCGCTCGCTGCCAGTGCCCAGGCATCATCAATGCAGTGATGCAGGTAGGCGCGGGCCGAGCCGACACGCGCGCGCGCCATGGCCAGATCCTTCTGCGCCGCTTCCCGCGCCGCTAGCGGCCGTTTGCTTCCGGTGGGTACCTTGTCAGTGGCAAGCGCGGTGAACTCATCAATGGAGCGTTCGGCGATGCCGAGGCTGACAGAACACACGCCCAGTGCCAGCAAGCCCAGTATGGGGAAGCGGTACAACGGCGTGCCGAAGCGCGGATGCCCGCCGATGACGGCCCAGCGTCCGGCGGGCACGAATGCGTCGACAACTTCAATGTCGTTGCTGCCCGTGCCACCAAGGCCAGCCACCTGCCAGTTATCGTGGATGGTCACGTCGTCGCGATCGAAAAACGCCGCGACCACTTGCGCGGGGCCGGCTTCGTCTTCTGGCACCATGGTGCCGCCGAGTATCCACCGGGCATTGTGGCTGCCGCTGCCAAAGGGCCAGCGGCCGGAGATCCGTAGACCATCGCCCTCGCGCTTGCCGCGGCCGTAGGGTGCGGCGACCCCGACGGTGATGGCGCTGGCATCGTCTTCATACATCGTGCGCGCCCAGTGCTCGGGCAGCGTTGCCGACAGCGAGCTGGTGGTGTTGGCGATCATGATGAACCAACCCGTCGCGGAATCCGCCCTGGCTGCCTCGATGAGCAGCTCAACGAACGTGCTCGGGTGTGCCTCCAGGCCGCCATACTCTGTGGGCACCAGCAACTTGAGGATCTTCGCCGCAGCCAGGTCTTGCGCCAGCTCATCAGGAATGCGCCCTGAGCGCTCATAGTCTGTGGATTGTGCGTTCACGCGTTCGAGAAACGGCGTGAGCCGCTCAACGATGCTCGGGTCGATGGTCAAAACAGGGCCTCGTTGCGAAATGCCAGGTGGAGTGTGCGGCGAGCGATCAGCCAGCCTTCGTCGGTGCGCTCGTAGCGATCTTCGTAGTGACCGACCGCGGCGGGTTGGTCCAGCGGTGCAGGTCCTCTCTGCTGGGAGGCCTCACCCACGTGGCGATAGATGGTGACGTAGTTCATGCCGCGGGCGCGGCGCGCATCGAGCGGCTCCACGTGCACATTGCTGATGACGTGACGGCTGCGCAGGGTTGCGGGCCGTTTCATGCAGGACTCGAAGATCGCCTGGCGGCCGTGCACCGGTTTGCCGACGTTGAGCTCGCCGTCTGGTGTAAAGAGCGCCGTGAAACCTTCGTAGTCGCGAAAATCGATGAGGCGCGCGTAGGCATAGGCCAGTCGCGTGCAGTCCGCTTCGATCTCGAGCGCGTTCATAATAGCGCCTCGATGTGCGTGTGCGCGCTGCTGGCGAGTGCTGCGAGGTCATAGCCGCCTTCCAGGGCGGAGACGATGCGCCCGTGTGCAGAGCCCGCGCTCAGCGCGACGATCTGTCGGGTGATCCAGTCGTAGTCCGACTCGGTCAGCGCCAGGCCGCCGAGAGGGTCCAGTCGGTGGCCGTCAAAACCGGCCGAGATGAACACGAGCTGCGGTGCGAACGCCTCGATCTTGCGAAACCAGCTCGCCTCCACCGCGCGGCGAAACTCATCGCCGGTTGTTCCCTCCGGGAGCGGCGTGTGCACGATGTGCTCGCGAACAACGTCGTGCATCCGGTGCGGGTAGAACGGGTGCTGGTAGCTTGAACATACCAGCACACGGGGATCATCGGCGAAGATGTCCACCGTTCCGTTGCCGTGGTGCACATCGAAATCCAGCACCGCGACGCGTTCGATGTCGGGCTGGGTCAGCGCCCAGGCGGCCGCCACAGCGATGCTGTTGAAGAAGCAGAAGCCCATACCGGCGTCGCGCTCGGCGTGGTGGCCGGGAGGGCGCACCGCGCAGAAAGCGCGGGTGTCCTCAGCCGCCAGAACCGCACGGGTGGCGTCCAGCAGGGCACCGGCGGCGCGCCGTGCGGCGTCGAGGCTTGCCGGGCACAGGGCGGTATCCGGATCGAGCTGCTGCAAACCCTCAGCCGGTACAAGACTGCTGAGCAGATCGAGATAGGCGCCATCGTGCACGCGCGCAACGTCTTCCCGTGTCGCTTTTGGTGCTTCGCGGTAGGTGAGGGACGCCGCTAAACCGGTCCGTTCCAGATGGGCAAGCAATTCGGCCAGGCGCTCGGGACGCTCCGGATGGCGCGGCTGCATGGCGTGCTCGAGGCACGAAGCATGAGAGTAGAGCAGCATGGCCGCATTGTGCGGCGTCATTGGTTGGCGAACAAGGCTGGCCAGCCAGCCGCGAACCGGATGGCCGGTTCAGATCGTTGCGGCGTGGCGTTGCGCGAGGATGCCCTGAAACTCCTGCAGAGGCACGGGCTTCGAAAGCAGATAGCCCTGCACATCCGTGCAGCCGAGATCCTTCAAACGATCGTACTGGCGCTGTTCTTCCACCCCTACGGCGACGCTGCGCAGGTTGAAGCGCGCGGCGAGCGAACACAACTCGCCAATGAGCGCATCCGCGGTGGCTTCACCGGTACGGGCGATGAGCGCGCGATCCATCTTCAGCGTGTCGGCCGGGCAGCGCAGTAGCTTCTGCGCCTCGATCAGCTCGGCACCGAGACCATCGAGGGCGAAACGCACTCCCATGTCGCGCAGCGCGTAGAGGCTCGATCGGTGGTTGTCCACCAGGTAGAGCATCTGCTCGTGGGACAGCTCCAGCTCAAGCATGCTCGCATCAAACCAGCGTTCGCTTGTCAGGCGTTCAATCTGCCGGTTGATCACCCGCTTCTCGAACTGTTGGGGCGAGACATTCAGTGCCAGCACGATCGGGTTCAACAAGTGTTCGAACCAGGTGGATGCTTCGGCACAGGCGCGCTCGATTACCCAATCGCCGATGCGGGCCATCTGCCCGCTGGCCTCGGCGATGGGGATGAAGTGGCTGGGCGCCAACTCACCCACTTCCATACCTTGCCAGCGTAATAGTGCTTCCACGCCAGACAGCTTTTCACTCTTCGCGTTCCACTGTGCCTGGAGCACAAGCGAAAACTCATCACGCACCATGGCTTTGGGAATACGTGCACTCAGCTCCGAACGGACTTCTCCCACCGCGCGGTCGCCGCCTTGTCGCGCCGCACTCAGCATGGCCGTCCAGGCGCGTTTCCAAAGCGCTTCGCTGTCGGTGCATCGCGCTTCGACGGCAAAGCCGGCGCTGGCGCTGATGTGCATGGTCGTACCCTTGAATGGGATGCCTGGGCGGAAGGCCTCCACCAGCAGCTCTGCCCAGGTTTGCGCCGACTGTTCGGTGGCCTGCGGCAGCAGTACGGCGAACCCGGAGGCGTTGACGAAGCCGAGTTGCATGTTGCTGCCGAGTTGTGCCTGCAGGTAGTCGGAAAGGTGCGCAAGCAGGTCTGTCTTGCTGATCGGGTCGAGATCGGCGTACAGGTGCTCGCCGTGATCGATCTGCAGCACGATCAGACCGATACTGGTGCCGCGGAACATCTCGGCGTTCTGCAGGATCTCTGTGTGGCGCGGCAACCGGGTGATGGGTTCCAGTTCCTCCAGGCGGCTGAACTGGCCGCGCAGCCTTGCGACGCTCGCGCAGTGGGTGAGGCTTCGCAGCAGCCCCGGTTCGTCGTCCGGAGCGATGGCCTGCACGCCTGGAGGCAGATGTGCCTCCGTGCCGAGCAGCAGCCTTTGGCAGTCGCTGGTGTCGCTGAGAAGCAGTGCCGCCAGCCGATCGCTCAACAGCAGGTCGGGACTCTGCAGGCCCAGGCAAACAGCGGCGACGTCGGAGGTGCTGTCGCACACCAGGAGCTGCCAGTCATGGCGTTGGCTGAGCGCGGCAACTCGTGCGCGCAGTTCGGTGTCGGTGATGTACGCGGCGATGCGCAAAGGCTTGCGTCCTGTTCGTGCCTGATAGGTGAAGTCTAGAACACCCGCAGAGGATGCCGCGGTGATGCACTCTACGTTTGCAGGTACGCCGATCGGTGGTCGGTGGAGACCTGCAGCACGCGGCCGATGGCCGCAAGGTAAGGGCTTCTGCGTGCGCTCTCGCCGTTGATCTCCGTGAGCTCGACACGCCGCTTTTTCGTGACCAGATGCACTAACACGGCGTGCAACCCATCAAGCTTTTCGTCGTCGGCTTCCAGTAGATACGTCAGACGCTTGCCGTCGCCGGTGATGACCAGCGCCAGAGTTTCTCCGCAAAACGCCAAATAGTTGGCACTTCGTCGCTGTGGCAGCTCTGGCCAGTCGAGGCCCAGACCGCAGGGCGAGGCGGGATCGGTGGCGTTCAACCACCAGGATTCCGGGAGTACGTGACGACGGCTCAACCGCTGCAGTCCTGCGGCGGTGGTGAACTGCGGGCCGCCGAGACCTTCTACGAAGTAGCCCTGCACTACCTCGCCGGCGAGCTCCATGATGCGCAGACTCATGAACAGATCTCGCCACCTCCAGCCCTCGCGCACGCAGATTTCCCGGCACAGGACGCCGTAGCGATCGAGCAGCACGCGGGCGCGCTCCTTGTTGTCTTCCAGTCGGGAAATGGGATCGCCGTCCTCCGCACCGCCGGTCTGCAGCTGCCAGGTGCCTTGCCAGCCGCGTACGAATCCGCGCAGGCGCTGGCGTCGGCTGGTGCTGCTGCTCGGGCCGGCGAGGGTGTAGCGGCGGGCTGCGGCATCCCGCAGGGGGGCGACGCCGTCGCTCGCGAGCGCACCGCTCCACACCGCCTGCCACCAGAGATCGTTGAGTGCAGCAGTATCCGCATATCCATCACTCAGCTGCTGAAATGTGTAGCGTGCAGCCGGGTCTCTGAACAGGCTGGCCAATGCACTTTGCGCCGGCTCAACAACAGTGCGCAGGGCGCGGTCTTCCGGGTAGCAAAAGCTGATGCGCTCCTTTGCCGTTGCCTGCCACATGAAGCCCTGCTCCGCGCAGGTGCGATCCAGATCGGTTGCCGCCGCATCTGCCACGCGGCACGGTATGAAGTCCTCGAGCCAGGCATCCACCGGGGCCGCTGCGCCGCTCAGCAGCTCGACGATGTCGGCAACGATGGTTGCGTTGGCGGAGCGAGTTTTGCCCATGTGCTGTAGCCCGGCCCAGAATGCCGGCAGGGCGCGGCTGGACAGCGGCTCGACCGGCACGCGGGCGCGGGCCCGCTGAAACCGCAGGATCGTGTCGAGGTTGTCGGCGTCGCACCAGCAGTCTTCGGCAACCTCGGCGATGCGCACGCCATCAACCAGGGCCTCCCAGAGTGCTTCTGGCACTTCCGGCAGGAGCGCGTGGATTTCCGCCGCCGAGCGTGGGCCATAGAACGACAGCACCTCGATGCAAGCCTGCAGCGGCTCGAGCGCGCTCTCCAACTTCGCGGGCGCGTGCTCGGAAACCACGCCGCACTGCAGCCAGGTGCCGAGATGTTCGAGATGGCAAATCCATGCACGTGCATCACGTGTGATTCGCACGATGTGTGGGTGTGCAGGTTCAAGGCCATTGCTGTCGAGCAGCGCCTGCCACTCGACTTCCGGGATCAGCACCCGCTCCTTCAGCCAGAGCAGCAGGTCGTCCTCGTCTGCGGGCCCATAACCTTCGGCAGTGCGCTGCCGTTTCGCTTCGAATTCGGCGATCACGGTCGCTTTGAGATCCGGGCGCAGGTCCGGGTCGCGCACCGCCGCGGCGATGAGGTCGCCGCTGAGCTGGCTCGCGGCGTCGGACTCCGGTGTGTCGTCGGCATACATATAGCGGCTCACCTGCGCGAAGCGCACGACCGCGGCAAAGGGGCTCGGCGCGCGGGTATGCGCAAACGACCAGGCGCAGGTGCCATCCTGCAATTCGTCGAGCATGGCGCGCAGCGACGGCAGATCGAACTCGTCCTGCAGGCACGTGCGCCAGGTTTCCAGGAGTACGGGAAAATCCGTGAAAGCCTTTGTCGAGCTCATCAGTTTCTTGGCCTGCAGACGGCTCATCCACAGCGGCAGGCGTTGATTGAACCGTTGCCGGGTAAGCAGCAGCGATCGGCCGGCGCACTCGCGGAAGCGGGCACCGAAGTAACCAGAACGCTCCAGTCCCTGGCGCAGCAAACCGTCGAGGTTTGCAGAGGTGACCAGGCCTAGCACGTGGGTGGGATCTGGCACCTCTTTGAGCTGAACGACGATGGCGTTGTCGTCGGCGTGCACTTCGGGTGCGGTGACACCATCCTGCCGCAGGGCGGTGTCGAGCGCGTAGGCCAGCGGCCGGTTCAGTGCGCCGCCCCAGAGCGTGTGGATGATGAGCTGCTTCGGTGCGTTGGGACCGCGATAGCCGTCAGGCCCGCCTTCTGCGAGCTCGAGCAGCACATGGTGCCGGTGCGGCAGCGGCGTGCTGGTGTGTGTACGCTGCCGTGTCAGATAGTCCAGGAGCTCTTCCGCCGCGAAGGGCTCGAAGGCGCGTTGCTCGGTGAGGTCGTCGAGCACCGCCTGGCGGTCGCCACCGGCGAGCAGGGATTCGGTGCGCTCCAGATATTGGTTGATGCGCTCAGAGAAGTAGAAGCTGCGGTTGAATGCTTCGCTGCGCCAGAACGGCGGCGCGGTGACGTTCGGCGAGGCGGCTCGCACCAGCACATCGTTGTGCGTGATGCGCTGGATCTGCCAGTTCTGCGTGCCGAGCGTGAACACCTGGCCGGTGGTCGCCTCCCATACAAACTCCTCGTCCAGCTCGCCGATAGGGTTGCCGGTGTCAGCGTGGCGCAGTTTGAAGTAGCCGCGGTCAGGAATATTGCCGCCGGAGCTGTACATGGCCATCAGCGCACCGCGGCGGCTGCGCAATGTGCCGGCCAGGCGGTCAAAGTCCAGGCGCGGCTGCAGCTCGCGCACGCGCGCACCAGCGTAGCGGCCGGCCAGCATCTCCACCACGAGGTCGAATGCCTGCCGGTCGAGCTCAAGATAGGCGCCGGCACAGGTGATCTGCCGGTACAGCTCATCTACGTGCTGCGCTTCGATTGCGCACATGGACACCAGCACCTGCACCAGCACATCCAGCGGTGCGGCCAGGGGGACCAGTGGTTCGATGTCGCGGCGCTGCACCTGCTCCGTGAGCACTGCGGCTTCGAGGAAGTCGTGCGCGTGTGTTGGGTAGAGCGTTCCGACGCTGGTGGCCCCCACCTGGTGTCCGGCGCGGCCGATGCGCTGTAGGGCCGCGGCGATGGACGGTGGCGACTGCACCATCACCACCTCGTCCAGCGCGCCGATGTCGATGCCCATTTCCAGCGAGCTGGTGGCGACGATGGCGCGCAGCTCGCCCGCCTTCAGGCGCCGCTCCACTTCGGTGCGGATATCGCGGGCCAGGGAGCCGTGGTGGGCGTAGGCCAGCGGCTCGCGTTCCTCTTCGTTGATCTTCAGCGTGATCTTCTCCGCGAGGCGGCGGCTGTTGGTGAAGAACAGGGTGGAGCGGTTGCGCTCGATGACGGTTTTGAAGTCATCTGCCAGCGGGTCCCACACCTTCTTGCCGTTGTCGGCGGCGTATTTGGCTTCCTCCGGAAAACGCACCGTGAGCGACAGGTGTTTGCTGTCGTTGGAGGCGACGATCTGCATGTGCCTCGGGCTTGCATTCAGCATGCGTCCAGCGACGTAACGGGCCACTGCATCCAGCGGATGCACCGTGGCTGACAGCGCGATGCGCTGATACTCGCCGGCGAGGTGAGCAAGGCGCTCCAGCGATACGGTGAGCTGTGCACCGCGGCGGCTGTCGGCGATGGCGTGCACCTCGTCGATAATGACTACCTCGACGCTTGCGAGCGCTTGCTGTCCGCGCTGGGTAGTGAGCAGCAGGTGCAGACTCTCCGGCGTGGTGATGAGGATGTCGGGCGGGGAGCGCAGCATGCGCTGGCGGTCGCTTTGGGGGGTGTCTCCTGAGCGCACGGTCACACGCAGGTCGGGAAAACCGGTGCGCTGCAACTCTTCCAGAGGCTCCAACAGGTTGGCGCGGATGTCATTGTTCAGCGCCTTGAGCGGAGAAACATAGAGCACCCGCGTGCGCCCGGGAGCCCACTCGCCGCGGGCGAACCGGTTCAGCGCACAGAAAAATGCCGTCAGCGTCTTGCCGCTGCCGGTGGGCGCGGTGATGAGCGCGTGCGCGCCGCCGGCGATCACCGGCCAGGCGGCGGCTTGAACCTGCGTGGGTGCTTCGAACCGTTCCGCAAACCAGTTGGCGAGGATCGGATCGAACGTCGTCAGAGCAGTGTGCATGGGCGGATTATGCCCGGTGTGTACGCACGGCGAAGCAACCCTGCTGACGACACGTCGTCAGCAGGTGAATCGCCGTCGCCGGTTTATGCGGATACCTGCATGCCCGTCTCGCCACCGGCTTTGGCAGCGTCACGCAGGCGCGTCAGCTCCTCCCAGCCCAGGTAGTTGGTGAGCCCATTGTCGTCGTAGAACAGCACCGGCCCCTCGCACACGAACAGGTACTCGGTATCTTCCAGTGCCACGGTGGCACCATGCAGAACACCGTTCGGCTCGTAGTCGTAGTCGCCGGCGTTGAGGACACCATCGCGGACCTGCAGCTTACCCTTCAGCACATAAGTGTGGGCGTCGGACAGGTGTTTGTGCGGCGCCGCCGTATAGCCCTTGGCCCAACGGAACAGTGCCACCCAGCGGCCGGTTTCGGGGCCGGTCCACAGAACCTTCATCCAGGCCTTGCCAGGCTCGGTTTCGATCCACGGCTCGTCTGCCCGCACGATGATGTCTGCGAGCTGGTCGTTCAGCGGCGTGATGTCTTGTAATGGCATGGTCATTCCCCCTTCATGGAACGTCAGAGGGTAGCTCGGTTGCCCTGGGAACGCTACGAGGCCACGCGGGTGCCTCGCAAGATGACCTCCACCAGCGTGTCGCGGCGAAATGGCTTCGCCACCGATGCCCACTTTCCGAAGCGTTGCGAGTTCGGTGGCGTCGGGAGATCGTGCCCGGATCGCTTCGCCGACGAGCGACATGCCGAAATTCGTCATGCTGCTGTGCGTGATCCGATGCTTCGCAATGAGAT
>JAUIED010000349.1 GCA_030428905.1 Gammaproteobacteria bacterium
CAATCTGACGCGTTTCGACCTGGACATGATCGTTGGCTTTGCTGCGCAGGAAACCGCCGCGGTGTGCACCCTCATCTACGGCGGCGTGCTGGAGCGGCACCCGGATCTGGATGTGTGCCTCAGCCATGGCGGAGGTGCAACCGCACTGATGTACGGTCGCATGGCCATGGCCGCGCAGAAACGCCCCTGGGCCACCGAGTCGCTGAAAAAGGACGGCGCGTTTGACGCGCTGCTGCACCGTTTGTGGTTCGATGTGCACCTGCACTCCGAGGACTCGGTAGAGCTTCTGAAAAAGCGGGTGAACAACGAGCGGCTGCTGTTCGGCACCAACTTTTCGGGTTGGGACCAGCAGCGCTATGACGTGCGTGATGAAGCGAGGCCCTACGCCGACAACGCGCGGCGTCTGCTGCTGCGCGGTTCGTGAAACCACGCGCCGATCTGGTGTGCGGATGGGGCCTGGGGTATGGTTCGGCCGCGAAAAAGATCGGGTAGGACAACTTGGCTGAACAGGTAACAGACGACGCGGAACGACGCTTGTCCTTTCTCGTGCATCGGGTCAACGCCTTGATGTCGCGCGTGGCAAAACCGATGTTCAAGCAGTACGGACTCGACCCGATCACTTCCCGCGTGCTCGTGCTGGTGCTGAACCGCGACGTGACCATCGTTGGTGATGTGGTGGAGCTGCTCGGGTTGCCGCAATCCACGGTCTCGCATCAGATCAAACGGCTCGAGAAGGCAGGGCTGATCAAGCGGGTGCAGGACCGTGCGGATAACCGCACCTTTCGCGTGCAACTCACTGCGCGTGGTCGCCGGGTGGCGCTGGAGTGCGACCGCCGCAGTCAGAAATTGAACATCCTGCTCATGCAGTCATTTTCCGCCAGCGCTGGCAATCGGTTGCTCAAAGAGCTCGACAAGCTCATCGTCGATCTTGAGCACATCGACCCGGAAGCATTCAGCCGCGACTGAACCGATCAGGCGTTCAGCATTCCCTGCAGGGCGCGCCCTGCCATCACACCTACGAGGTGAGCGCGGTACTCTGCGGATGCATGCATGTCGCTGTTCAATCCGCCAGCAGGAATCTCCACGCCCTTGAGCGCATCGACGCTCAGATCGGCGTTGAGGGCCCGCTCCAGCGCCTTGGCGCGGAATGCACAGGGACCGGCACCGGTTACGCCCACGCGTATCTCTTTTCCGAACTGGGCGATCATCACGCCGACCACGGCGTAGCGCGACGCAGGGTGGGCGAACTTTGCGTACGCCGCACGGTCCGGCACGCGAAACCGTATGCCTCGGATGATCTCGCCGTGCTCCAGAGCGGTTTCGAAGAGATCCTGAAAATAATCCTCTGCCGCGATGGTGCGCGCGTTGGTCAGCACGTCCGCTCCCAGAGCTACCACGGCCGCCGGGTAGTCGGCGGCAGGGTCGCTGTTGGCCACGGAGCCGCCCATGGTGCCCCGGTTGCGGACCTGGTTGTCGCCAATCATTGCGGCGAGTGATGCCAGTGCGGGTATCTGTTGGCGCACGGTATCGCTTGCGGCCACTTCGGCATGGCGGGTGAAAGCACCGACGGTCAGCGTGTCACCGCTGCTCTCGATGCCGCTCATGGCGTCGATGTCAGAAAGGTCGATAACGTCGGTGGGGCTGCTCAGACGCTGCTTCAGCGTTGGGATCAGCGTCATGCCGCCGGACAGGTACACCGGTTCTTCTGCGGCCTGAAACGCGGCGACCGCTTCATCCAGGGTGCTGGGGCGGTGATAGGTGAATGGGTGCACTGGCTTGCTCCTATTCTGCGTTCGTGTCTGCTTTCAGGGTCCGAGCCGCGTGCTGTACGGCGTCGACGATGTTGTGGTATCCCGTGCAGCGGCATATGTTGCCTTTCAGCCCGCTGCGAATACTGTCGCGGTCGAGCGACTCGGCGTGCTGCACCAGATCGATGGCCGACATGATCATGCCTGGGGTGCAGAAGCCGCACTGCAAGGCGTGGCATTCGCGAAAAGATGCCTGCATGGG
>JAUIED010000143.1 GCA_030428905.1 Gammaproteobacteria bacterium
CCGACCGGCGCCAACGCCGTCGAGGCGGCAATGAAACTGGCCCGCAAGGTCACCGGTCGGACCAATATTATCGCCTTCACTAACGGATTCCACGGCGTCACGATGGGTGCGCTGGCCGCCACCGGAAACGGCTATCACCGCGGCGGCGCCGGAACGACGCTGAACGGCGTCACCCGGATGCCCTTCGACGGTTACCTGCCTGGCGACACCGACAGCGCCGCCTTTCTCGAGGCGATGCTGAGCGACAAGTCGGGCGGCATCGACGCGCCCGCGGCGATGAAGATGAAACAGGTCGAGATGGTGCCGGGCGTCAATTACGAACGTATCGACGCCGAAGGGCTGCACGTCAGTTTCGGCGAGGCCCATGAGAGCCCGCGCCTGATCGAGGCCGATACGATCGTGCTCTGCGCGGGACAGGTGAGTGAGCGGTCGCTCGCCGATGCGCTGGAGGCAAGGGGACGGCGCGTGCATGTGATCGGCGGCGCCGATGTCGCCGCCGAACCAGACCACGGCGTCAAACATCTGGCCATCATCATGGATGGCAATCATCGCTGGGCGAAAGCCCGTCGCATGCCGCGGGCGGCGGGGCACCGGGCTGGTGCGAAAAACGTTGCCGCGGTAGCCGAGGCGTGTGCTGATGCAGGCATCACCACGCTGACCCTCTTTGCGTTTTCCACGGAGAACTGGGAGCGGCCATCTCGAGAGGTCAATCTGCTGATGGACCTCATGCGCAACATGCTCAAGAACGATGTCGATGAGCTCAATGCCCGCGGTGTAAAACTCTCGGTCATTGGCGATCGCAGCCGCTTTGCATCTGACCTGCAGATGGACATGAATCGGGCCGAGGCCCTTACCCGCGAAAACGACGCCCTGCGGCTCAATATCGCTGCCAACTTCGGCGGCCGCTGGGACATCGTGCAGGCAACCAAGAAGATTGCATTGGAGGTGGCGGCTGGCCGCCTCGATGAAGCGGCGTTGGCGCGCATGGATGAGACGGACTTTGCAACCTACCTTTCATTGGGTGCGTTGGATGAGCCGGATTTGTGCATCCGCACAGGAGGAGATCAGCGCATCTCCAACTTTCTGCTTTGGGACTTCGCCTACACGGAGTTCTATTTCACCGATACCTACTGGCCGGATTTCAACCAGGATACCCTGGCGGAAGCGCTGTCGACCTTTAGCGAGCGACAGCGACGTTTCGGCCGCCGTGGCTGATAGGGCAATCTGCCGGAACACCGGCGCATGTTGAAGACGCGCATTGTCACGGCGCTGATACTGGCGCCTGTCGTCATCGCGGCCATCTACCTGCTGCCAGCCTGGGCGTTCGCGCTGTTCGTCGGCGCGGCTGCAGGACTCGCAATCTACGAATGGGCCGGCCTTGCACACCTTCAAAGCACGGCCGCACGGTTGGGCTTTGTGGCGGTGTTCGGGCTTGCTGCCGGTGTTGCCTGGTTCGTGCCGTCCGCCTGGTGGCTGCTGGTGTTGCTGGCCTGTGGTGCCTGGCTGCTGGCTTGCGTGATCGTGCTCTTCCATCCCCGTGCCAACGTGTTGATCAGCCATCCGGCAGCCGTTGCCGTGTTTGGTCTGGTCATTGGGCTCGGTGCCTGGGCAGCGCTGATCAGCATCCGCCAGATTCCGCATGGTGCGCACTGGGTCATGTGGGTGCTGCTCATCTGCTGGGCTGCCGATATCGGAGCTTACTTTTCCGGCAAGGCCTTCGGCCGGCGCAAGCTGGCGCCGAGCGTCAGTCCAGGTAAGACCTGGGAAGGCGCCGTGGGGGGCGCGCTTTTAGCCGTGCTGGTGTGTGGCGGTTTGCTGGCCTACGCCGGCTTCCTCGAGCCCGTCTGGCTCGTGCTGATCGTCGCGCTGGTGGCGGTGTCTATCGTCGGTGACTTGTTTGAGAGCGTGCTCAAGCGTCACAGCCAGGTGAAAGACAGCGGCAGTCTGCTGCCCGGGCATGGAGGCATGCTGGATCGTATCGACTCCATCCTTGCTGCGGCACCGGTATTTGCGTTGCTGTGCGGGTTATTCCCGGCCATGGTCGGTCAGGCCTAATTCGCATATCATGCGCCCGCACCACGCTGTGGGGCGGCTGGTTCCCTCCGGATCCGGCGCTTCAGCCAGCGTTCAGTGAGCTTGCGGTACTAGCTGTCGTTTGCTTGCACTAGATGGTGCTGTAGAGGAACCGCATGACCTACATTCTGGCTCTCATCGTCACGCTGGGCGTGCTCGTCACGGTGCACGAGTTCGGGCATTACTGGGTAGCGCGCCTGAGCGGCGTGCGCATCCTGCGGTTCGCCGTTGGCTTCGGCAAACCGATGTGGTCGCGTTTTGATGCCCGGGGTACGGAGTGGGCCGTGGCGGCCATACCGCTTGGTGGATACGTGCGTATGCTCGACGAGCGCGACACGGACACGGCGGGCCGCATCCAGGCCGATGATGTGTCCTACAACATGCTCCACCCGGCCTGGCGAATTGCCATTGCCTTGGGTGGGCCGGTTGCGAACTTCCTGCTTGCCATCGCGGTGTACTGGCTATTGGCGATTGCCGGCACCACCACCGCCGTATGGGTGCTCGGCCCGATGGACGACGCCTCGCCGGCCGCACGCGCGGGGCTTGCGGAAAACATGCAGATCCAGTCAGTGGACGGTGAGGCCACGCGCACCTGGCAGGAAGTGAACATGGCGCTGGCGGCACGCCTCGGCGACACCGGTAGTATCCGCATCGGTGCGGCTTTTCTGGGCGGCGATCGGGCGCAGGTGTATGACGTGCCTATCGACAACTGGCACCGTGGCGTGGATGAGCCGGACCTGCTGGGCTCGCTCGGTATCGATCCGCGTCTGCCCGCGGTGGTAGGGCAAGTAGTGGAGGGCTCACCGGCGGCAGAGGCAGGCCTGCAATCTGGAGATCTCCTCTTGCAGCTCGCCGATCAGCCGCTCGCCGACTGGTCGGCATTTCAGGAGCAGATCAGTCGCTACCCGGCGACAACCGTGTCCCTGCTGTTGCAGCGGGGTCCGGAACAGCGCCAGGTAGATGTTCGTCCGGAGGCACGCGAGGTGGATGGGGAGGCCGTCGGCTTTCTCGGCGTGGGGCCGGCCTACAATGAAATTCGCTATGGTGTGGTAGAAGCAGTGGGCGAGGGGCTTGCAAAAACTGGCTCCACCGTGGTGCTGACTATCAACCTGCTCAAGAAAATGGTTTTCGGGCAGGTCTCCCTCAGCAATCTGAGCGGGCCCATCACCATAGCGAAGGTGGCCGGAGATTCTGCACGCGTGGGCTGGAAATATTTCCTGGGCGTGCTGGCGCTGCTCAGCGTGTCGCTCGGGGTACTGAACCTGCTCCCCATCCCGATACTGGATGGCGGGCACGTGATATTCGCAAGCGCCGAGTGGATCAGTGGCAAGCCCGTTTCGGAGCGCGTCATGGAGCTCGGCTATCAGGTGGGTATGTTTCTGGTGGGGGGGCTGATGATTCTCGCCCTTTACAATGACGTGGCACGGCTTGTCAGCAGCTGACATCGGGATTGGGAAGCGTTTTGAGAGAGGTTGATTTCCGGGCAGCAGCACGACGCGTACTGCTCGTAGCATTGGTCGCATTCGTACCTTCGCTGGTCGTGGCGGATACCTTCACCATTTCCGATATCCGCCTGCAGGGGCTGCAGCGGGTGTCGGCCGGCACGGTGTTCAACCTGCTGCCGGTTAACGTGGGCGATCGTATTGATGAGCGTTCTACCCGGCAGCTCATGCGCATGCTGTTCAGTTCCGGCTACTTCGACGACATTCGCATGGCGCGGGATGATGGCGTGCTCGTCATCACGGTCAAGGAACGCCCAGCCATCGAATCCATCGAGATCGATGGCAACAAGGCCATCAAAACCGAAGCGCTGATGGATGGTCTGTCGCAGCAGGGCCTGCGTGAAGGCGAGATCTTCAAGCAGGCGACGCTGGAACGCGTGGGGCTTGAGCTCGAGCGGCAGTACGTCAGCCAGGGCAGGTACGGCGCCAGTATCGACACGAACATCGAAGAGCTGCCGCGCAACCGTGTAGCCATCAGCATCAAAATTGAAGAGGGCAAGAGCTCCGGTATCCGCCACATCAATGTCGTGGGTAACGAAGATTTCACGGAGGAGCAGCTGCTCGACCAGTTCGAGCTGCAGCATCCGAGCCTGCTGTCGTTCTACCGCAACGACGACAAATACTCGCGTGAGAAGTTTACCGGCGACCTGGAGAAGCTCGAGTCGTATTACAAAGACCGCGGCTACGTCGCTTTCAACATCGAGTCCACACAGGTGAGCATCACCCCGGACCGCAGTCAGGTGTACATCACGGTCAACGTCGACGAGGGCGATGTGTACACCGTGCGCGACGTGGGGCTCATCGGCGAGCTGGGCGACCTTGAGCCGGAAGCGCTGCGCTCGCTCTTCGTGGTCGAGGCGGGGCAGACGTTCTCGCAGGCGCGGGTGACCGCAACAGAAGAGTTCATCACCACCGCGCTCGGCAATGCCGGCTTCACCTTCGCTACCGCCAGCGGTGTGCCGCGAATCAACGAAGACGGTTCCGTGGACGTGGAGTTCTTTGTCGATGCGGGCAAGCGGGCCTACGTGCGGCGCATCAGTTTCTCCGGTAACCGGGTCACGCAGGATGAGGTGATGCGCCGGGAGATGCGGCAGATGGAAGCCGGGTGGGCGTCGACTGCGCAGATCGACCTGTCCAAGGTGCGGCTTGAACGGCTTGGTTACTTCGGCACGGTGGACGTCGAGACGCCGCAGGTACCGGGTACAGACGATCAGATCGACGTGAATTTCACCGTCGAAGAACAGCCTTCCGGCAGCATTTCTGCCACACTCGGCTACGCGCAGGGTACGGGTCTGATCCTCGGCGCGAACTACCAGCAGAACAACGTGTTTGGTACCGGTAACCAGCTCGGCATCGGCGTGAGCGTATCTGACTACCAGAAATCGGCGAGCTTCAACTACTTCAACCCGTACTACACCCTCGACGGCATCAGCCGCGGCTTCAACGTGTTCGTGCGGCGCCTGGATTTCGATGAGCGCAATATCGCTCGCTTCAGCACCGATGCGGCCGGTCTCGGTGTGAATTTCGGCTTCCCCATCGGCGAGACCCAGCGCATCAACTTCGGCCTGCAGGCGGAGTACACCGAGATCCTGGAAGGCCGTTTCCCGGCGCGTGAGATTCAGGACTACCTCCGGGAAAACGGCGCGGATGCACTGAACTTCAAAGCGAATTTCTCCTGGAGCAGCTCCACGCTCAACCGCGGACTGTTTCCCACGCGAGGCACAGCGCAGCAGATTTCGCTCGAGGTTGCGGTGCCCGGTAGCGACACCGAGTTCTACAAGCTGATCTACAACGGTGAGCGTTACTTCCCGTTGTGGGGCGACTGGACCCTGCGCCTGCGCACAGAGCTGGGCTACGCAGATACCTACGGGGACCTGGACATCCCGTTCTATGAGCACTTTTTCTCCGGCGGTTTTGGCAGCGTGCGTGGTTTTGAGAGCTCCACGCTGGGCCCGCGCAGCACCAATCCGGATGTGGATATCAACGGCAATCCGTTGCCGCGCGCATTCTTCGACCCGGACGGCGACCCGTTCGGTGGCAATCTGCTGACGGAGTTCTCGGCGGAACTGATTTTCCCGTTGCCCTTCGTGGACGACACCCGGCAATTCCGTTCCGTGTTCTTCGTGGATGCGGGCAACGTGTTCAGCACCAACTGCCGCAGCTACAGCCGCAATTGCTTTGATTTCGATGCCGACGAGCTGCGCTACGCCTTCGGCTTCGGCGTGACCTGGCTCACCGGTCTCGGACCCATGACGTTCAGCATTGCCAAGCCGTTCAACGATGGTGAATTCGATGAAACCGAGTCGTTCCAGTTCGAGCTGGGGCGGACGTTCTAGAACCAGGGGCGCAAAATCGGGTCAAACGAAGGTGGTGGGGTATTCGTCTTTTCCAATCCAAGCCGATACAATCCCCGCCCTCGCGCCCAGGTCAAAGCGCGCCAATGACTGCTGAGGAGATGTTTACGTGATCAAGAAGTTTGCGACCACACTCACCACCGTGCTGCTGATGGCTGCGGGAAGCGCCCATGCGGAGCTGAAACTCGCCGTGCTGGATACGCAGCGGGCGATATTCGAGGCGGAGGCGGTCAAGTCGCGCCTGGAGAAGATTAACGCCGATCTGCAGAAGGACCAGGACGAAGCCAAGGGCCTGCAGAACCGCATCAAGACGCAGCAGGAGAAGCTGCAGAAAGATGCTGACGTGATGAGCGATGAAGCCAAGCGCGCTGCGGCGAAGGACATCGAGGACATGCAGATCGATCTGCAGTTCCTGGTGAACAAGCTGCAGAAGGCTGTGAAAGACCGGCAGGAGGAAATCCTGCGGGATATGGTGCCGAAGGTGGATGCAGTGCTGAAAGATCTGATCGAGCTCGAAGGCTACGACGTCATCTCCGAGCGCGGCAATTTCCACTACGTGAACACCAAGCACGACATCACCCGTCGCGTGACCGAGAAGCTGAACGAGAAGGCTTCCCGCTAGGACCGTGCCTGAGTTTACGCTCCTCGAGCTTGGCGAAAAGCTGGGAGCGGAGCTCCTTGGCGACCCGGAAATCCGGGTCGCCGGCATCGGTAGCCTGCCCACGGCACTACCGCACCAGCTTTCCCACCTGTCGAGCCCTGCTTTCGTAAAGGAATTGCCGGGTACCCGTGCTGGCGCGGTGCTGTTGAAGGCGGAGCATGCGGCCGACAGCCCCGTGCCGGTGCTGGTCTGTGACAACCCTTACCTGGCGTTTGCAAGAGCTACGCAGTTGTTCGCGGTGCCGGAGCCTGTTGCGCCTGGCGTACATCCCTCGGCCGTGGTGCACGAGAGCGCCCAGGTGCACGAGGATGCGTGTATTGGTCCGCATGCAGTGGTGGGTGAGGAAACGCTCATCGGCGCGCGTGCGCGCGTGCACGCGCACGCTTGTGTCGGCGCGCGCTGCGAGATCGGTGAAGACGCCATTCTCTATCCGTCCTGCGTGCTCTACAGCAACGTTCACCTCGGTGCTCGTAGTATCGTACATAGCGGTGCGGTGATCGGTGCTGACGGCTTTGGTTTCACGCCGGATGCCAGCGGCCGCCTCGAGACCATTGCCCAACTCGGCGGCGTGCGCATCGGTGCCGACGTGAGTATTGGCGCAAATAGTTGCGTCGATCGTGGCGCGCTTGAGCATACGGTGATCGAGGAGGGCGTGAAGATCGACAACCAGGTGCAGATCGGTCACAACTGCCACATCGGCGCGCACTCGATTCTGTGCGGCTGTGTAGGTATCGCCGGCAGCACGAAGATCGGCCGGCACTGTGTGTTCGCCGGCGGCTCCGGTGCCGGCGGTGACAAACCCATCGAGATCTGCGATGGCGTGATGGTGAGTGCGGTGACCACCATTACCACGTCCATCGACAAACCAGGTGTGTATTCGGGCTCGGTGCTGCACAATTCGCGCACCGCCTGGAAGCGAAACGCGCTGCAGTTCCAGTCGCTGGACAAGCTGGCAAAGCGCGTGCGCCAACTCGAGCGTGCGCTGGAAAAGAAACAGGAATCATGAAAGACATCCAGGAGCTCAAACGCTACCTTCCGCACCGCTATCCCTTTCTGCTCGTCGATCGCGTGGTGGAGCTCACGCCCGGCGAGTATGTGCGCGGTTTCAAAAACGTCACGGCCAACGAAGAGTTTTTCAACGGCCACTTTCCGGAGCAGCCCGTGTTACCCGGTGTGCTCATCGTAGAGGCCATGGCGCAGCTCTCTGGCGTGCTTGCCTTCGAAACGAAAGGCACTCGCCCGGAAGACGGCACGCTGTACATGCTCGGCGCTGTGGAGAAGGCGCGCTTCAAGCGACCCGTAGTGCCTGGAGATCAGCTGATGATGGAAAGTCGCCTGCTGGCAGACCGGTCCCGGATCATGAAGTTCGACTGCAAGGCGTATGTGGACGACACGCTCGCCTGCTCTGCGGAAATTACCGTGGTCGCCACGTGATCGACGCGCGCGCCATCGTTCACTCCAGCGCGCGCCTCGGCGCGGACGTCTCCATCGGCCCCTGGACGATCATTGGCGAAGATGTGGAGATCGGCGACGGCACGGTGGTGGAGTCGCATGTCGTAATCAAAGGTCCGACCACGATCGGCCGCAACAACCACATCTACCAGTTCTCCACCGTTGGGGAGGACACACCTGCGCTGGCCTACCAGGGTGAGCCTACGGTGCTCGAAATCGGTGACAACAACACGATTCGCGAAGGGGTCACGATTCACCGCGGCATGGTGCAGGATGATTCAAAGACGGCGATCGGCAACGGCTGTCTGCTCATGGCGTATGTACACGTCGGCCACGATTGCATCGTTGGGGATCATGTCATCATGGCTAACAACGCATCCATCGCCGGGCACGTGCACGTGGGCGATTACGCCAACTTCGGTGGCTACTCGGGCGTTGCGCAGTTTCGCAGCATTGGCGCGCACACGCACATCGCGGCCATGAGCCTGGTGGTGAAAGACGTGCCGGACTTTCTCACCGTTGCTGGTAACCCGGCAGGCGCTGCGGGATTGAACCTCGAAGGCATGCGCCGCCGCGGTTTCGACAAGGACGAGCTGAAGGCCATCAAGGATGCGTATCGGGTGGTTTATCGGTCAGGCCTGACTACGGACGAAGCCCTGTCTGAGCTGGCCGATCTGCGCACCCGCTCGGCACTGGTGGATCGCTTTGCCGCGACCGTGGAAAGTTCCAGGTGGGGCATCGTCCGGCCGCGTGGCTGATACGCGCGCCTTGAAGATCGGCATTCTCGCGGGCGAACCCTCCGGCGACAATCTGGGTGCCGGCCTTATGGCGGAACTTACCCGTTTGCATCCGGGCGCCAGTTTTCTCGGCGTTGGTGGCCCGCGTATGATCGCGCAGGGACTTCAAACGCTCTATCCCATGGACCGCTTGTCGGTGAATGGCTTCGTCGATCCTCTGCGACGCCTGCCCGAGCTTTTACGCATGCTGTTCGGGCTGCGAGACCAGCTGCTCGACGCGGAAGTCGACGCTTTCATCGGCGTGGATTTCAACGTGTTCAACCTCCTGCTGGAACGGCGTTTGAAGAAGCGTGGTGTGCCGACGGTGCACTATGTGAGCCCCTCGGTTTATGCCTGGCGTCGCGGTCGTGCCAAACGTCTTGGTCGGAGCACGGACCTGCTGCTTGCGCTGTACCCCTTCGAATCCGCATTTTACGAAGGCTTGGATGTGAAGGTGGCCTACGTTGGCCATCCGCTGGCGCATGCCATCGACGATGCCTGCTCGTCGGATGTTGCACGCATGGACGCGCGAACGACGCTTGGCGTCACCGCACAGACTGTCATCGCCATTCTCCCCGGCAGCCGCAACTCCGAAGTGGCGCTCATGGGGCCGGTTTTCTTCGACGCCGCCCGGCGCATAGCTGCGGAGCGCGATGTGCAGTTCGTGGTGCCGTGTCTTCGCGAAGAGATCGCGCAGCGCGTGGAAGAGATGGCGGTAAACCTGCCCGGCGTGATCATCGACCGCGGCAATGCCCGCCGCGCGCTTACCGCGTGCGATGCGGCGCTGGTCAAGAGCGGTACCAGCACCCTGGAAGCCATGTGCCTGCTGCGACCGTTCGTCGTGAGCTACAAGCTCGGTGGGTTGTCTTATCAGCTTGCCCGACGGCTGGTGCGCACGCCGTTCGTTGCGCTGCCGAACATCCTGGCAGGTAAGGCGCTGGTGCCGGAGCTTCTGCAGGATGACGCTACAGGCGAAGCACTGGCAGCTCAGTTGCTCGAGGTGCTGGATCGTGCGCAGACCGATGCCACCTATCTCGATGCGTTCCGTGCGCTGCGCGACGACTTGCGCGTCGGTGCTTGCGAGGGCGCGGAAGCGGCCCGTGCGGTAGCGAGCCTCCTGGGGCGTTAGAGCGCGACGACGCTCTTGCCGAAATTGGCGCCCCGAAAGAGATCACAGAATGCCCGTCCGACGTTGTCGATACCTTCGAGCCGGTGCTCCGGCACGGTGATCCTGCCCGCGTCGATCCAACCGCCCAGTACGTCGCGCGCCTCGTCGTAACGGGGCAGCTGCAGGTGCGTCATGAAGCCGTGCATGCTGGCGTGTTTGGTGGTGAGCTGAAACAGGTTTCGAGGGCCGGGTAGCGGCTCGGTTGCGCTGTAGGAAGCCACGGCGCCGCAAAGCAGGATGCGCGCATCTTCGTTGATCTGATCCAGCACGTGCTCGAGGAGCGGGCCGCCGACGTTGTCGAAATAAACATCCACCCCGTTCGGGCAGGCGCGCTCTATCGCTGCATCGATATCGGCCTGTGTGCGATCAACAGCGGCATCGTATCCAAGTACATCTATCAGTTGTGCACACTTCTCGGCACCGCTGGCAATGCCAACGGCGCGGGCGCCGTGGATGCGTGCAATCTGACCCGCGATGCTGCCCACTGCACCCGCTGCGGCGCTGACCAGCACCGTCTCGCCCGTTTGCACGCGGCCGTGATCCGTCAGGCCGAAATAAGCAGACAACCCGGTATCACCCAGCACGCCGAGGTAGTGGCTTAAGGGATCACGCGGCTTGCTGGGGAGGCGGGAAATGAAATCACCCGCGTCGGTCACCGTGTGTTCCTCCCAGGCGAAGCGCGCCATCAGATATTCGCCCGGTTGATAGTCGGGGTGTTGGCTTTCCATTACCTGGGAGAGGGTCAGCCCCATGACGGGTTCGCCCAGCGGCATGGCCGGGAGGACGTTGTCGCCGCTGTCTTCGTCCATCCAGTTGCGAAAGCCTGCGTCGAGGGAGATGAAGAGGTTTCGGCAGAGGATCTGTCCGGGGGCGAGTGGGGGGATGGGGCGTTGTTCGACGCGGAAGTCGGATTCGACGGGGGCGCCGTTTGGGCGGGCGGCGAGGACTACGGCGTGGTTGGTTGTGGTCATCGGGGGCTCTGGGTCGGGGGAAGAAGGGGAGTATGACAGGAAGAGGAAGAGGAGAAGAGGAGAGAAGAGGTCTGGGAGGGGATGGCGGGGATTGGAAGAGGTTGCGGGTGGTAGTGCCGGGGCTCTGCCCCGGGCCCCGCCCTCGCCGGGAGCAGGGTTCGCCCTGGGGGCGATCCCTGCTTGTCAGGGTGGTTGCCGGGGTTCTGGT